>JBBQHW010000050.1:0-21524 GCA_038324335.1 Holophagales bacterium
CTGCTGGTGCAGGCCACGGGCACCCGCTGGCCCCTCCTGGCCATCGCGGCCATCAGCGCGGTGCTGTCCTACCGTTCCCGGAAGAACCCCCTCTGGTGGCTGGCGGGGGCCGCCTTGCTGGGGGGCGTGGGCGCGCTGTCCTAGCAGGCGCTAGGCGGAATTGGACTTCCGGCCGGGTGCCTCCGATGAGAAGCCAGGACGGTTTCCTCTAAGGAAGACCATGGCCCACATCCAGTGGAAGGATCGCTACAACATCAATTTCCGGGAGATCGACGCGCAGCATCACGGCCTACTGGATCTGCTCAACGAATTGATCGACCTGATGGATGGGCGTCGCAAGCCCGAACAGGTGGAGCATCTCTTCCGGGCTCTCGGCGACTACGCCGCCACCCACTTCAGCAGCGAAGAGCGCTACATGCAGGCCGCGGGCTACCCCAAGCTGGCCCAGCACCGGCAGGAGCACGTTGCCTTTGTGGCCCGGGTGGCGGAACTGAGTCAGAACTTTGATCCCCACGACCGCCGGGTGGTGGATGCGACGCTGGACTTCCTCAAGCACTGGTACCTCGAGCACATCACGAAATCCGACCAGGACTACGTCCCCTTCCTCAAGAAGGCACTGCCGACCACCCCCATCGAGGGCATCCTGTTCGCCCTGGATGTTGTGTTCTGTACCAGGCACCCGGCCCCACTGCTCATAGCGGTGGCGCAGCGCAGCGGCAGGGCGGAAGCCGAGGTCCAGGCCGCCCTCTGGGAAAACCCGGGACTCTTGCGGGAACTGGAAGCCGGGGCCTGGGATCTGGAGCGGTTCCACAAGGAGCTGACGGCCTGGGCCGGCTCGGCCCTGCCCGATGAGGAGCTGGCCCGGGCCTACCTGGCCACCTTCCAGCCGGTGCCCGCCCTGGTGCAACTGGCGGCCCGTCTGAAGGCGCACCAGCCCGTGGCCCTGGTGGGCAATGCCGCGCCTTGGATGCGGACCCAGGGCTTCGCCCAGCTCGGCATTGCCGACCTCTTCAGCGCCGAGGCCCTCTCCTGCGAAGCCGGGGCGAGGCTTCCGGACAAAGCCGTCCTCCTGGCGGGGGCTTCAAGGCTGGGGCTGGCCCCCGAAACCTGCCTGCTCATCCAGCAGGATGCCGCTGGCCTGGATGCGGCCCAGGCGGCCCATCTCCAGACCCTGCACTACACCAATCCGGTGATGCTCATGGCCGAGCTCCGGCGCATGGGCCTGCCGTTCTGATCTGCAATTCTGACCTGCCGTTCAGCGTCGTGCCTTCCCCGTGGCCCGCTCGATGTGGATGCGCAGCACCGCTGTGCGGAACAGATCCTTGTCGATGGCGTGCTCCACCGCCGCGGGATGCTCCGCGGCGAAGCGGAGGCCCAGGGCCCGGAGCGCGGCGCGCTTCTCCACCTCGCCTTCGAGCAGCTCCGCCCGGCCGAACACGATGACGCTGGCATAGCGCGTGGCCAGCTCCAGGGGCAGGGTTTCCGCCTGGGTGACGACGCAGTAGGAGACCTGCGGATTGCTGGCCAGGTTGGCAAGCTTGTGGCCTACGGTGGCGCAGTGGATGATGAGCGCTCCGTCCACCACCGCATGGTTCACGGGCACGGCGTAGGGCCAGCCCGCCGCATCCACCGTGGCCAGCACGCCCCACTCGGCTTCCGCCAGCAGGCGCAGGGTCTCGGCCCCGTCCAGTTCCCGGTCGCGACGGCGCATGGGCTGGTCAGGCGCGCTCATGAGCGTTTTCCCGCGATCCAGTTGAGGGCCTCCAGCGGCGTCATGCGGTTCAGGTCCAGGGCCTCCAGTTCCGCCCGCAGGGTGTCGGCTTCTACCTCGAACATGGGCAAGGCAGGTTGACTGGGCATGGGCGCCCGGGGCGGCGCTTCCGGTGCCTGAGCCAGCAGTCGCTGGGCTTTCTGGATGACGGATTTCGGCAGGCCCGCCAGCCGCGCCACTTGGATGCCGTAGCTACGGTCCGCGGGGCCCGGCGCCACGCGGTGGAGGAAGTGAAGCTGCTCCTCCCACTCCTGCACTTCCACATGGAGGTTCTGGATGCGCGAATCCTCTGCCAGTTTGGTCATCTCGAAGTAGTGCGTGGCGAAGAGGGTGCGCGGGGCCCCTCCCTTGAGGTCGCGGAGGAACAGGGCGATGGCTTCCGCGAGGGCCAGACCATCGCGGGTGGAGGTGCCGCGGCCGATCTCGTCCAGGATCACCAGGCTCGCGGCCGTGGTCTGGTTGAGGATCCGCGCGGTCTCTGTCATCTCCACCATGAAGGTGGACTGGCCTTTGGCCAACTGATCGGAAGCTCCGATGCGGGTGAAGATGCGATCCACCAGCCCGAAGCGCATGAGCTCCGCGGGCACGAAGGAGCCGGTCTGGGCCAGCACCACCAGCAGGGCCGAGGTGCGCAGGAAGGTGGATTTGCCGCCCATGTTGGGGCCCGTCACGACGGCCATGGGTTGGGCCGCGCTGAACTGCAGGTCGTTGGGGATGCACTCGCGGCCCAGGCGCGCTTCCAGCATGGGGTGGCGGGCCGCGGCCAGCACCAGTTCGCGGTCTTCGCCCAGTTCCGGGCGCGTCCAGCCGGACAACCGCGCCCGCTCCGCCAGGGCCGCCAGCACGTCCAGCGTGGCCACGGCGCGGGCCAGCCGCGTGAGATCGGCCCGATGCTCCAGCACCAGGGCCAGCAGGCGCTGGAACTGCGTCGTCTCGAGCCGAGTCTGATCGCTTTCGGCACTCAGCAGCCGCTGCTCGAAGGCCACCAGCTTTTCCGTGGTGAAGCGCTCGGCGTTGGCCAGGGTCTGCTTGCGGAGGAAGTGCACCGGCACGGCGCCCAGGTTCGCTTTCGTGATCTCGAAATAGTACCCAAACACCCGGTTGTACTTGATCTTCAGGCTGTTGATGCCCGAGGCGGCACGTTCCTCTTCTTCCAGCTCCAGCATCACCTGCTTGGCATCGCGAGCCAGGCGGCGCACGGCATCCAGCTCCGCATCCACGCCCTCGCGAATGACGCCGCCCTTCTCCAGATCCAGCGGGGGCGCTTCAGCAAGGTCGTGCTGAAGTTCCGTGAGTAAAACAGCACAGAGCGGCGTGTCATCTCGCCACAGGCCCAGGTCCGCCACCTCCGTGGCCCAGCCTTCATCGAGCAGGCGCGAGGGCAATTTCTGGAGCACGGCCAGGCCCTCGCGCAGCTGCGCCAGCTCCGGCGGCGTGGCGAGGCCCAGAGCCACGCGGCCCAGCAGGCGGTCCAGGTCCGGCACCTGCGACAGCAGCGACTGGATGGGCGTGCGGCGACGGTCCTCCGTGAGCCATGCCACCTGGGACCAGCGGCGCTCCAGGTTGCTGCGCTCGCGCAGGGGCTGCTCCAGCCAGGCCTTCAGCAGGCGCGTGCCCAGGCGGGTGCGGCACTGATCCAGCAGGGCGAAGAGGGTGCCGCCGCGCCCACCATCCAGACCGTTGGCGAAGACTTCGAGGTGGCGGGCACTGGTGGCGTCCAGCAGGGGGCCCGAGGCGCCCAGTTCCAGGCTCACGCCCTGCAGGTGCGCGGGACGGCCCTTCTGCGTGGCCTCCACGTGATCCAGCAGGGCCGCCAGGGCGCCCAACGCCGCCGGGTAGGGATCGAGGCCCACGCCTTCGAGGTGCTGCCAGCCGAAGAAGGCCAGCACCTGCTGCTTCGCGCGGGAGGCCTCGAAGCGCCAGGCGGGCAACCGGGTGCGGGCGGCTTCGAGATCGGCGATGTCCTCCGCGCCCTCGGCCAGGATCAATTCCTGCGGGCCCAGCCGCTCCAGGGTGGCCAGCAGGGCTTCGCGACCTTCGCCGGGCAGCACCCGCAGGGCGCCCGAGGCCAGTTGCAGCAGGGCCAGGCCCCAGGTACTGCCGACCTGATGCAGGGCGCAGAGCCAACGGGCATCGTCATCCAGCCAGGTGCCGGGGGTGATGATGCGGCGGATGGCCCGGGGCAGCAGGCCCTTCACGTCCTCGGCCTTGGCCGTGGGTTCAGCGATGGCCGCGGAGTAGCCCGCCGCCAGCAGCTTGGGCAGGTAGGATTCCAAGGCGAAGTGGGGCACGCCGCACATGGGCGTTTCGGATTCGGAGCCCTTGCCCCGCAGCGTCAGCGCAATCTCCAGCACCGGCGCGGCGCGGATGGCATCCTCGCCCAGGATCTCGTAGAAGTCCCCCATGCGCGTCAGCAATACAGCATCCCCCGCCTCGCGCTTGAGGCCGGCGATCTGCTGCAGCATGGGGGTGGACATGAGGGCATCCAGGAAAGGGAAAAGCGGAATCCACAGATTACACAGATGACACAGATTCAGTGCCTGCCAGCTCCCCCGCCCGGCCTCCTATCCCGTATTTCATCTGTGGAATCTGTGAAATCTGTGGACCGAAGTCTTTGCCCAGACTTCCTAGAAACCACCGTTGCCGCGAAGATGGACCCATGGATCGCGTGGACTGCGTTGTCATCGGGGCTGGTGTGGTGGGCCTGGCCCTGGCCCGGCACCTGGCGTATCAGCGCCTCGAGGTGGTGCTGCTGGAGGCGGAGGACCGCATCGGCACGGGCATCAGCTCCCGCAACAGCGAGGTCCTCCACGCGGGGCTCTACTACCCCACCGGCTCCCTCAAGGCGCGGCTTTGCGTGGCCGGCCAGTGGACGCTTTATGACTATTGCGGGGCGCATGGGATAGCCCACCGCCGCTGCGGCAAGCTCATCGTGGCCACGGAGGAGGCCCAGCTCGAGGACCTGGGGCGGCTCTGGGCCCGGGCCGAGGCCAACGGCTTGGAGGACCTGAACTGGCTGGATCCGGCGGAAGTCAAACACCTGGAACCTGGCCTCCGTTGTGTCGCAGCCCTGCTGTCCCCCAGCACCGGTATCGTGGACAGCCATGGCCTCATGCGCCACCTCCGCTGGGAGGCCGAGGCCGCCGGGGCCTCGGTGGTGCTGAAGAGCCCGGTCCTCGGCGGCTGCCGCCGGGCCGAGGGCCTTGAGGTGTCGGTGGGTGGCGAGGAACCCATGACCTTGCGGGCGGATCGGGTCTTCAACTGCGCGGGGCTCGGGGCCCAGGCCGTGGCGCGGGCCTTCGAGGGGATCCGCCCGGATTCCATCCCGCCACTCCATCTCGCCAAGGGCAACTACTACGGCCTGGGGGGCGCGGCCCCCTTTTCGCGGCTGGTGTATCCGGTGCCCTCCGAAGGTGGCCTGGGCGTGCATCTCACGCTGGACCTGGGCGGCCAGGCCCGCTTCGGGCCCGACGTGGAGTGGGTGGACCGCGAGGACTACGCGGTGGATCCGCGACGCGCCGGCGGGTTCTACGCGGAGGTGCGCAAATACTGGCCCGGGCTGCCGGACGATGCCCTCCAGCCGGCCTATGCGGGCATCCGGCCCAAACTGCATGGGCCTGGCGAGCCGGCTCCGGACTTCCTCATCCAGCGGGAGAACGCCCACGGCGTGCCCGGCCTGGTGAACCTCTTCGGCATCGAATCCCCAGGGCTCACGGCCTGCCTGGCCCTGGCGGAGGAGTCTGCCCGCTGACGCGCTACCCTGGGGCATGGCAGCGCCAGTACCCACCACTCCCTCCCAACCAGCGCAGGCGCTGCCCGGAATCTCGGGTCAGCCCGAGACGCCACCGGAGATCGCCCTCTGCCTGGAGCTGGGCCGGGCCTTCCAGGCCTTCGGCATTCCCGCCCACCGCTTCGAGGATGCACTCACCCGCGTCTCGGCGCGGCTCGGCCTGGATGGCCAGTTCTTCGCCCTGCCCACGGCCTTCTTCGCATCGCTCGGCATGGGTGGGCAGCACTGGACCTTCATCCAGCGCAGTCCTTCCGGCGAGGTGAACCTGGCCAAGCTGTCGGATCTGCAGGAGGCGACGGATGCCCTCATCGAGGGCCGGCTGGATGCCCCGGCGGCCCGGCAACGCGTGCGCGAAATCCTGGCGGCGCCGGACCGCTGGGGCGCCCCGCTGACGGTGCTCTGCTTCGGCCTGGGCTCGGCGCCAGCGGCCATGTTCTTCGGGGGCGGCTGGCGCGAAATGGCCCTCACCGCGGTGCTGGGCAGTCTGGTGGGTCTCACGGCAGTCCTGCTGGGCAGGACGGCGGGGCTGGCGCGGCTGGTCTACCCCGTGGCCGGCACCCTCGTGGGTTTCCTGGCCCTGGCCGCCGCCTACCGGCTGCCCCACGTGTCCCCCCAGGTGCTGACGCTGGCGGGCCTCATCGTGCTGCTGCCGGGCCTGCGTCTGGTGGTGTCCATGAACGAGCTGGCCACGGGCAACCTGGTGGCGGGCACGGCCCGGCTGGTGGACACGGCCATGACCTTCCTGTCCCTGGGCTTCGGCGTGGCCCTGGGCCAACGGCTGGCCGCCTCCCTGCTCGACCGCGCCCTGCAAGGCGCGCCCCTGCCCCTGCCGGCCTGGACGCTGCTGCCCACCCTGCTGCTGGCCGCGGTGGCCTTCGTGGTGATCTTCCAGGCGCGGCCCTCGGACCTGCCAGGCATCTTCGCCGCCTGCGCCCTCGCCTTCTACGGCACCCGCTTCGGCGCAGTCCTGCTGGGCCCCCAGTTCGGCGTGGGCCTCGGCGCCTTCGCGCTGGGCCTCGGCAGCAATCTCTACACGCGCTTCCGCCGTCGCCCCTCGGTGGTGACGCTGCTGCCGGGCCTCATGGTGCTGGTGCCTGGAGGCCTGGGCTTCAAGGGTCTTGCCTTCATCATCCAGAAGCAGCTGGTGATGGGACTCGATACCGCCTTCCAGGCCCTCTTCGTGGCCATCGCCCTGCTCATGGGCCTGCTGCTGGCCCACGCCGCCGTGCAGCCGAGGACCGCGCTCTAATCATTTATGGAAAAGCTCTAGGTCCGCCGCTGCCGCTTCAGGATGCGCTCCAGGATCCCCTGCTGTTTGCTCGAGCTGATGGGGGCGCCCACGATGGCGAAGGGCCCGGTGGCATCGGAGCGGAATTCATGACTGCCGCTGGGTCCGTCGTGGCTCTGCAGCCCAGTCGCCAACAGGGAGCGGACCAGCTTCCTGGCGTTCGATTCCAGCTCATCGATGGAAAAATCCTTGTTCACCATGGCGTCATCCGCGATGCCCCGAGCGGCGTGCACGCTCAAGCGGACGATGCGGGGCAGTTCCGCCTTCGAAAAACGGCTGCCGCCATGTAAGGTCAGCTCCCGCATCAGGGCCTCTTCCAGTTCCTCCGCATGACTGGCTATGAGAGCCAGATTATGGCGTCTCAAATACTTGAAAAGCGTTGATTGCAACGCATAGGTTTCCTTGAGGAAGCCGAAGACGGCGCGCGCAAGGCTGGCGCTTAAAACAGGGATAAGGGTGGCTTGTTCCTGGTTTTTATCCAAGTTAACCGATTGAATATGGTTGTTAAAATCATCCACCATGGTTCGTTGAAAGCGGTCGTAGAGCGCGATGGCGATATCGTCCCGGCCACTGGGGAAGTAATTGTAAAGCGTTTGATTGCTGACTCCGGAGAGCGAGAGGATGTCCCGCAAGGTGATGTCCTGGGCCGGGAATTGCGCGAAGAGCCCCGCGGCGGTTTCCAGGATGGCCAGATAGGAGGCGCGTCCTGAATTGCTGGGCTCCAGGCTTCGCAGGGTCCTGACTCGTTCGTCCATCCGCTGTCACTCCAATTTTTCTTCACAGTAAGACCGGTTTTCAAGCGGTTTGTAGAACGTTCATTCGAATATTTTATATAAATAATTATTTATTACATATTTAGATTCGATCTGAGAATGGAATCGACATCTTTCGAGGGAGGTATAAACATAGAATCATAACCAAGGTATTTTCTGCATGATTTGGATGAAAGTGCTTCAATCTTCTTCATATGAGAATCCGCAATTGGGAGAAAAAAGTGATGCGGAACTCATTCGAGGTACTTTCAACCGTGGGTTTCGCAACTGAGGAAGCCCTGTGAACGCGCAGAACCCGTTCCGGCCTTCCGGCTTTGGCGTCGATCGGGGTCCGGCTGCCAAGGCCTCGGTCCTCCTGGTGGACGATGACGAGTTCATCCTCCAGGCCACCGGGCTGATCCTGTCCCACCTGGGCTACATGCCCGAATTCGCCATGACGGGTGAAGAGGCCCTGGCCAAGCTGACGGCGGGACTGGAACCGGTCCTCGTCATCCTCGATATGGATATGCCCGGCATGGGCGGGGCCGCCACCCTGCCCATGATCCGGAGCCTGCGGCCTGACCTTCCGGTGGTGATTTCCACCGGACGCCTCCTTCGGGAGGCCGTCGACCTCACCAAGAACTGGCCCCAGGTCTCCCTCATGCCCAAGCCCTATGGGCTCCGGGAACTCAGGCGGCGGCTGGCCTAGCTGAACGTCTGCCTAGTCCGGCAGGGGACAGTCGCGGTACAGGAGGTACTTCCCGTCCTTGCCCTTCTTGTACACCTGGAGGTAGCGCGCCTTGGAGGTTTCGACCTTGCCGTCGACCTCGCTGGTCATCTCGTAGTGCCCCTGATCCAGGATGGTGTCGCCCATGGGGTGGATCTCTTCGGAGATGATCTTCATGGAGAGCACCTTCATGCCCTTCAACATCCCGGTCATGAATTGCTGGATGGCAGTCCGGCCCTTGAGGGTGGTGCCCTTGAAGAACAACAGTTGACCATCCTCCGTGTAGGAGGCAGCCACGGCGGCCGCATCGCCCCGAACCATGGCCGCGGCAAAGGCATCGTTGAGGGCATCAACTTTGGCCTGCACCGCCGGGCTGGCGGCCATGGGCAAGGCAATGAGCGCCGGGAGCGCGGGCATCAGCAAGGAACGCATGGCACCTCCTGTGGAATGGGTTGCTGTCCACCATGCGCCTTCTCTGATTGAGACTCAATGTTAAATTTTCAAAGTCCATCTCCCTTTGTTTTGAATATCTAAAATTTTCGAAGAAAATTTTAGTGCTTACCAATCAAGTCTGGAACATTCTATAACCGAGGTGTTCCATGTCCCTCCTTCCCTTCACCCGGAAAGCCAACGACGCCCTCGTGGCTGCCAAAGAACGGGCCACCCAGGATCAACATCCCGAACTGGTGCCTCAGCACCTGTTCGGCGCCCTCCTGGCCCCCGAGGCCGGACTGCACGCCCTGTTGGAGCGGGCCGGACAAAGCCCCGAAGCCCTCCAGGGCCTGGGCGAGGCGGCCGAGGCCCTCATCGCGAAACTACCCCGGGCCGTAGGCGGCTCGGAACCCCAGGTGGGCGCCAGCTTCCGGCACTTTCTGGAAGTGGCCAGCGACACCGGGCGGGGCCTTGGTGATCGTTTCCTCGCCACGGACGCCCTGTTGCTGGCCCTCACCAATGCCCACACCGACGCCAAGAAGGTCCTGGAGCGCTTCGGTCTGGACCGGAAGACCCTGGAAGCCGCCATTCGCGAGACCCGCAAGGGCTCCAAGGTGGAGGACGAGAAGGCCGAAGAAAAATTCGCCGCGCTGGAGAAGTACGCCAAGGACTACACGGCCCTGGCCGCCGCCGGCAAGCTGGACCCCGTCATCGGCCGGGACGAGGAGATCCGCCGGGTGCTGCAGGTGCTGTCCAGGCGCACGAAGAACAACCCTGTCCTCATCGGCGAACCCGGCGTGGGCAAGACTGCCATCGTGGAGGGCCTGGCCCAGCGCATCCACAAGCGGGACGTGCCCGAAAGCCTCAAGGGCCTGCGGGTCATGGGCCTGGACATGGGCGCCCTGGTGGCCGGCACCCAGTACCGGGGCCAGTTCGAGGAACGCCTGAAGGGCGTCATTCAGGAAGTCGAAAAGGCCGAAGGCGAAGTGGTGCTCTTCATCGACGAGCTGCACCTGCTGGTGGGCGCGGGCGCGGTGTCTGGCGGCATGGACGCGGCCAACCTGCTGAAGCCCGCCCTGGCCCGGGGCGAGCTGCGCTGCATCGGCGCCACCACCCTGGACGAGTACCGCAAATACATCGAAAAGGACGCGGCCCTGGAACGCCGCTTCCAGCCCGTCTTCGTGGCCGAGCCCAGCGTGGCTGACACCATCTCCATCCTGCGGGGCCTCAAGGAGCGCTACGAGCTGCACCACGGCGTGCGCATCCAGGACGCCGCCCTGGTGGCTGCGGCCCAGCTGAGCCACCGCTACATCGCCGACCGCTTCCTGCCGGACAAGGCCGTGGACCTCATGGACGAGGCGGCCAGTGCCGTGCGCATGCAGCTGGACAGCCGGCCCACGGAGATCGACGTCCGCGAGCGCCGCGAGATGCAGTTGCAGCTGGAGAGGCATTCCCTGACGAAGGAGAAGGATGCTGCCAGCCGTGCACGGCTGGCAGATATAGAACAAGAATTGGCAGAAACCAATGAAGAGCTGGGGGGGCTTCGCGCCCAGTGGGAGAACGAGAAGAAGGTGATCGAGGGAGCCCGGAGCATCCAGAAGAAGCTGGACGACCTGCGCATCGAGCTGGATCAGGCCAAAGTGAAGGGCGAATACGAGCGCGCCTCCCGCCTGGAATACGGGGACATTCCGGCCCTGGAGAAACAGCTGACGGCCACCTCGCCCCGGGAGAGCGCCATGCTGCGCCTGGAGGTGGGCGAGCCGGACATCGCCTCCGTGGTGAGCCGCTGGACCGGGATTCCCATGAACCGGATCCTCGAAGGCGAGGTAGAGAAGCTGCTCAAAATGGAGGCCCGGCTGAGCGAGCGGGTGGTGGGCCAGGAGCCGGCCCTGACGGCCATCAGCGATGCCCTGCGCCGCAACCGCGCGGGCCTGGGCGATCCCAGGCGGCCCATCGGCAGCTTTCTCTTCCTGGGCCCCACGGGCGTGGGCAAGACGGAGGTGGCCCGGGCCCTGGCAGAATTCCTCTTCGATGACGAGAACGCCCTGGTCCGCATCGACATGAGCGAGTTCACCCACGAGGCCGACGCCACCCGCCTCATCGGCGCCGCGCCGGGCTACGTGGGCTACGAAGAGGGCGGCCGCCTCACCGAGGCCATCCGCCGCCGCCCCTACGCCGTCATCCTCCTGGACGAGATGGAGAAGGCCCACCCCCGCACCTTCGACATCTTCCTTCAGGTGCTGGAGGACGGGCGCCTCACGGACGGCCAGGGCCGCACCGTTGACTTCCGCAACACCGTGGTGCTCATGACCACCAACCTGGGCAGCCAGGCCATCTTCGACGCCGGGGGCGATCCCTTGAAAGCCGAAGCGGCCGTGCAGGACGCCCTCCACGCCCACTTCCGCCCGGAATTTCTGAATCGACTTGATGAAGTGGTGATCTTCCGCTCCCTGACGCGGAACGACATGAAGGCCGTGGCCCGCATCCAGCTCAAGCGGGTGGAGGCCCTGCTCCAGGCCCAGCGCCTGAGCCTGGAAGTGCCCGAGGCCGCCCTGGACTGGCTGGCTGAGGAAGGCTTCGACCCCCACTACGGCGCCCGCCCCCTCAAGCGCCTCATCCAGACCGCCGTGGTGAACCCCCTCTCCCGGCTGGTCCTCCAGGGCAAACTCCAGCCCGGGGCCCTGGCCCGGCTGCTGGTCCGCGAGGGTCAGATCGTCGTGGAGACAGAAGCGGTGCAGTAGGGTGGTGGGCTGTAGGCTGTGGGCTGTGGGGGGGGGCGTTCATCTGTGAGCGGCCGCTCCCGAACTGAGCGGCCCGAAGGCAATAGCTGGTGTGGCCCGCAAGGCCACCTCAGGGATCCTTCCTACAGCCCACGGCCCACAGCCCTGGTGCCACAGCCCACGACCTTCAGCCTAAGGCCCTACCGAAACTTTCCCCCCGCCCAGTCCGGTCCGATGAGAGTCGAGTATTCGGAGCGTGCGTGCCTCTCAAACCCCCCATTTCCATCCTGATCGTGGATGACGAAGCTGATCTGCGGAACCTCCTCGTGGAGGCCCTGGAGGACCAGGGTTATGCGGCCGAGGGGGCGGAGGGCGGCACCCAGGCCCTGGCGCGGGTGCGGGAGAAGCATTTTCCCGTGATCTTCACGGACCTGAACATGCCGGGTGGGCTGTCCGGCCTGGAACTGCTCAAGGCCGTCCACGAGGAGGATCCCAAGACCATGGGCATCCTCATGACGGGCTATGCCACTACGGAATCCGCCATCCAGGCCCTCAAGCGGGGCGCCTACGATTTCATCCAGAAACCCTTCAAGCTGGCGGAGATCGAGGCCAGCCTGGAGCGCGCCCTGGAGTACTACCGCCTGATTCGCGAGAACGAGACCTACCAGCACAATCTGGAACGCATGGTGGAGGCCCGCACTCAGGAGATCCTGGGGTTGAAGAACGACATCGAGCGGCTCTTCGAGGGCTTCGTGAACGCATCCGTGACCGCCATCGAGGCCCGGGACCCCAGCACCTCCGGACATTCCAGCCGCGTGGCGGACCTGACCGTGGGCCTGGCCGAGGCGGTCAACCTCACCCCCAGCGGCCGCTACGGCGAGATCCTGTTCACCCCCACCCAGATCCGGGAGATCCGCTACGCCAGTCTGCTCCATGATTTCGGCAAGGTCGGGGTCCGCGAGCAGGTGCTGGTGAAGGCCAAGAAGATCGAAGGCGAGCACCTGGACAGCATCTACCAGCGCCTGCATCAGCGCACCCTGGAAGCCATGCGGGAAGGCATGCTGGACGCGTGGAGCAAGGGCCACGCCTACGACCACGAGGCCGTGGGCAGCCTGCTCCGCGGGCAGGAGGAGGAGAGCCAGCGGCTCATGGAGCTGGTGCGGCGCAGCAACGAACCCACGGTGCTGCCCCAGGAGGTGGCCCTGGAATTGCACCTGCTGGAGGATCTCACCTACCAGCACTGGTCCGGCGACCGCCGTACGCTCATCGAGCGCCAGGACATCGACCTGCTGAAGATCACCAAGGGCAGCCTCTCGGAAAGGGAGCGTGAAGAGATCCAGAGCCACGTCACCTACACCTATAAATTCCTGAGCCAGATCCCCTGGACCAGCGAGCTCGCCGGTGTGCCCGACATCGCCTGGGCCCACCACGAACGCCTCAACGGCAAGGGCTACCCCCGGCAGCTCAAGGAACCCGACATCCCCGTGCAGAGCAAGCTCATGGCCGTGGCGGACGTCTACGACGCCCTCACCGCCGCGGACCGGCCCTACAAGGCCGCCGTGAGCGTGGAGCGCAGCCTCGAGATCCTGGAGCAGGAGGCCAAGGTGAACCTGCTGGACGCCGAGGTGCTGCGGATCTTCCTCGAGGCCAAGATCTACGAGCGCACCACAGGCCAGCTGAAAGCCGTCCCATGATCCAGGAGCCCATCCTCATCGTGGACGACGAACTCACCGTTCGGTCGACGCTCCAGGAGGCTTTGAATAACCATGGCTACACCGCCGATGCGGTGGCCAGCGGCGAGCAGGCCCTCGAATGCCTGGCTGGTCGGCCCTACTCCGTGGTCCTGACCGATCTCAACCTGCCCGGGGGGATCTCGGGGTTGGAACTCATGGCCGCCATCCGGCAGCGACAGCCCGAGACCCTCTGCATCCTCGTCACGGCCTTCGCCACCTTGGACATCAGCATCGAGGCGCTCAAGCGCGGCGCCTACGACCTGATCCAGAAGCCCTTCCGCCTGTCGGAGATTGAAGCCGTCCTGAACCGGGCCCTGGAATATGCCCGGCTAGTCCGGCAGGTCGGCACCTACCGGGAGGAATTGGAAACGCGGATCCTGAGCCGCACCCGTGACCTCCAGGAGGCCCATCGCGAGGCGGTGGCCCTCTGTGATCTCAGCCTCCAGGGGCTCGACGCCCCTTCGCTCGACGAGGCCCTCAAGCCCCTGCTGGACTGGCTGGTCAGCCGCTGGGCGCCGGATGGCGTGGGCTGCTACCGCCAGGATCAGAACGCCCTTTGCTGCCTCGTGGCCCAGCGGGGCCTCCGCGCCCTGCCGGCCTTCCTCGACCGCCCCCAGCCCGGTCCCCTGGCCGCGCCGCGCTTGGGCTATCCCGAAGAACGCCTGGTGCCCCTGGGCAACACCGGCTGGCTCTACCTGGGCTTCGAAGATCGCTCCGCCTTCAGTGATGCCGACCTGGGCTTCCTGCTCCTGGCCAGGCACTTGGAGTTAATTCTCAGGCTAAAGTGACCTTATGAACCCAGCCGCACAGCTCCTCTGGACCGGCTTCCGCGGCCTCGACCCGGTGGCCGTGGACCTACCCTTCCGGCCCGGTGGCATCATCCTCTTCGCCCGCAACCTGGATCCGGATCCCACCGCAGGACCAACGCGCTGCCGGGCCCTCATCGATGGCCTGCAGACCCGCTTCGGCACCGAATTGCCCCTGGCCGTGGCCCTGGACCAGGAGGGTGGCCCCGTGAGTCGCCTGCGCCCCTGGGTGGGGGACACGCCCCCCCTGCGCCGGCTCTGGACCGCAGGCGGCGCGGCCGCCTGCGCCCGCTGGGGTCGGCTCTGGGGCGAGGGCCTGCGCCTGCTGGGCTTCAACGTGGATTTCGCCCCCGTGGTGGACCTATGGGACGGGCACCCCCAGGCCGGCATCGGCGACCGGGCCGCCAGCCCGGATCCCCATGAGACCGCCACCGCCGCCGGCGCCTTCCTGCATGGGTTGGAGAGCATGGGCGTTCGGGGCTGCCTGAAACATTTCCCGGGCCTGGGGGGCACCAGCCTCGACAGCCATCAGGGCCTGCCCGAGCTGGCCGACGCCGACCAGGTGGATCGGAACGCCGCGACCTTCCGGGCCCTGGCCCATCCGGACCGGCTGGTGATGGTGGCCCACCTGCGCACCCCCGCCTCCGGCAGCCTGCCCGCCAGCCTGCACCGCGGGTCCGTGGCGGAGAATCCCTGGGGCATCCAGGGCCGCTTTCTCCCGGATGATCTGGAGATGGGTGGTTGCGCGGATTGGAGCTGGGACGACCGGGTGCGTCTCTCCCTCCACGCCGGTCACCAGTGGCTGCTGGTCTGCCAGACCCCCGCCGGTTGGACCGCCTGCGCGGAAGCGGCCGGGCGCCTGCCGGCGGCGCTCATGGCCCCGGCGCTGAACGCCACGCGGGCCCTGCGGCGTCAACTGCCGCCCGCCCCCCCCTTCGATTTAACCACCTGGCTGGATTGGGTGGCGCGGCTGCAGGCCACTGCACAGGAGACCTTCTGATGGCGGGCCGAATTCTCATCGTCGACGACAACGCCATGATCCGGAGCGAGATCAAGGCGGTCCTCATGAAGGACGGCAGCTTTTCGCATTTCATGGAGGCCGCGGACGGCCTCACCGCCTTCAAGACCATCATGGAGACTCCGCCGGATCTGGTCCTCTGCGACCTCGTCATGCCGGGCTTCGACGGGCTGAAGTTCCTGGGCCTGAAGGCCAGCCGCAAGGAGCTGGAACAGATCCCGGTCATCATCCTCACCGCCGAGGATGATCTGGACCGCAAGGCCGAGATCCTCGAGCGGGGCGCCCAGGACTACGTCACCAAGCCTTTCCACGAGAAGGAGCTGCTGGCCCGGGTGCGCATCCACACCAAGCTGAAGCTCCTCCAGGACGAACTGCGGGAGAAGAACGTCCTGCTGGAGACCCTCTCCGTCACCGACGTGCTCACGGGCCTGGCCAACCGGCGCCGGCTCATGACGCGCCTGGAGGAGGAGGTGGCCCGGGCCCGCCGATACAAGACGCCGCTCTCCGTCGTGATGATCGACATCGACCATTTCAAACGGGTGAACGACGAGCACGGCCACGCCATGGGCGATGAGGTGCTGCGAAACATCGGCGGCATGCTCAAGGCCGGCGTGCGGACCACCGACCTGGCCGCCCGCTACGGGGGTGAGGAACTGACCCTGGTGCTGCCCCACACGGACATTCCCGCCGCCTTGCAGGTGGCCGAAAACCTCCGGGAGCGCTTCGCCGAGGTCGAGCACCGGCTGGATGGGGTCACGGTGAAGAAGACCGTCAGCATGGGCGTCGCCGCCCGCGATGGCCAGGGTGACATGCCCTCCGCCGAGGACCTGCTGAAGCACGCCGACGAGGCCCTCTACCGCGCCAAGCAGGGCGGGCGGAACCGGGTGGAGGTGGCGTAGCAGGTGGGGAGTGGTGGGCTATAGGCTGTAGGCGATGGCGTAGCAGGCCGTGGGCTATGGGCGGTGGGCGGTGGGAAAAGCTCTCTGCGGCGGCCTGGGGGCCGCGCTGATTTCTGCCTTTGAGCCGTCTGGTCCGTAGCCGCCGCCCGCATGTGAACGCATCAAAGGCAGCCATTAGCGCGGCCCCCCAGGGCCGCCCAATCATCAGTTCCTACAGCCCACAGCCCACAGCCTATTTGGCCGCAGCCTTCAGCGCCGCCACCTTGGCTCGGACCTCCGGTCCTCGGGGCTGCGCCCCCGCCGCGGTCTTCGCCCGCGCGGCCCTATCCTCCCTCCGCTTCGCTGCGGTCGGATGGTGTCCATCCTGAAAGGCGCGAGGCTCAGCGGGCGACGGCCCGCAGAGCCTCGACCTTGTCCGTCTTCTCCCAGCTGAACTCCGCGCGGCCGAAGTGGCCGTAGGCGGAGGTGGCGCGGTAGATGGGTTTGCGCAGGTCCAGGGTCTCGATCATGGCCTTGGGGGTGCAGCTGAACACCTCCCGCACGGCGCGGACGATGACCTCATCGGACACGGTGCCGCTGCCGAAGGTATCCACGGCGATGGAGACCGGCTCGGCCACGCCGATGGCGTAGGCCAGCTGGATCTCGCAGCGGTCCGCCAGGCCCGCCGCCACGATGTTCTTGGCGATGTAGCGGCCCATGTAGGCCGCGCTGCGGTCCACCTTGCTGGGATCCTTGCCCGAAAACGCGCCGCCGCCGTGGTGGCCGGTGCCACCGTAGGTGTCCACGATGATCTTGCGGCCGGTCAGGCCCGTGTCGCCCATGGGCCCGCCCACCACGAAGCGGCCAGTGGGGTTCACGTGGTAGATGGTCTGGGCATCCAGCAGCTCCGCGGGCAGGGAGGCCTGGATCACGTCCTGGAGGATGCTGTCGCGGATGGTGTTCTGGGTGACGTGCTCGTCGTGCTGGGTCGAGATGACCACCGTGTGGATGCGCTTGACCTTGTCGCCATCGAACTCGACGGTGACCTGGGACTTGCCATCGGGCCGCAGCCAGGGCAACTGGCCGTTCTTGCGCACCTCGGACAGCTTGCGCGTGAGCAGGTGGCTGAAGTGGATGGGGGCCGGCATCAGTTCCGGCGTGTCGCTGCACGCATAGCCGAACATGAGGCCCTGGTCGCCGGCGCCGCCGGTGTCCACGCCCATGGCGATGTCGGGGCTCTGCTGGTCGATGGTCACCATGACCGCGCAGGTGGCGTAGTCGAAGCCCTTGATGTGGTGGTCGTAGCCGATGTCCTTGACCACGTCCCGCACCAGGGCGGCCACGGGGATGTAGGTCTCGGTGGTGATCTCACCCGCCACCAGCACTAGGCCCGTGGTCAGCAGGGTCTCGCAGGCCACGCGGCTGCGGGGATCATCCTTCAGGGCGGCATCCAGCACCGCATCGGAGATCTGGTCGGCCATCTTGTCGGGATGGCCCTCGGTGACGCTTTCGGATGTGAACAGGTGACGCCCCTGGGCCGCCATGCGGGACTCCTTCGGAACACCCCCCAAACAGACGTCCAGAGGAAACTATGAGTATATCCACCCCCCTTCGCTCTTACACCTTTCGGATGAGGCGGGAGAGCTTGCCTTCCCCTAGGCTGGAGGACTAAGGTGAAGCGTTCCCCTTTTCCGCAGCACCAACCACCGCCCCCCCGTGGAGGAACCCATGAATCCATTCCGCCGTTCGACGCTGGCCCTGGCTTTGATGGCCGCATCCCTGCTGACCGTCTCCACCGCCTGCAAGCGGGAAGACCCCCAGATCCGCGAGCTGACCGAGAAGGCGGCCCAGGCCGACAAGGCCAGCCAGCAGCTCAACCAGGCCGGCAGCGACCAGCAGAAGAAGTTGACCCAGGCCGGCGTCAACGACGTCAAGCCCAACGCCGAGACCCTCCAGCTCACGGACGACCAGAAGAAGGCCCTGGAAGAGCGCATCAAGAACGAGAAGAACAGCTCGTACCAGGCCCTGCTCCAGGAAGTGCTGGACAAGGACAAGGACATCAAGGAAATGAACACCAAGCTGGCCAAGCTCCGGGCCGACCTGCCCAAGCCTGACCTGGCCAAGCCCAATGACAGCCACTACGGCATGGCCATGCGCTTCCTCAAGAAGAAGGGCGTGCCCGAGGCCGAAGCCAAGAAACTGGTGAGCCGCGTGACCATCCTGGAGAAGCTGGCCCCGGGCTTCGAGGTCTACCACTTCTACGCCAATGGCACCTATGGCACCTGGGTCTCCCAGGGCAAGGCCAAGATGACGCCCAACGACCTGATGCGCCAGGAGCGCGAGAAGGTCGAAGGCGAGCGCGACGAGGCCGTGGCCCAGAACGACAAGCTGCAGGAAGAGGTCGCCAGCCTCGAGGACAAGAAGAAGAAGATCGAGGAGGAGATCGTCGGCCTACGCTCCGAGCGCACCAACCTCATCGAAGAGCGCGCGAAGCTGCAGTCCGACAACGCCGCCCAGGTGTCCAAGCTGAACTCGCTGCACTACGTGGTCGGTACCCGCGACAAGCTGAAGGCCGACGGCATCATCGAGATCCCGGTCTTCGCCAAGGACCGCGCCGGCAAGAACTGGCGCGACGAGGTCTTCACCCAGAGCCTGGACCTCCGTTCGGCCAAGACCATCACCATCAAGGCCGCCGACCTGAACTTGAAGAAGATCGGCAAGGTGAGCGTGGTGCCCGGCTCCTACCTGAAGGACGAGCACTACAAGCTCACCATCAGCGAGGACAAGTTGACCGCCATCATTGAGCTCATCACCGTCAGCCGCTTTAAGAACGACAAGGTCGTCTTTGCAGTGGCCGAATAGCGCGCCAGTGCTCAGGGAGGGGCCCCGACCGGGGCCCCTCCTTTTTTGTGGAATTTAGTCTCCAGGCCGCCTATCGTCTGGAGACCCATCCTGGCTTTCCTTTAACCACACCCATGAGGTGAAGCAATGCGCGTAACCCTCTACAAGGCGCTCCTCGGCGTACCCTTGCTGGCCCTGCTCGGCTGCTCTGGCGGAGGCAACTCCACTGCCCCCATGAACGTCACAGGCCCTGCGTCCACCCCCAGCGCGACCGTCGCCGTCTTCGACCCGGCCAGCGGGGCCGTGCCCCTGCCGAACGTGCTGGTGACGGCCTCGATTCCCGGCCCCAACCCCACGTACACGGCCGTCCACACGCCCGTGGCTGGCACCCTGAACATCTCCCCCGGCTACCCCCTCACACCGGACCAGGCGCTGGCCTATGTGAACCTGAAGGAAATGGGCAACACCCATGCCGTGTCCGGCGTGAACGCCCCCATCTACATCGGCTTCACGTCTGACGTGGACCCCACGACGGTGACGGCCGCGAACATCAAGGTCTTCCAGGTCGTCCCGGACGTCCCCGCGAATCCGTCCAGCACCGAGAACAACCCCGTCTCCTTCGTGGACATCTCCGGGATGTTCACCTACTCCTCCTTCGCCCTGCTGCCGGCGGGCACCGGCACTGGCGTCTACGCCATGCCGAAGCTGCCCCTCCTGCCCGGCACCCGCTACCTCTATGTGGTCACCAACCGCGTGCTGGACCTGGGCGGCAAGCCCGTGGCCGCCTCGCCCTTCTTCGAAGCCCTGAAGTCCACCGCCCCCCTGCTTGGGTCCTTCGCCGCGCTGGAGCCCGTCCGGGCCGATGCCATGGTCACGGGGAGCACCACGAACATCCAGCTCCGGGGCTACGCCAAGGTCATGGACGACCTCATCGCCGCCTCTGCCACCACCACGGTCACCAAGCGGGGCGATATCGCGGTCATGGGCCGCTTCATCACCACCGGCGCCGGCTACATCCCTGCGGATCCCATCGGCACCCCCGCCTCTCGCATGCCCGTGGAAACGGCCCTCTGGGCCTACGCGAACAACGCCAATCTAAGCGCCACCGCCCTGAAGGCCGACTTCAGCACTGCCGAAAGCCGGGCCTGGACCAATGGCGTCGCCAACTTCCAGCTCATGGGCACGTCGGCCATCCCCTCCGGCGCCGGGTCCATCTCCGCCATTTTCGGGGCCATTGCCAATGCCGCCGTGGGCTACGTTGGCGCCGGCACCTTTGAAAGCGCCGACTTCCAGCTGGATCCCTACACCGTGAATGCCAACCTGGCCAACCCCGGTGGCAAGCTCGATGCCGTCACGGGCCTCGTCTACAACCCTGGCACCAGCACCGTGCCAGGCACGGGCGTCATGCAGGCTTTCCGCAATGGCACGGGCGTGCTGCGCGGGTTCTACCATCGCACCCGGACGGTGCCCTTCATCATCATCGCGCCCATCACCGCCGCTCCCGTGGCCGGCTATCCCGTGGCCATCTTCATGCATGGCATCGGGGGCAGCAAGGAACAGGCCCTGGGCCTCGCCAATACCCTCTGCGCCGCGGGCTATGCGGTCATCGCCATCGACCAGGCCGTCCACGGCCTGGATGCCGGCGCCGCCGGTAGCCTCACGGCCCCGGGCCTCGCGGGCGCCGGCAAGGGCATGGGCAACGGCCGTCCCGCGGCCGAATGGGCCAGCAACTTCTTCATGCTCCCATCCATCCTCACGGCCCGCACCAACGTACAGACCAGCGCCTTCAACCTCTGGCGCCTGGAGCGCATCCTCAAGCAGCCAACCAGTGATCCTTCCAGCCTGCAGGCAAACCTGGTCACCGCGGGCAAGAAGGTCAGCGCGGCCGGTGCCACCCAGTACGTGGGCCAGAGCCTTGGCAGCATCGTCGGTGCCTACTTCCTGGCCGGCAACAGCAGCCAGACCGGCGGCGGCAATATGAAGGGCCTCTTCAGCGTACCCGGCGGCCGCATCGCCTTCATCCTCAAGGACAGCCCCTCCTTCGCCACCACCGTGAATGCCGGCCTCCTCGCTGCGGGCGTGCCCACGGGCAGCGGCGCCTACTACCAGTTCTTCGCCCTGGCCCAGGCCGTGGCCGATCCCATCGACCCCGCCACCATGGGCACACCGCTCTCCGGCGCTGCCGTCTCACGGTTCATCAACCGCCTGCTGGTGCAGGAAGCCGTTGGCGACACCGTCATTCCCAACGCCAATGGGCAGTACTTTGTGAACGCCTTCGCGGGCCGTCAGGGACAGCTGGGCGTGGACGTCAGCGCCACCCCTGGCCTTTCTGGGTTCACGCAGGTGCTTCGCAACGCCCAGGTCGCCCCGGCCGTGCCGTATGTCTATGGCGCGACTCTGGCCGCCTTCAAGACGCCTGTGGCTGCCGCCACTGTGTCTTCGGCCACGACACCCACCCAGGGCGTCATGCAGTACAGCCCCGCCCAGCATGGGATGCTCCTGCAGGACACGGTCACGGCTGCCAATGTCGCCAACTGCCAGACCCAGATGTACGCCTGGGTGAAGTACGGCCTGGTGGTGGATGGGGCCAACGCCGCCGGCTTCCCCATCATCGCCTCGCCCGGCAAGCTCGAAGCCATGACCATCCCCGGGCTTTTTGGCCCCGAGAGCCTGACCATCCACTTCCCACCCGCCCCCCAGGAATATCCTGGAGCTGACAGAAAAGCGGGGCGCCCAGGGGCGGCGGGATTTGGTTAGGCGGTGAAAAA
>JBBQHW010000051.1:0-20963 GCA_038324335.1 Holophagales bacterium
GGTGGATGATCTAGGTATTTCGGGCGGGCACCGCTAGAGCGAGAGCCGATCCAGCCGCTCGGGCCGGTCGCGCCAGCCTTCGTCCACCTTCACGAACAGTTCCAGACGCACCGGGCGCTGCAGCAGCTTCCGCAGTTCCCGCTGGGCGCTCTGCCGGATGTCCTTGATCATCTCGCCACCGCTGCCGAGCAGGATCTTGCGATGCCCGTCCCGGTCCACCAGGATGCGGGCAGCGATGAAGACGCCTTCGGGACCCAGGTCCTCGGGATAGTCCTCATGGTCGGGCTCCAGCCACTGCTCGATGAGCACCGCCACGCCGTGGGGCACTTCCTCCCGGGTCTTGCGGAGCACCTTCTCGCGGATGAACTCCGCGGCCAGGGAGCGCTCGGTCTGATCCGTGAAGACCTCCTCTTCGTGGAGCCAGCCGGGCTGCGTGGCGTCCCGTTCCAGGATGGTCCAGAGAGGGTCCAGGTTCAGCCCCATCTTGGCGCCGATGGGGACGATCTCCACGAAGGGCAGCAGGTCCTTGTAGGTGGCGATCTTCTCGAGCAGGCGCCCCTTGGACAGCAGGTCCACCTTGTTCAGCAGCAGGTAGGTGGGCCGCCCCAGCTTGCGGAGGCGCTTGGCCAGGGCATGTTCGCCGGTGCCCAGGTAGTCGTCGGCGTCCACCACCCACAGCAGCAGGTCGGCCTCTTCGAGGGCCTGCTCCACGTGGGCCATCATGCGCTCGTTCATGGCGTGCTTGGGCAGGTGGATGCCCGGTGTGTCCAAGAAGGCCAGCTGCACGTCGCCGCGATCCACCACGCCCAGGACCTTGGTCCGGGTAGTCTGGGGAATCTGGCTCGTGGCCGCCAGCTTCTGGCCCAGCAGGGCGTTCAGCAGCGTGGACTTGCCGGCATTGGGCAGGCCGATGATGGCGAGGGTGGCGTGGCGCCTGGAAGCAGTCATTTCTGTCCTTCAACCACGATGCACGCCCCGCTTGGCTTCGCGGATGAAGGTCAGCAGGTAGGCCACTTCGGGGATGTGCCCCACTTCCTTTTCGGTCTGGGCCATGGCCTCATCCCGGAGCAGCCCGGCGTGGAAGAGGAGGCGATGGGCCCGCTTCAACCCCTCCACCACCTCGGCGGGGAAGCCTTTGCGCTGGAGGCCGATGCTGTTCACGCCATAGCTCTTGGTGTCCCGGGCGCCGGCGGTCTTCATGAAGGGCAGCACGTCCTGGGTGGCCACGGTGAAGCCCCCCATGAAGGCATGGTCGCCCACGCGGCAGAACTGGTGGACGGCGGAGAAGGCGCCGATGGTGCAGCCGTCGCCAACTTCCACATGGCCCGCCAGGGTGGCGCAGTTGGCAAAGATGTTCCGATTGCCCACATGGCAGTCGTGGGCGATGTGGGAGCCCGTCATCAGGAAGTTGTCGTCGCCCAGGGTGGTCAAGCCACCGCCCCCTTCGGTCCCCCGGTGCATGGTGCAGCCCTCGCGGACCACGTTGCGGTGGCCCACCCGCAGACGCGTGGGCGCGCCCTTGAACTTCAGGTCCTGGGGTCCCATGCCCAGCGTGGCATGGGGATAGATGTCGCAATCCTCGCCCAGCTCGGTATGGGGGCCGATCACCACATGGCTGCGAAGCTGAGTGCGGGCACCGATGATGGCGTTGCCCTCGATGACACAAAAAGGGCCCACGACGGCGCCTTCGCCCACTTGGGCCTCGGGGCTCACCACGCTGCTTGGATGAATCTGCGCGCTCATTTCCCTTCTCCCTCCGCCAGGTCCATCAGCATGGACATGAATTCAGCCTCGGCGACCTTCTGGCCCCCAACAAAGGCCTCGCCCCGCATCTTGCAGATGCGGCCCTTGATCTGAACCACCTTCACTTCCATGACCAGCTGGTCGCCGGGCAGCACCGGTTTGCGGAACTTCACGGCGTCGATGCCCATGAAGTAGATCACCTTCCGGGCCCGATCCTCGAAGTCGCGCATGAGGAGGCAGCCGCCGGTCTGGGCCATGGCCTCTACGATGTAGACACCCGGAAAGACCGGCCGGCTGGGGAAGTGGCCCTGGAAGACTGCCTCGTTGAAGCTGACGTTCTTCAGGCCACGGATCCATTCCTTGGGTTCGAAGTCGAGAATCCGGTCCACCAGGAGGAGGGGGTAGCGGTGGGGCAGCAGGTCCATGATCCCCTGGAGATCGATGGTGCGTGGTTCGCGTTCAGGCATGGGCACTCCAATCCTCTAGGTTACCGCCTTAGGGCGCCCTGCTCCACCCTCAGGGCCGGGGAGTGGTCCGCTCGAACACCTTCGCCTCGATGAACAGATCCAGCAGGGGCCTGTCGATGGCCCCGTCCCGGGCCTCCTCTTCGAGGATGGCCAGGCTCCGATCCAGGGGCACGGCGCCCTTGTAGGGCCGATCCCGGGCCGTGAGGGCGTCGAACACGTCGGCGATGGCCATGGCCTTGCTCTGGACCGGGATCTTGGGCGCGCCCAGCTGACGGGGGTAGCCCCGGCCGCTGAGCCGCTCGTGATGGGCATAGGCGATCTCGGGAATGCCCGCGAGATCGCGGGTCCAGGGGATGCGCTCCAGGAAGCGGAAGGTGTGGGTCACGTGGCTTTCGATCTCGAGCCGCTCGGCATCCGACAGGCTGCCCCGGCGGATCTGCAGGCTCGCCAGCTGCACCGGCTCCACCACCTCCCGGCGCTCCCCGCTCCAGTGGGTGAAGGTGAGGTCCCCCAGCAGGCCCAGCCCCTCGGCCACTTCCTGGGCCATGAGGGTCGGCTCGTTGCTCTGGCGGACCAAGTGCATGAGCCGCTCGGTCTCGGCCTGGCGGTCCTGCGCCGCCGCTTCCCAGCGCGCTCCATCAAAGGGCAGCCCACCGCGCCAGGCCTGGGAGAGCAGGTCCATGGCCTCCTCCAGCTCCCGCTGACGGAGCCGTTGCAGGATCATCTCCAGCTGGCTCGGGTCCAGCTTCTTGGCCTTCACCAGGACCTGCTCCCGAACGCCAACCTTGCCGAAATCATGCAGCAGGCTTGCATACCGGATCTCGCGCAGCTGGCGATCCGTGAAGTGCAGGTCGCCATAGGTGCCATGGGGAGTGGCGTTGACCGCCTCCGCCAGGCCCACGGTCAGGTCGGCAACCCGCCCCGAATGACCACTGGTGACCGGGTCCCGCGCCTCGATGGCCGTCACAGAGGCGGCCACGAACCCTTCGAACAGCAGCTCGATCTCCTGGCGGAGTTGCGCGTTCTTGAGCGCCACCGCCGCCTGCCCGGCCAGGCTCTGGGCCAGGTCCTGATCTGCCGGCGAGAACACGCCGCGGCCCCCGTTCTCTTCGTTCTGGCGGTTGATCAGCTGGAGCACGCCCAGCACCTGACCCTCCGTGTCCTGCATGGGCACCACGAGCATCGAGACCGTGTGGTAGCCCGACTGGCGGTCGAAGCCGTCGTTGAAGCGATAGGGGGCATCGGGCGGAATCCGGTACACGTCAGGCAGGTTCAGGCTCTCTGACGTGAGGGCCACATAGCCCGCCAGGGTCTGCCTCGATACCGCCATCGAAACCCGGTGGAAGGGCAGGTTGACGAGGGCGTTCTGGGTGTGGGCGAAGACCATCTCCCGCCGTTCCCCCTCGCCGTTCAGCAGAAAGATGGAACCCGCCTCGGCCTTCAGCACCTCCCGCACCTTGCTGAGGATCAGGTCGAGCAACCGGTCCAGGTTCTGCTCCGACGCCAGGGCCCGCCCCACTTCGTGGAGCCGGGTCATGGACTGTCGGTCCTTGGCGCGCTCCCAGCCGGCCTTCATGAGGGCCAGGGCCGCCTCGGGGCCGGGCCAGGAGGAACAGGTGGCGAAGGTGCCTTCACCGGGCAGGCCCAGCACCACGTCGGCGGGCCTCTCGCCTGCGAATACCAAGGCGCTGCGCATCTCTCCGGTCGTCATGTCCAGGAGGATGTTACGGTGCTCTGGGGGGACAGCGACCGTGAATCGCAAGGCGGAATCAGGCTCCAGGAAGATTGATTCAAGTTCTGGGAAGAAGAGGCTGCCGCCAGCATATCGGAATTCTCCTTCCCGCAAGGAAAGCTGGCGAGGCCCCGTCGATCGGCTGGCCTGGGGTGGCAAGGGTGTTGCCCACGCCGAGGACGGTCGGCTGCTGCTGCTGGAGGCCCCCCTGGCCCTCTTTCCTGGCGAAGTCGTGGAGGCCCAGGTCATCTGGAAGGCCCGCCACGGCGAAGGCCGCGTCACCCGCTGGATCAGCCGCGATCCGCGCCGCGTCCAGGCCGCCTGCCCCGTGGCGGAAGTCTGCGGCGGCTGCGACCTGTGGGAGGCGGGCCGCCACATCCCCGAGCTCAAGCGCCAGATGGTCGCCGATCTCCTGCGCCGCCAGTTGGGCGCGGAGGTGCCATGGACCTGGCAACCCGCCCCGGAGGACGCCCGCCGGCACCGGATCCAGTTGCACTGGGACGGCACGGCCCTGGGCTACTTCCAACGCCACAGCCACACGCTGGTGCCCGTCTCGGCCTGTCCCGCCGCGGCCAGTCCGCTCTCGGACGCCATCCCCCGGCTTCAGGCGGCCATGCTCGGCAAGGCCCTGCCCTCGCGCCCAGGCCGCTGGGAACTGGCCACGGGAACGCCCGCCGATGCGGTCTGGGCCACCGATGAACAAGGCAAGACCTGGCAGCTCCAGCCCGACGGCTGGCATCGCAGCACTGAACCCATCCGGCACCGGCTCGGCGAAGCCACCTTGCTGCATGAACCCCGCGCCTTCTTCCAGGTCACTCCGCCCTGGGCGGCGGCCGCCTTTGGCGCTCTGCTGCAATCCTGGGACTTGAAGGGCGGCACCCTGTTCGACCTCTACGGGGGCGTGGGGCTCTTCTCGGTGTTGCTGGGCCATCGCTTCCAGCACCGCGTCCTCGTGGAATCCGGCGACGCCGCCGTGACCTGGGCCCGGCGCAACCTCGAAGCCGCGGGGCTGTCCTCGGAGTGCCTCGTGGCGGACGTGGCGGCCTGGGTGCCCGAAGGCCTGGGTGAACCCGCTGACGTGATCCTCCTGGACCCACCTCGGGCGGGGCTCGAACAGTCCCTTTGCGACCGCCTCGCCACCGCCGGCGCGGGTACGCTGGTCCTGGTGGGCTGCGATGGCGCCGCCTTCTGCCGCGACGTCAAACGCCTCTCCGCAGCCTGGAATCTCGATCAGCTCGCCGTGCTCGACCTCTTTCCCCACACCAGCCTCGTGGAGTGCGTGGCCCTCATGACGAGGCGCCCATGACCGCCCTGGGTCATCATTTGCTCGCCGAGTTCACCGGCTGCGAACCAGCCTCCCTGGCAGATCTGCAAGGAGTCACCACCGCCATGTTGAGCGCCGCCGAGGCCTCCGGCGCCACCATCGTCACCCACAGCTTCCATCATTTCAGCCCCCATGGCGTGAGCGGCGCCGTGATCATCGCCGAAAGCCACCTGGCCATCCACACCTGGCCCGAGCATGGCTTCGCCGCCGTGGATTTCTTCAGCTGTGGCGCCGTGGACATGGACCGCGGGCTGGCCCTGTTGAAGTCCGCCTTTGGCGCCACCGGGGAGACGCGGCTCCTGCTGGAGCGCGGCCCGCTGAGGGCCGTCAGTCCCTGAGTCCGCCTGCCATCTGCGGCATACCGCTCATGCGGGCGTTCCCTTCAGCCCAGCCCAGAGGTGGAAGGTGGCGAGGCTGCGGTGGGGGGCGAAGGCCGCCATGAGGCGGAGTGTCTCTGGCCCACCGGGACGTACCTCGAGGCCGAACCAGCGCTGCAGGGCCAGGGTGAGCCCGGCGTCCCCGACGGGCACGCAGTCGCGGAAACCGAGCCCCCGCATTAGCACGTACTGGGCGGTCCAGGGGCCGCAGCCGCGCAGGGCCAGGAGCACCCGGGCCGCGCCCGTGGCCGTGTGCTGGTCTTCGAGGTGCAACCGTCCCGTGGCCACTTCGGTGGCGGCATGGAGCAGGTATTCGGCCTTGCGCCGGGAGCACCTCAGCGCCTGGAGGTCCTCCACCCTCAGGGGGGCGATCCGGGCCGCGTCGGGATGGGCGATGAGCCCCTGCCCGGCCGGCAGCCCCACCAGCCGGATGAGATCCCGGCGGAGCGCATAGGCGAAGGCCAGGTTCACCTGCTGGCCCAGGATGGCCCAGACCAGGGCCTCGAAGGGGTCCAGCGTGAGCAGCACGCGCAGGCCTTCGCGGCGCAGCGCCAACTCCGGATGGGCGATCTGGAAAGTACTCGGATCCCCCTGCCAGCCCAGCAGGCGCAGGGCGGCCGCATGGGCCATGGCCATGGCGGCGGGCCCGGAGGCGCCGGCGAGGGCAACGTCCACCTTCTTGCCTCGAAAGACCATCGTGAGTACCGAGGCCCGGCCTTCGCAGAGGAAGGCCTTGTGCAGCGTGGCGTCCTCCACGCGTTCGGAGACGCTCTGGGCATCCCGGCCCTGAAAGGCCAGCACATCCGCCACTCGAAGCCCCGGGGGCAATGGCAGCGTGAAGGACGTCGAACCCAGCATGGTCCGGTAGCTGCCGGGGCTGAGGCCGGTCTGCTGCCGGAACGCCTCGAGAAAGCCCGAACGACTTGCGTAGCCAACAGCGAAGGCCGGGCCCGCCAACTCCGCCGTACCCGCGACGAGCCGGGCACAGGCCCAATGGATGCGGATCCGCTGCAGGAAGGCCTCGGGCGCCTGGTGGGCGTGCTCCTGGAACAGGGTCTTCAGCTTAGCGACGCCCACTCCGGCCGCCTCGGCCAGGTCCTCCACGCCGGGGAAAGCGGCGGGGTCTGCCGCCGCCTGGGCCAGGGCGAGTTCCAATCGACAGAGATTGGCGTCGTCGCTCTCGTCGGCTGTCCTTCCCTTCATTCCCAGACCAGCGGCAACCGGGGTTGGGTGGGGCCCTTCGACAGCACCCCTTCGAGGCGCAAAAGGAATTCCTTCATGTCCAGGCCGCCGCCGTAGCCCACCAGCGATCCGTCCGAGCCGATCACCCGGTGACAGGGGATGAGGATGGAAATGGGATTGGCGCCATTGGCCCGCGCCGCGGCGCGGATGCACTTCTCGTCCCCGAGGCGCCGCGCCAGTTCCAGATAGGTGATGGCCTGCCCGTAGGGAATCTTCTGGAGTTCCTTCCAGACCCGCCGCTGGAATTCTGTCCCCTCGGCCACCATGGGAATGTTGAAGTCCCGCAAGTTGCCGGAGAAATAGCTCTCCAGTTGCCGCTGCAGGAAGGGCAGGCTCCTGGGGACGGGTCCCCCGGGCACCGGGGGTTGGGGCCCATGGAAGCGGATCAATTGGACCAGGCGCCCCTGGGCATCGAAGGCTGCTCCCAGGTCCCCGAAGGGGGTGGCGAGCGGATGGAAGACGACAGACATGCCACGAAGCATGGCATAAGCAGCGTTGCTTGCTATCAGGGCTTCTTCCACCGGTGCCCTGCTTCAACGCCGCGCAAGGCCTTCGGGAGGGGGCCCTCCCCAGGCAGGATCACCCGATGTACGGGAATCAGGAGCACGATGGGGTTCGCCGCGCAGCCCATCACCACCAGCTCCTCGTCGAGCCCCAACCCGATGGCAAGTTCCGTGGACGTTCGGGTCTGACCGAAGGGGATCATTCGCACCGCGTCCCAGATCCGGATCTGGGAGGGGGTCCCCTGGGGATCCAGGGGCACCGTGAAGGTGCGCAGGGTGCCTGCCAGATAGGCCTCCAGCTGGCGATCCAGGTAGCGCTTGGCTTCCCGCTGCTCCCGGGGCGCCAGGGGGCTGGTCTTGCGGGGATCAAAATCTTCCAGAGCCAGCTCCCGCAGTCGCCCCCGGCCGTCGAAGGCGGCGCGCATGAGGCCCATCGGGGTGTTCAGCTCATAGTGCCAAACGTGCATGAGGCATGATGGCAGGCCCGGTAGACTCTTGCCATGGCCTCCGAACCCTTCCGCCTGTCCATCATCGATTACCTCAACGCCGCTCCCCTGAACCAGGGCTTCAAGCACGGCCTAGGCTGGGAACATTTCCACCTGAAGTTCCACTACCCCTCTGCCTGCGCCGATCGCCTGCAAGCTGGCGAGGTGGACGCGGGCATCGTCAGCTCCATCGAGTACCTGAGGATCCCCGGGCTCCGCATCGTGCCGGGCCTCTGCATCGCCTCGCCGAAGCGGGTCCGCAGCGTGGTCATCCTGTCGAAGGTACCCCCGGAACAGATCCGCAGCCTGGCCCTGGACACCTCCAGCCGCACCAGCGTGGTGCTGGCCCAGCTGCTCCTGCGGGAGCGCTATGGCGTGAGCCCGGCGGTGGTGGACATGGCGCCGGATCTGCCCGCCATGCTCCAAACCAATGATGCGGCCCTGATGATCGGCGATGCCGCCATGCGGGCGCCGCGCCAGGGTCTCTTCGTGCTGGATCTGGCCGAGGAATGGTACGCCTGGACCGGCCTGCCCTTCGTGTTCGCCCTCTGGCTCGTCCGCCAGGACGCGCCGGAACTGCCCGTGCCCGGCGGCGTCGCCCCCTTCTTCCACAAGAGCCTGGAGATCGGCCTGGCCCAGCTCCCCGCCATCATCGAGGAGGCCCGGCGCACCATTGGCTGGACCAAGATCGAGCTGCACGAGTACCTCACGGAGAACATCAGCTACACCCTGGGCGAAGCCGAGCGGGAGAGCCTGGCCCTTTTCTTCGAAAAGGCCGTTCGCCACGGTTTCGCCCCCGCGGAAAAACCGTTGCGGTTCCTTTAAATCCCTGAACATCACCTGGAAACCACCCATGACCGACCTTGCCACCCTTTTCCACGCCCATGCCGCCGCCCGCCAGCTCACCACGGCCGAGGCCCTGGCCCAGACGGGCCATGACGCCCTGGTGATTTCGAGCGGCAAGGTCTACACGCACTTCGCCGACGACCAGGATGCCCCCTTCCATCCGACGCCCCACTTCGCCCACTGGTGTCCCATGACCGGTCCCCACCACGTGCTGGTGGTGCGTCCGGGCCAGCGCCCCCGCCTGATCCGCTTCGCCCCCGAGGATTTCTGGTACGAGCAGCTGCCCCTGGGGAAACCCTTCTGGGCTTCCGAGTTCGACATCGAGGAGGCCGGGACGGTCGATGAAGTCTGGCAGAGGCTGGGCACCCTGAGCCGCGCCGCCTACATCGGCAACGAAACCGACCGGGCCAGTGCCGCCGGCCTCGAAGTGAATCCCACCCAGCTCACGGCGCACCTCGACTGGCATCGCACCACCAAGTCCCCCTACGAGGTGCAGTGCATCGAAGAAGCCACCGTCATCGCCGCCGGCGCCCACGTGGCCGCCCGGGCCGCGTTCCAGGCAGGTGCGAGCGAGTTAGAGATCCACCAGGCCTACGTGCAGGCGGCTGGCGTCGTGGAGCACGAACTGCCCTACGGCACCATCGTGGCCCTCAATGAAAAGGGCGCCACCCTCCACTACGAGGGCAAGCGGCAGGTGCGGAATGGGGCCGTGCTGCTCATCGACGCGGGCGCCCAGGTGCGCGGCTACGCCGCGGACATCACCCGCACCCTGGCCGGGCCCCGCTGCGACAGCCGCTTTCAGGCCCTCATCGCGGGCATGGAAAAGCTCGAGCTCCAACTCTGCGACCTGGTGAAGCCGGGGCTGTCCTATGGCGACCTCCATCACCAGGGTCACCTGTTCATTGCGGGTCTACTGAAGGAGGCCGACATCCTTCACGCGATGCCCGAGGAGGCCGTTGAGAAAGGCCTGAGCCGGGCCTTCTTCCCGCATGGACTTGGGCACCACCTGGGCATCCAGGTGCACGATGTGGCCGGCCGACAGGGGGCGCCGGACGGCACCCCGACGCCTCCGCCGCCCCAGCACCCCACCCTGCGCACCACCCGGACCATCGAGGCGGATCAGGTGTTCACCGTGGAACCGGGACTCTACTTCATCCCCATGCTGCTCCGGCCCTTCCGGGAGAACGAGCACAAGGCCCGCTTCAACTGGACCCTTATCGACGAACTGACCCCCTGCGGGGGCATCCGGATCGAGGACAACCTGCTGGTGACCTCTGCGGGGCACAGGAACCTCACCCGGCCCCACCTGCCCAACTGAGCCCCTAGCGCATTCTCCAGATTTTGAGGGAGAACAAGGCCTCACCTTGCGATATACATAGGGTTCTCCCCGGAGCCTGCATGTCTTTCCGCACCACCTTGGCCTGCCTGCTGCTCGCCAGCTGCCTGCTGGGACAGGGCACAGAGCGCCTCACCCTCGAAGCCCTCGCCCACCCGACCCAGAAGAAGACCTATGTGGGGATGCCCACCACGCGGCTGGACTGGCTGCCCGACGGCGCCCTGTTGCAGACCCGCCGGGAGGGGGAGCAGACCACCCTCCTCCGGGTGGATGCCACCACCGGAGCCGCGCAGCCCCTGCTTGAGTCGAGCCGAGTGCAGGCCGCGCTGGTGGCCGCGGGAGTCTCCGAAACCGACGCCAGGCTGGCCCTGGGGCGCGGGACCTACCTCTGGAACGAACAGCACACAGGCTTCCTGCTGGAAGTCGCGGACCAACTCTTCTGCCTGGACTTGAAAGCTGCTTCGGCCAGGCGACTGGCCAGTGGCAAGCCCGCAGAACCCTCCTTCAGTCCCGATGGCACCCAGGTGGCCTTTCTTCGGGGGAATGACCTCTACCGGGTGGACGTCGGCACGGCCCAGGAGATTCGGCTCACCACCGGCGGCAGCGAGAACGTCTTCAATGGCCGCCTGGACTGGGTCTACCAGGAGGAGATCTACGGCCGGGCCCGGGGCGCCAAGGCCTATTGGTGGTCGCCGGATTCGAAGCGGATCGCCTACTTGAGCCTGGACGACACCAGGGTGCCCCGCTTCACCCTCATGGACGACCGCTTCCAGCCCCAGAAGGCGCAGGTCGCCCACTATCCCAAGGCCGGCGATCCCAACCCCATGGCCCGTCTCGGGGTGGTGAGCCTGGACGGCCACACCACCTGGATGGAGGACGCCCACGCCGGCCGGGAGACCCTCATCACCCGCGTCACCTGGGATCCCCGGGGCCACCTGGTGGCCATCCAGACGGACCGCCTCCAGTCCTGGATGGAACTGCGCCGCTTTGAGGGCCAGGCCTCCAGGCTGCTCGTGCGGGAGCAGGGCGGCGCCTGGGTGGATCCCGAGCACTTCGGCGATCTGCCCCTGTTCTTCGCTGATGGCGGGTTCCTGTGGGAATCGAATCGCACGGGGCATTGCCATGTGTACCGGTACGATGCCGCGGGGAGTCTCAAGCACGCCGTCACGGCGGGCGAGTGGGATGTCCGGAAGCTGCGCGGCCTGGACGAAAACAGAGGGATTCTTTATTTCGACGCCACGGAACGCAGTCCCATCGGCCTGGATGTCTACCGCATCGGACTCGACGGCAAAGGGCTCCGGCGCCTGACGGAGCGCCCCGGCACCCACGGGGTCCGGTTCAATGCCACCTTCACGGCCTTCCTGGACACCTGGAGCGACATCCACCATCCGCCCCAACAGACGCTGCACGATGGCTCCGGCAAGCTCCTGCGCTTCATCGACGCCAATCCCAGCGAAGCCTGGAAAGCCGTCGCCCAGGGCAAGGTCAGCTTCCAGAAGGTGCCGACTCGCGACGGCTTCCAGATGGAGACCATGCTCATCCTGCCCGTGGGTTTCGACCCTTCCCGGAAGTACCCCGTGTTCCAGGAGATCTACGGCGGCCCAGGAGCTCCGGAAGTTCGGAACAGCTGGAGCCGGAGCATGCCCTGGTTCCAGTTCCTGGCCCAGCAGGGCATCGCGGTGTGGGTCTGCGATAACCGCAGCGCCTCGGCCAAGGGCCTGGCCAGCGCCTTTGGCGTGCACGGAAATCTGGGAGCGCAGGAGCTGCAGGATCAGTTGGATGGCCTGGCCTGGCTGAAGGCCCAGGGCTGGGCCGACCTGGACCGGCTCTGCCTGGATGGCTGGAGCTATGGCGGGTTCATGGCCACCTACGCCCTTACCCACAGCAAGGCCTGGAAGCTGGGCATTGCGGGCGCGCCGGTGACCGACTGGAGCCTGTATGACAGCGTCTACACCGAGCGCTACATGGGCCTGCCTGCGGAGAACAAGGCGGGCTATGAAGCCAGCTCCGTGCTGAAGGCCGCGAAGAACCTGTCCGGCCAGCTGCTGCTGCTGCACGGCACCCTGGACGACAACGTGCACCCGCAGAACAGCATCATGCTCATCGACGCCCTCCAGAAGGCCGGACATCCGGTCCAGTTCGTCCTGCTGCCGGGCTCAGCCCACGGGCCGCGCACCCCCGAACAGATCTGGGCCGTCCATCAGGCCCGGTGGACCTTCATCTCCACGCACCTCTGAGCTGAAGAACCGCTTAGACTGGCGCCGCCTCATCTGGTTTAGCGGGCAGCATGCGGTCGTAGGCCCACAGCAGCGCCGCCGTGAGCACGCCCACTCCGATGATGGTCCATAGCATGCCGGTGGGCTGGCGCTTCACTTCGCCGAAGTGATGCATGAGTTTCCCGCCGAACCAGCCGCCTATCAAGGAACCCAGGCCGATCGGGAGGAAGGCAAAGCCCATGTAGGTGCCCTGCTGGCCCGGGGGGGCAAGCCGCGAGATGTATTCGTAGTAGCGCGGCGACTGCACGATTTCGCCGAGCGCGACGCAGATGAGCGTGATGATCACGCCCGTCACGGTCGGCATGAAGATCAACACGATCCAGGCCAGGGACGAGATCAAGGTGCCGATGGTGACTGCCTTTACGGAGGCGATCTTCTGGGTGGCCAGGTTGAGCAGCACCGTCAGCGAGATCACCACCAGGGGGCCGGTCATCAGCAGCAGTTCCGTGTCCGCTTTGGGATCGACGTACTTCACGACGTAGAGGGGGAGCGTGATGAATTCCTGCCAGTACACGACCCAGTAGCCCGTGAAGATCAGGAGGAACAGCATGAACTTCGGGTTGGAGAGCACCGTGATGAAGTTCTTGCCAGTTTCCGCCAGGGAGGGGGGTGGCGCGTCGCCGGCCTTGCGCGGCTCCTTGAACATCAGCAGCACCGCGAAGAACATCACGAACACGCTGATTGCAGCCACGCGGAAAACGTACTCTGCACTCATATGCCGGTGGACATACGAGGCGACCCAGGGGCCGGCGGCCCCGCCGATGTTCACCAGGGTGTAGTAGATCGAGTAGCCGATGGAGCGGACATTGTCCTTGGACGCCCTCGCTGTTGTCCCGACCACGGCCGGCTTCACCAGCGCGATGCCCAGGGCCGGCAGCATCAGCAAGAAGGCGACGAGCACGCCGAGGGGCACCGTGCCGCGGATGGGCGCCATCCAGGAGGAACCGAGTGATCCGAGCAGGAAATAGGAGCAGCTAAGGATCAGGTAGGCCAGGGAGAGCGCGCGGCGGAAGCCGAGGCGGTCCGCGAAGGCCCCTCCGAAGGCGGCGAGGAACCACACCAGACCGCCGAACAGCCCGGCCAGGCTGCTGGCATCCTGCGTGGGGAAGCCGAGCGACTCGTTCAGGTACCGGGCCAGGGAGGCAAAGGCCGCATAGTAGGAAAGCCGCTCAAACAACTCGCTGACGTTGGCCACCCAGAAGGGGCGCTCAAAGCCGTCGCGGATGTCACGCAAGCGTTGAGCTGGGCTCAAAGGGCCTCCTTCAGAAGGGGTTTGCCCTTCGATCTTCCCGGGGAACTGGAGACAGGGTCAACCCATTCCCGCAGCCTGCCGTTACTTGGCGATCTGCTCGAATTCCACCACGGCCCGGAGCATGTCCCCGACGGACATGACCCCCACCAGGTCGCCCTTGGCATCCACGACGCAAAGGCCGTAGAGCTTATGCTCCAGGATGAGCTGGGCGGCCGTGGCGAGATTCACGTCGGGCGTGACCGTGACGGGGGCAGCGTTCATCACGTCCTTCACGGACGTCTTGGAAAGCAGATAGTGCACTTCCCAGGTGTCCAGGGAGGTGGCCTTGCCCGGCGTGTAGTCCTTGATCATCCGCTCGGTGATGAGCCCAGTTAAACGGCCCTTGGTCATGACGGGCAGGCGCCGGATGCCCTTCTCCTTCATGAGGTGGATGGCTTCGATGATCGAGGCATCCTGATCAATGGTGACGGGGTTCTTGGTCATCCACTTTTCGACGGTGGTCATCGGGGGTCTCCTTACATGCCCAGGAAGGCTTTCTTGATATGGTCGTTGTTGAGCAGCTCATCGCCTTTGCCAGTAAGCACCACCCGACCGGTTTCCATGACGTAGGCCCGGTGGGAAATGCGGAGGGACTGGTAGACATTCTGCTCCACCAGGAGAATGGTAACCCCTTGGCGGTTGATGCCGGTGATGATGTCGAAAATGTTCTTCACCAGCAGGGGGGACAGACCCAGGGAGGGCTCGTCCAGCAGGAGGATCTTGGGGTTGGCCATGAGCCCCCGAGCGATGGCCAGCATCTGCTGTTCCCCACCGGACATGGTGCCACCCAGCTGCTTCTCCCGTTCCTTGAGACGCGGAAACAACTCAAACACCCAGTCGATGTTCTTTTGCCGGTCCGGGCGTGTGGCCTTGACGTAGGAGCCCATCCGGAGGTTTTCCAGCACGGTCATCTCTGGGAAGATTCGCCGACCTTCCGGAACCTGGATGAGTCCCGTCTCGACCACATGATGGGGCTGCATCCGGCCGAGGTCCCTGCCTTCGAAGGTGATGGTCCCAGAGGTGGGTTTCACCAGGCGGGAAATATTCTTGAGGGTCGTGGACTTCCCGGCGCCATTGGCACCCACCACCGTGACGATCTCGCCCTGGTTCACTTCCAGGTCTACGTCCCAAAGAACCTTGAGGTCACCGTACGCGAAGTTGAGCTTCTCAATCTTAAGCATGGGCTTCACCCAGGTAGGCGCTGATCACTTCGGCGTTGTTGACGACCTCCTCCGGAGAACCTTCCGTCAGCTTCTCTCCCGAGGTCAGGACGACGATGCGGTCGGAGATGCGCATGATGGCCTTCATGTCGTGCTCGATGACCATCTGAGTGAGGCCGCGCTGCTTGATGTCGAGGATCAGCTGGATGATTTCTTCGCTTTCAGCCGGATTCAAGCCACCCATGACTTCATCGAGAAGGAGCAGTTTCGGCTGGGTGGCCAGGGCCCGGGCCACCTCCAGCTTTTTCCGTTCCCCGATGGGGAGGCCACCGGCCAGAAAGTCGGATCTGTGTTCCATACGGACCACCTTGAGTTGCTCCATGGCCATCTCCCGGGCGACCTTCAACGAAGAGGTGCGGGCCAGGGCACCCACCATCACGTTGTCCACCACGGACAATTTCGCCAGGGGACGGACCTTTTGCCAGGTCCGCACCATGCCCAGCATGCAGACCTTGTCCGGATCCAGCCCGTTCATGCGTCGGCCATTGAATAGGATCTCGCCCCTGGACGGTGGATAGTAGCCAGTTATGCAGTTGAAGAGGGTGGTCTTCCCGGCGCCGTTGGGCCCGATGAGGCCCATGATCATGCCCTCCTCCACGGAGAACGAAACATCGGAGTTGGCCGCGAGACCGCCGAAGAACTTGCTGACGTTATGGATCTCCAGGATGGCCATCAAACCGCCTCCCGCTGGCGGCGCGTGGCCAGCTTCTTGACGAAACCCATGAGGCCATCCGGCATGAACAGGATCACGAGCACCACGAGGATGCCGTAGAGCAGCACGTGGGCGTGGGACAGGTTCTCCTTAAGGAAGAGCCCCACCTTCGAATCCGCGCTGACCATGCCTACCTTGACCAACCCCTCGGTGATCAGATTGCTGCGCAACGCCTCGGAGAGGGGCACCAGCACCAGGGAGCCCAGCATGGGACCCCAAAGCGTGCCCATGCCGCCGATGATGCAGATGAGCATGATCTGGACGGAGACATCCAGTCCCAGCACCGTGCCGGGATCCACGAAACCGACGTAGATGCCGTAGAAGCTTCCCGCCAGGGAGGTCAGCACCGCTGAGATGACCAGACCGATGTTCTTGTACAGCGAGATGGAAATCCCCAGGGAGTGGGCCGCATCCTGGTCCTCGCGGATCGCCTGGAAGAAATAGCCGAGCTTGGAATGCTGGATCCAGTAGGTGATTGCCAGCGTGAGCAAGACCAGGAAGAGGCCGATGTAGTAGAAAGGAACCTTGGTCACGAAGTCCGTGACGACGGTTCCACCGATCTTGAAGGCGGGAAGTTCCGTGGCCAGGATGCCCTCTGCGCCATTGGTCAAGGTGGTCAGGTTGATGGCGGACAGTCGGAGGATTTCCGCCACGGCAATGGAGGCCAGCACGAAGTAGGGACCGCGCAACCGGAAGCAGATGCTGCCGATGGCCAGTGCCACGATCACGACCAGCACCATCCCGAACCACACCCCGTACCAGGGGGCGATCTGCCTGGAGTGCATGAGCATCATGGTGGTGTAGGCCCCCACGCCGAAGTAGGCAGCGTGGCCGACCGAATGCTGCCCGGCGTAGCCACCCAGGATGTTCCAGCTCTGCCCCTGGGCCACGCTCATGAAGAGCAGGATCATCATGTGCAAGGCGTAGGGACTCTGCACGTACCGGGGGACGGCCAGAAGCAAGGCCAGGGCGCTGAGGCCGAGGAGGGTCTTGATGAGGGTCTTGTTCATGGTGATCTCCCTAGGAGCAAGTCCACGTCATGGGTGGGGGCTGCACTGGGGCGCCAGCCGAGGGAGGCAAGGAAGGCGACGAAGGCCTTGGTGGTTCCAAGGACGAGGAGCCTGACGCAGCATCCCGACGGCTGCCGCCCCAGCCCGAAGGGTTGATGGCAAAGGGCTCCCATGCGGCGTCACCGGGCTTGAACGGTGAACCCGCACCGCCCTGCGCCCGCTTCCTTGCCTGGAAGCCCTTTGCCGTCAATGCAGCCCCTTTCGATGACATGGACATGCTCCTAGGTCCGCGACTTGCCCATCAGGCCCGAGGGCTTGAAGAGGAGCACCAGCAGGAAGAGCACGAAGACGACCACGTCCTTCCAGCCGGAAGAGATGTAGACCGCGCCCAGGGATTCGGTGATGCCGATCAGCACGCCCCCCAACGTGGCACCCACCACGCTGCCCATGCCGCCCAGTACCGTGATGACGAAGGCCTTCAGGGTGAAGATCCCGCCCACCTGGGGAAAGATGTAGTAAGTGGGAGAGATCAGGGCCCCGGCCGTGCCCGCCAGGGCGGAGCCCAGGCCGAAAGCGATGATGGACATGCGCTTCACGTTGATGCCCATGAGCTGGGCTGCGTCTCGGTCCTGGGCCGTGGCCCGGATGGCCTGGCCGGTGTCCGTCTTCAGCAGGAACCAGTAGAGGGCCGCGGTGATGGCGGCCGTGATCAGGAAGGAGATCAACAGCGGGGTGGATACCGAGATGCCACCACCCACCTTGATGGAGGCCGAGGAGTACGAGGTGGTGAGGATCTTGTAGTCGGACGTGAAGATCAACATCACCGTGTTGCTCATGATGAGCCCCAGGCCGATGGTCAAGAGAATCTGGTTCTGGGCCAGGGCATTGAGCACCCGGTTGATGAAGACCTTCTGGAGGAAACCGCCGAATAGGAACATCAGGGGGAAGGTGATCAACACGGAGACGAAGGGATCGATGCCCAGCAGCGTGAAGATCAGGTAGGTGAGGTACATCCCCACCATGAGGATGTCCCCATGGGCGAAGTTGATGACTCGCATGACTCCGAAGATAAGCGTGAGCCCGATGCCGATGAGCGCGTACACACCACCGATAAGGATGCCGCTGATGAGGGATTGCAGAAAGACAGCCATGGGCGTCTAGACCTCGGGGAAAGGGAGCCCCAGTGCGGCTCGGCCAAACAGGGGCAAGGAGGCCCGGAGGGAAGCTCCATGTCCACGCGCTTCCGCGCGTGGGAGCAATGCCGAAGCATTCCGAAACATGGAGGCATACAGCAGCGAGCCCCCAGACAACGTCAACTCACTTCCACTTGGGAAAGGGGTAGACCGCCTTCTTGGTGGCGAACTGGGCCGGCAGCACTGTCTCGTAGTCACCCTTGATGATCTGCTGCACCAGCATCTGGTGGTTATTCTGGTTCGTGAAGCCGTCATAGTCGGCAAACTTGACTTCGCCCATGATGCCGTTCCACTTTCCGGCCTTCAGGCCCTCCCGGGTCTTAACGCGGTCACCACCCGCCTGCTTCGCAGTCTCGGCCATGATCACCATCGAGGCATAGGCACAGGCAGCGTGATAGGTGGCCTCCTTGCCGAACCTGGCCTTGTAACGCTTGCCGAAGTCCTTGGCACCGGGCCAGGTTACGTCATTGGTCCATTGGGTGCAGGAGATGACGTTCTCGGAGATGGCCGACTCCTTGGCGAACTCCGTGGTGGTGAAGCCCGCACCGGCGCCAAGGAAGGCCTGTGGTTGGAGACCCATCTCCTTGGACTGCCGCATGAGCAGGATGGCATCGGCCACGTAGGAGACCATGAACACCAGGTCGGGATTCTTAGACTTGATCTGGGCCAGGGTCGATCGGTAGTCCGCGGAACCCTTCGGATAGGACACGTCAGCCACGACCTGGATGCCCTTGGTCGCAACGTAATCCTTGGCCGTCTTCGAGGTGGAGGTGCCGAAGTCGGTATTCTCGTAGATGAAGGCAATGGTCTTCGGCTTGCCCATGGACACCGCAGCGTCGATGAGGCTGGAAGCGTACCGATCGGCCGGGGCATTCATGCGGAAGACATTCTGGTAACCCTGACGGGTGATCTCCTCCTTGGCGGCGGCAGGGATGAGCAGGGGAACCTTGTACTTTTCCGCGAGCTTGGCCACGGCATTCGAACAGGCCGAGGTGTAGGGCCCCACCACCCCCACCACGTTGTCCCGGGTGGTCAGCTTCTCCATGGCACCCATGGAGATCTGGGGTTTGCCCGTGTCATCCTCCCAGACCAGTTGCAGGTGGATGCCTCGCTTCTTCAGATCCTCCTCGGCGAGTTTGATGCCATTGGTGATGGTCTCCCCGATGGGCGCTTCAGGGCCGCTCATGGAATTGATGACGCCGATCTTCTGGGCCATCAGGCAGGGAGATAGCGCCAGAGTGGCGCCGAAGGTGAGGAGGTGCTTGCGCATGGCTGCTCCAGAACAAAGAAGATATGGGTGGGTGTTGAAATTAATGCTACACCTGAAACCACCTAAAAAACCACGGAACCCCTTGGGTTGTGACCCAGGAGTCCCGTGGTTCTAGTGCTAGCAAGGATCAGCTAGGAAAGCCGGATCAGTAGGAGACCATGAGGGAGGCCACGATGCTGTTGCCACCCTGCTCTGTGGTCTGGCCGGCAGCGGCCAGGGGGGACAGGAAATTCTTGCTGCGCATGATGTAGTTCAGCTTGAGCTTCCCGGCGGACTGCTTCGAGGGAATGAATACGTAGTTGTAGCCCACGGTCGTTTCCGTGTACTTCGGGCTGAAGTCAGCGCCGGTGACGGTGTTCACGTAGGGACTGGTGGCGGTGTACCAGTTGTCGCCGGAGTTGTAGTTCATGGTGTCGTAGCGGGCGGTCAGCCAGTGGGCACCCATTTTGTAGGCGCCGTCCACGGCGAAACCGGCGAACTTCTGGTCCAGGTGCTCCCGGAGGGGGGCCGCAGCAGAGGCGAACAAGGTGGGGAAGCGGCGGCCCAGGAGGCCCGTCGCATACTCAGCGCTCATCTGCCATTTGTCGGTCTTGTAGGCGTAGTAGATGCCCTCGAGGGTCGTCTTGTCCTTGTTGTCCTTGATCTGCTGGGCCGAGGGAGCGCCCACCGTCCAGGAGGCAGGAATCGTTCCGGCCAAGAAGGTGGAATCCTTCAGGTTGGTGACGCCTTCGCGATAGTAGAAGCCGAACTTGTGGGCGGAACTGTAGGCGCCTTCGAAGCGGAACATGTAGTCCTTCTGGGCGTTGCCGTCGTTGTTCTTGCCGGCGCTGCCGTCATCCGTGGTGCCGTTGGAGATGGCGACATTCAGCTTGCCCTGGAAGCCCTTGGCATCGCCGTAGCCGTAGCTGGCCCAGACGCCGCGATCGCGCCGCTCACCGAAGGTGCGCGCAATCTGGTTGCGGTCGAAGAAGAGGATCTCCCGCGCGCCCACCAAGGTGGACTCATAGACGGTCGGCATCTTGAACTGGCCGGCCTTGAGGTTGAAGCCCTTCACCGGGGCCCAGGTGATGACCAGATCCTGCAGGATATTGTTGCCCACCACGTTGGCGGCATTGTTGGGATCGAACATCGCGGCCCACGAGATCTGGTCCGTGACGGTGCCGCCCAAGTAGAACTCGGCGCGCTTCACCGCAAAGGTGTTCTCCTGGAACCGGCTGTCGAGGCCGTAGTACTTGGAGGCGCCAGCTGCAGCCGTTGAGTTGGTGCGCAGGTTGCTGTCCATCATCTGGGTTTCCCAGAACTCGAACAGAACGCCATCGAGCTTGATGGAGGGCGTCTGGGCCTGGGCGAACCCGGCGGTGAGCAGTGCGGCCACGCCAGCGAGGCGAGAGATCTTCATGGGTGTTCTCCTTGAGGAGGGTTGGGGGGGGGGGATACGTTGAAGGGCATCCACCAGGGGTTCCGAGGTCTTGACAGCAACTCCGGTAGTGGATCATTTGCCTTCAACCTAAAAGGCCTGAGGAGCAGTGTCCAATGAAATCCGGGAAGGTTCCCACCCTTGTGATACGCGACACAGCGACCATTCGACGGCCCTGTGAATTCTTGGAAACGAATTGGTTACCAACTGGTTGGTCGGTAAATTACCCATGGCTCCTCTGCCAGAGAATTCTGTTGCCACATCTGCGTTGCGTTGGATGAAAACCTGCATGCCGCTGACACTGGATCACGCTGCCGCGCAGCCACCGAAGTTACCCCTCTCGCAGAGCGGCACACCGGGCAGGCAGGGCCTCCCCACCCCTGCCCTGGCGCTTTACTCACCCCGCAGCACGTCCATGGGCTTGGCATTGAGCACCCGCAGACTCCCGGCCACCCCGACGACCAGCGTCAACAGAGCGGAGGCGCCCAGCATTAGGAGGCCCATGGTGATGCTTGGGTG
>JBBQHW010000052.1:0-19624 GCA_038324335.1 Holophagales bacterium
GGGTGAACCCGCCCAACCAGCCTCGCTCTGTCCCGGGGGACCGCCTGCTCGCTCTGCTCGCGATGTCCCCCCGGGCCCCCGCTGGTTGGTCGGGGTGAACCCGCCCAACCAGCCTCGCTCTGTCCGGGGGGACCGCCTGCTCGCTCTGCTCGCGATGTCCCCCCGGGCCCCCGCTGCTTGGTCGGCAGGCTGCCAATTAACACTTGGGAGATGGGGCCTTCCGCGCTACACTTTCTCGCGCAGGGAGTGTCCATGCTGTCCATCCGTCTCGCTCGCAATGGTGCCAAGAAGCGCCCCTTCTATCACATCGTCGTCTCCGAAAACGACCGCATTCCCACGGGCCAGGCCCTGGAAGTGCTGGGCTTCGTGAACCCCATCGCCGGGAGCGGCGAAGCGGTGCGCATCGACGTCGAGAAGGCCAAGTCCTGGCTGCAGAAGGGCGCCCAGCCCTCCAAGACCGTGCTCGACCTGTTCAAGAAGAACCAGGTCCTTTAGCCCCGTTTCCGACATTCACGAAAGCCGGGCTTAGGTCCGGCTTTCTCTGTTCCAGGAGCGACCATGAACCTCGAAGCCTTCCTGCGCGACGTCCTGACCCCGCTGCTGGACCACCCCGACGCCCTTCGGGTCGAGGTCGCCGGCGAGGGACGGAAGCGCGACGTGCTGGTCTTCGCCGATCAGCGGGACCGCGGCCGCATCATCGGCAAGCACGGCCGCATGATCTCCGCGCTCCGAACCCTCTGCAAGACCGCTGGCGAAAAGGCCGGCCTCATCGTCGACCTGGAACTCTACGACGAAGACGAAGGTTAATATCGTCCGGGGGGACCGCCTGCTCGCTTCGCCCGCGATGTCCCCCCGGGCCCCCGCTTCCAGGTCGGGCCAAGCCCGCCAGGGAAGCCTAGGAGCCTGAACCGATGCTGCTGGCTGGCCACCTCGCGAAAATCCAGGGACTCAAGGGCGAGTTCCTGTTCCATTCGGTCATGGACGAGCCCGATCGCCTGCTGGGCATGCCGGGCCTGGTCCTGGCCCCGCCCCAGGTGGATCTGGAACAAGGCGAGGCGGAACCGCCCGCCCGACCCGCCGCCCTCCGCCTGTTCCGCTGGCATCAGGAGCGCCCCTGCCTGGCCTTCACGGACCTGCCCGACCGCACAACTGCCGAACCCTTCAAGGGGTGGGCGCTGTGGATGCCCGAGGCCGCCGCGGAATTGCCTGAAGGCCAGAGTTTCCGCCACCAGTGGATCGGCTGCGAGGTCTTCGTGGCGGGCCGACAGGTGGGCGAGGTGCTCCGCCTGGACTCCGGTCCCGCCGGTTACGACATGGTGGTCATGCGCGATCTGCGACCCGGCTGCACCGGCCAGCGCGACATCCCCTACATCAAGTCCTGGTGGACCCTGGACCTGCCCAACCGCCGGCTGGAGCTGGATCCCCCCGAGGGCCTGCTCGACGTGAATCTGGTCGGGGACTGAACCGTGGCCACGGCCCTGGACCGCTTCAAGCAGACCTGGGGCATGCGCCTGTTCGGCTGGCTGAAGATCCCCCTGCTGGCCTCGGTGCATCCCAGCGTGGTGGAACTCAGCGAGACCCGCTGCGTGGTTCGCATTCCCCTGCGTCGCTGGACCCGGAATCACCTCGGGTCCATGTACTTCGGCGCCCTGGCCATCGGCGCCGATTGCGCCGGGGGCCTGCTGGCCATGGATCAGATCAAGCGGTCCGGCGGCCAGGTTTCCCTCGTCTTCAAAGCCTTCCAGGCCTCGTTCTTGAAACGCCCCGAGAGCGATGTCTACTTCATTTGCGAGGACGGCGAAGCCATCCAGGACCAGGTACGACGCGCCCTGGCCTCGGAAGACCGCATCACCGAACCCATGGCCATCCAGGCCGCAGTGAAGGCACCGGATGGCAGCTTCGAGCCCGTGGCCACCTTCATCCTGGAACTCAGCCTCAAACGGAAGTGCTAGGCTCCTAGGCCGCCCGGATCTGCAGCACGAACTTCTCGATGCCGGCCAGCAGCATCTCGATGGCGATGGCGGTCAGCACCAGGCCCATGAGCCGCTCGAAGGCCAGGGTGACCTGCTCACCCAAGAAATCCGCGATCTTCTCCGCGAAGCCCAGCACCACGGCCGAGATGGCCATGGCCACGGACAGCGCGCCCAGCCATTCCCAGAGGCGATGGGGCTCCCGGCTCACCAGCAACAGCACCGTGGCGATGGCCGAGGGCCCGGCGATGAAGGGGATGGCCAGGGGCACCAGGAAGGGCTCCCCGTGGATGGGATGATCGACCCCCCGGCCTCCGGGATTGGGGAACACCATCTTCAGGGCGATGAGGAAGAGGATGACGCCACCGGCGATGCCCAGCGAGGTGTCCGTGAGGTGCATGAGCTTCAGCACCCGCTGGCCGAAGAGCGCGAAGAAGACCAGGATCGCGAAGGCGAAGAGCACCTCGCGGATGATGATCCGCTGCCGCCGGGCCGGATCCACCTGGCGCAGGATCCCGATGAAGATCGGGATGTTGCCCAGGGGATCCGTGACCAGGACCAGCAGGACGATGGCCGAGATGAAGGAGGATGAATCCATCTATCTCAGATCGAGTTCGAAGGGCAGGCGGGCGTAGACGCCCTGGGGATCATTCAAGGCCGAGAGGCGCTCGAACTGGACCTTGAAGGCTTCGGTTAGCGCATCCACCGGGCCGGGCTTGGCCAACTTGCGGGGCTTGCCCTGGCCAATGTTCTTGAGCAGTTCCCTGAAGGCATCGGGTTCGCGTTCCGGGCCCACGACATAGAAGTCGTTCTCGGCCTTGGCCAGCTTTGCGGCGTGCTTGAGGGCATCGCCCAGGCCGCCCAGCTCATCCACCAGCCCCAGCTTCACGGCCTCCCGGCCCGACCAGACCCGGCCCTGGGCGATCTCCTTGACCGCCTCCACCTTCAGCTTCCGGCTCTCGGCCACCTTGGCCACGAACTGCTCGTAGATGTGGTCCACCAGGCCCTGGATCCGGTTCAATTCCAGGTCGTTCTTGGGGCGGGTCAGGGTCATGGGATTGGCCAGCTTCGCGGTCTGCACGCTGTCCCAGGTGATGCCGTGCTCGTTGGCCAGCTTCTTCACGTTGGGCAGCAGCCCGAAGACGCCGATGGAGCCGGTGATGGAACTGGACTCCGCGAAGATTCGGCTGCCGTAGGTGCTAATCCAGTAGCCGCCCGAGGCTGCCAGGTGGCCCATGGAGATCACCACGGGCTTCACCTTCTTAGTGAGGATGACTTCGCGCTGGATGAGTTCCGAGGCCGAGGCGCTGCCGCCGGGACTGTTCACGCGCATCACCACGGCCTTGACGCGCTCGTCCAGGCGCAGGCGGCGCAGCTCGCGGCTGAGGCGTTCGCCACCGATCTGGCTGGACTTGCCTTCGCCATCCACGATCTCACCTTCGGCCACCAGCACGGCGATGCGGGTCTTGCCGGTCTTGGCATCGCCGGGAATGCCCGCGTAGGTGGCCAGGGTGATCTGGGGGAAATCCTTGTCCTTCGCCTGCTTGCCGCCCAGCTTCTTCAATTCGTCGAGCACCTCGTCATAGGGTGCGATGCGATCCACCAGGCCCAGCTTCTTGGCATCCTCCGCTTCGAGCATGCCCTGTTCGTCGGCGATGGCCTGAAGGTCGACGGGGGTCTTCCTGCGGTCCTTGGCGACGCTCTCCTTCCATTCGTCCCAGATGTCGTCCAGCAGCTTCTGCATCTGCTCCCGGTTGGGCTCGCTCATGCGGTCCGTGATGAAGGGCTCCACGGCGCTCTTGTACTTGCCCACCCGGGTGACTTGCACTTCGATGCCGTACTTCTTGAAGGCGGCACCGAAGAACATGGGTTCGCTGGCCAGGCCGTTTACCTCGATCTCGCCGAAGGGGTTCATGAAGACAGTGGTTGCACCAGCCGCCAGGTAGAAGTCCCGCTTGCTCCAACCCAGGTTGTAGGCCAGTACCGGCTTCTTCGCCTTGAAGCGCTGGATGGCCGACCGCAGCTCGTGTAGCTGCGCGGGGCCCGCGCCCTGAAGGTTGCCCGTGATGAATAAGGCGGTGATGCGGGAATCGGAGGCCGCCCGGTCCAGGGCTTCGATGGCCGCCGGCAGGGCCTGGCTGTGGCCGCCGCGACCGCCCAGGGCTTCGCTGAGGGCCTCGCCGGGTTCGGGATCCCGCTCCCCATCCGTCAGGCTGGTGCCCAGATCGAAGACCAACACGGCCTTGCCCGGCACGGCGGGCTTGCCCGAGGCGCCCAGGACCGCCACCAGACCGATGACCAGCACGAAGGCGAGGCCCCCGGCCACGATCAGGGCCAGCAAGCTCGCGAAGAAACTCTTGAAGAAGGACTTCATGGCGGCTCCGAAAGGATGATCAAGGATGGCACGAACTCAGGCCTAGGATTTCAGTTGCGCCACCAGGGCCAGGAATCCGTCCAGGATTTTGGTCCCCAAGGCGGCGGTGCGGGCGTCCGTTGGGGCGCCGTCGCTGTCCAGCTGCTGATCCGCATGGGGCACCGTGAGCGCCTCAGGAAAGGCCAGCGCACCCATGTTGGCCAGGGTGGTCCGCCAGGTGATGAGGCCCCGGGCGCCCCCGAAGGCGCCGGGACTGGCGGCGCAGAGCAGCACGGGCAGGCCGGTCCAGGGGCTGGGCTTCAGGGTGCTGAGCCAGTCCACGGCATTCTTCAGGTGGCCGGGAATGCCCGCGTTGTATTCCGGCGACACGATGACCAGCCCCTGGACCCCGCCGAGAGCCTCATGCAGGACTCTGATGGCAGGGGTGGGGCTGAGGCCCTCCTCGTACAAGGGCAGGCGCAGGGCCTCTCCCGTGAAGGCCACGACCTCATGCCCGCGAGTCACCAGACCTGCCGCCATATGGCGCAACAGGCGGGCGTTCAAGGACTCCGGCCTGAGACTTCCCCCCAACAGCATCAATCGCATGGTTTCTCCCCAGAGCTTGAATGGTCCAATCTTGACTTGATTGGTAAACTTTTAACATCAGAAGTCCACTGGAGGTTTGCGTGTCCAACTACCCCGAAGAGATGGTCGCCCCGATGCGCGATGAGCTGGTGCAGGTCGGCTTCGAACAGCTTCTGACCTCCATGCAGGTGGACGCTGCCTTGCAGCGACCCGGCACCACCCTGCTCCTGGTGAACAGCGTCTGTGGCTGCGCTGCCGCCGGTGCCCGGCCCGGCGTCGCCGAGGCCCTGCGATCCCCGGGCCTGCGTTTCGATCACCTGGTCACGGTCTTTGCCGGGATGGAGCAGGAGGCCACGGCCCAGGCCCGGGAATACTTCGAGGGCGCCATGCCCACCAGCCCCCAGGCCGCCATCTTCAAGGATGGCCAGCTGGTGCACCTCATGCAGCGCCAGGATTTCCTGGGGCATGCTCCCCAGGAAATCGCCGCCACCCTCAGTGCCGCGTACCGACGGATGGTCGCCGCCAGCTGATTCCCTGCTCCAGGCTGTGCTCCAAGGTGAAGTAGTCTGATCCCTGGAGAACCGAACCTCGATGCCCAAGCCCCTGTCCCACTTCCGCATCGTGGACCTGTCCTGCGTGCTCGCCGGTCCCTTCGCCACTCAGCTGCTGGCGGACCTGGGCGCGGAGGTGCAGAAGCTGGAGCCCCCGGATGGCGATCCCTCCCGGGGCTGGGGTCCGCCCTTCGATAGTGATTCCGGTGAGAGCGCCTACTTCCGCAGCGCCAATCGCGGCAAGGTCAGCCGTCCCGTCGACCTGCACACGGATGAGGGCCGCGAGACGCTCTTCGAGCTGTTGAAGGACGCGGATGTGCTGGTGGAGAATTTTCTCGCGGATTCCGCGGACCGCCTGGGCCTTGGCTGGAAGCGCCTCCACGCGAAATTCCCGAAGCTCATCCTGGCCTCGGTGCGGGGCTTTGCCTCAGACGTCACCGCTTCCCGCCGCGCCGGCTACGACTTCATCATCCAGGCCGAAAGCGGCTGGATGGCCATCACCGGCGAACCCGAGGGCCGGCCCATGAAGGTGGGCGTGGCCCTGGTGGACGTGCTGGCGGGGCTCTATTGCGCGAACGGCATCCAGGCGGCGCTGCTTCACCGGGAGCGCACCGGCGAAGCCCTCCACATCGAGGTGCCCCTCATGGAGGTCGCCCTGGCCAGCCAGGTGAACGTGGCGGCGGGCGCCCTCATGACCGGCACGCCGCCCCGACGCTGGGGGAATGCCCATCCCCAGATCGTGCCCTACCAGTCCTTCCCCTGCCGCGATGGGGACGTGGCCATCGGCGTGGGCAGCGACCGCCAGTTCGAAGTGCTGGCCCTGTGGCTGGGTCTGGACCTGGAGGCCCGTCCTGAATGGAAGAAGAACCGCGGCCGGGTGAAGGATCGCGAGGAACTCGTCGCGCTCATCGAGGCCCGCACCCAGGCCAGCACGGTGGGGGAAGTGCTCGCCATGTGCGAGACCAACGCCATTCCCGCCAGTCGCGTGCGCAGTGTGGATGAGGTGCTGTTCCGCGAGGGTGGCAACCTCCACAACCTGCTGCAGCCGCTGTTCGAAGTGGAGACCAGCAGCATGGTAGCCACCCTGGCTGCACCCCTCCTGCTCAACGGCGAGCGGGCCTGCGCGCCCCTGCCACCGCCCCGCTGGACGCCATGAGGCGTTCCCTGCGCCTCGTGCCCATGGGTGCCCGCCTGCCTAACCAGAAGGCCGAAGCCCGCCTGCGCCAGGCCTGGCCCTTTGTCGTGGGCCCCGCCCTGGCGAGCCGCACCCGCCCCCTGCGCGTCGAGCGCGACATCCTCGTCATGGGCTGCTGGGAACTGTCCCGCATCGCGCCCCTGCGCGAGGCCGCCGCCGCCGTCTGGCCCCAGATCCGCGACCGCATTCAACGTGCCCTCGGCCTGAACCTCGTCGGCCTCCAGATCGCGCCTTGTGACCCGCCCGTCGCAACCCCAGCACCTGTCCAGGAACCCGATCCCCTGCGCCGCGCCCTGCGGCTGCTCGAGGCCCGCCACAAGGAGCGCGTCCGGCTCGGGCTCGAATCCGATTAGAGCGAAGCTGGACGCACCCGCCTCTTTCCAGTACAGTCTAACCTTCGTCGGGGCGTGGCTCAGCCTGGTAGAGCGCTCGGTTCGGGACCGAGAGGTCGGAGGTTCGAATCCTCTCGCCCCGACCAGAAAAAGGGGGGCCAAATGGCCCCCCTTTTTCTGGTCGAAGCCGGGCGAGAGGATTCGGACCTCCGAGTGGGACCGCCCGAGGCGTGCCTTGATGGCACGCCGAAGCGGGACCGGCGACTGGCGCAGCCAGGCGCGGTTCGAATCCCGCTGGGGTGAGTCACCAACCCAAGGGGGGAACGGCCGAGCCTCCGAGTGGGCTTGTGGAGGCGCCACTTGATGGCACGCCGAAGCGGGACCGGCGACTGGCGCAGCCAGGCGCGGTTCGAATCCCGCTCGGGTGGGTCGCAACCCCACCAACGTAGAGCGGCAGGACTGTTGCCCTTTTGTCCCTCAGGCCAAGTGGTCAGACCACACTCCGACATAAAGCCATCGTGAGTCAGCCCTTTCGTGATCCGCGGCCTCCCTGTTCCCAAGCTACAATGAAGGGTTCCGCCCGCCGGACTGGGAGCTCACCCAATGACCGATGTCTGCACCGTCATGACCACCTGCGGAAGCGAGGAGACGGCCCTCACCATCGCGGCCGCCCTGGTGGACCAGGGATACGCAGCCTGCGTGAACATCCTTCCCAGCATCAAGAGCTATTACTACTTCAAGGGTGAAACGCACCTGGATGAAGAGGTCATGCTGATCATCAAGACCACCACGGCGCTCTTCCCCCAGGTCTCGGAAGTGATCACCGACCTGCATACCTACGAAGTCCCGGAAATTCTCATGTTCCCGGTCGAAGAGGGCTCCGAACCCTTTCTCGACTGGATCCGCCAGAGCGTGAACCGCCTGGCCTGACAAGCCTTACCTGGAGCGACCCCATGGAACAGACCCTCTCTCTCGAATTCCTGCGAGTGGTCGAAGAAGCCGCCATTGCCTGCGCCTCGTCCATCGGCCACGGCCGTCGCAAGCACAGCGACAAACTGGCGGTGGAAGCCATGCGCACGGCCATGGAGACGGTCCGCATGGATGCCACCATCGTCATCGGCGAAGGCGAGCGCGATGAGGCGCCCATGCTTTTCATCGGTGAAAAGGTCGGCATGGGTGCCGATCTGGACGGAGACCATCCGCAGGTAGACATCGCGGTGGATCCCCTGGAAGGCACCAACCTCTGCGCCACCGGCGCCCCCAACGCCATCGCCGTCATGGCCGCCACCGAGAAGGGCGGCCTCCTGCATGCACCCGACCTCTACATGGAGAAGCTGGTCGTGGGGCCCTCGGCCAAGGGCAAGGTGAGCCTCGACGCGCCGGTCCACGAGACGCTGCAGATCATCGCCCAGTCCCTCGACCGCCGGGTGTCGGAGATCACCGTCACCGTCCTCGACCGCGAACGCCACGCGCAGCTCATCGCTGACATCCGGAAGGCCGGCGCCCGCATCCAGCTCATCGGGGATGGCGACCTTAGCGCCGCCATCAGCGCCGCCGTGAGCGGCACGGGCATCCACGCGGTCATGGGCACGGGCGGCGCCCCCGAAGGCGTGCTTTCCGCCGCCGCCCTGAAGTGCCTCAATGGCGAGATCCAGGGCCGCCTCAAGGTGGACACCAACACCGCCAGCCGCGAGAAGGCCGAGGCCATGGGCGTGGATTTCGGCCGCATCTACTTCACGGACGACCTCTGCCCCGGCAAGCAGATCGTCTTCGCCGCCTGCGGCGTCACCCCCGGCAATCTGCTGGATGGCGTGCGCCACTTCGGCCATGGCCTGCGCACTTCCAGTCTCATCCTCACCTACGGCGCCCGCCAGGTCCGCTTCATCGACACCGTCCACATCAAGGAAGGCGAGAACGTTACCGTCCGGTTCTAGCCCAGGACCTTGCAGAATGTGGCCCTTCACAAAGGGCCACATATCGCTACGCCGCTTCGCCAGCCTTCCTGATAGGCTTTAACCCTCATCTTACGAGGTTACCCATGACTGCCCCCCTTCGCGCCTCCCTTGGCCTCTGCCTGGGTCTTGCGGCCCTTTCCCTCGTGGCCCAGGGCAAACCCGGCGTGGATCCCGCGAATCTCGACACGACCATCAAGCCCTGCGAGGACTTCTACACCTTCGCCAACGGCGGCTGGCTCAAGGCCCACGCCATTCCCGCTGACAAGCCCCGCTTCGGCGCCTTTGAGGAAGTGAGCGAGCGGAACCGCGCCATCCTCAAGCAGATCCTGGAGGAGACCAGCGCCAAGACCACCTGGGCCAAGGGCAGCGTCCAGCAAAAGGTGGGAGACTTGTACGCCTCGGGCATGAACGAGGCCGCCATCGATCAGCGCGGCCTGGCGCCCCTGAAGCCCGCCCTGGCCACCATCGAGGGCCTGAAGGACGTGAAGCAGCTCCCTGCCCTGCTCGCCAAGCTCCACGCCCAGGGCCTGCCCGGAGGGTTCGCCTTCTTCGTGCGGCAGGACGCCAAGGCCTCCACGCAGTACCTGGGCTACCTCAATCAGGGCGGCACTGGTCTGCCCGACCGGGACTACTACCTCAAGGACGATGCCCGCAGCAAGGACATCCGCGCCAAGTACGAGCTCCACGTCGCGAAGATGTTCGAGCTGGCCGGCGACGCCCCCGCCCTGGCCGCGGCCCGAGCCAAGGTGGTGCTGGACCTGGAGACGCGCATGGCCCAGGCCCAATGGACCCGCGTGGAACAGCGGAACCCCCAGAAGACCTACAACAAGCGCACCCTGGACCAGCTTGACTCCGAGGCCCCGGGCTTCGCCTGGAAGGACTACTTCCAGGCCCGGGGCGTGAAGCAGGCCGACCTGAACCTCAGCCAGCCCTCCTTCTTCCAGGCCTTCGGGAAGCTGGCCGCCGAGGTGCCCGCCACGCAGTGGCGCACCTACCTCCGCTGGCACGCCCTCAGCGCCAGCGCCAACTTCCTGCCCAAGGCCTTCGGCGATGAGGCCTTCGCCTTCCACGGCAAGGTGCTCAACGGCACGCCGGAACGGGAACCCCGCGCCAAGCGCATCGAGGCCGCTGCCGACAACACCCTGGGCGAAGCCCTGGGTCAGCTCTACGTGAAGGTGGCCTTCCCGCCCGAAGCCAAGGCCAAGGTGCTGGAGATGATCGAGAACCTGCGCCTGGCCCTGCGGGAGCGCATCACCAACCTGGACTGGATGGGCAGCGAAACCAAGCAGCAGGCCATCAAGAAGCTCAATGCCTTCGGCGTCAAGATCGGCTATCCCGACAAGTGGAAGTCCTACGCCTTCGATGTCAAGCGCGACGACTTCTTCGGCAACGTGCGCCGGGCCACTGCCTTCCGCATCCAGGAGAACCTCCAGAAGCTAGGGAAGCCCATCGACCGCACGGAATGGGGCATGACGCCTCCCACCGTGAACGCCTATTACAGCCCCACCATGAACGAGATCGTCTTCCCTGCTGGCATCCTGCAGCCGCCCTTCTTCGATCCCAAGGCCGATGACGCCGTAAACTATGGATCGCTCGGCTTCGTCATCGGCCACGAGATGTCCCACGGCTTCGATGACAGCGGCAGCCAGTTCGACGCCGAGGGCAACCTCAAGAACTGGTGGACCGAAGCGGACAAGAAGGCCTACGAGGCCCGCACCGACCTCGTGGTGAAGCAGTACGATGCCTACGAACCCCTCAAGGGCGAGCATGTGAACGGCAAACTCACTCTGGGCGAAAACATCGGCGACATCGGCGGCCTCAAGATCGCCTACGCCGCCTACCAGAACAGCCTGAAGGGCAAGGCCGTACCTCCGACCATCGACGGCTTCACGGGCCCCCAGCGCTTCTTCCTGGGCGCCGCCACCGTCTGGCGCAACCACATCCGCGAGGCGGCGCTATCCGTGCGCTTGAAGACGGATCCCCACAGCCCCGGCCAGCAGCGCGTGAACGGCCCCCTGTCCGACCTGCCGGAGTTCTACGAGGCCTTCGGCTGCGCCGATGGCCAGCCCATGAAGCGGGACAGCAAGGTTCGTCCGGCCATCTGGTAGTTCCTGCTCTGGAAGGCTGCGCCTTCCAGAGATAGAAAAGGAAATGACATGAACAAACGATCGGCACTGCTCGTTCTTGCGCTGCTGGCGCCCCTGTCGGCGCCACTGTCCGCCCAATTGGCCTACAAGGGGTTCAATCCGGCGAACATGGACACCTCCGTGAAGCCCACCCAGGATTTCTTCCAGTACGCCGTGGGCGCCTGGGCCAAGCGCACGGTGATCCCCGCGGAGTACGAGCGCTATGGCGTAGACCAGGAGATCGATGCCCACACGCACCAGCTCCTGAAGGAGATCCTGGAAGCGGCCGCCGCCACCAAGGCGGCCGCTGGTACCGAGGCCCAGAAGGTCGGTGATTTCTTCGCCACCGGCATGGATCAGGCGGGCATCGAAACCCAGGGAATCACCCCCCTCCATACGCTCTTCGCCCGCATCGACACGGTCCAGGACGCCAACAGCCTCGCGGTGGTCCTGGCGGACCTGCACCGGCTCGGCGTCATCGCGGCCTTCTCCTTCAGCGTCGAGCAGGATGACAAGGAGAGCAGTCGCTATTCCATGATGTTGGCCCAGGGCGGCCTCGGTCTCCCGGACCGGGACTACTACTTGAAGGAGGATCCCAAGTCCCAGGAACTCCTGGCCGCTTATCGCGCCCATGTGGCGAAGGTGCTCAGCCTCGCCGGCCTGGACGGTCTGGATGCCAAGGACGCGGACCGCATCCTGGCCCTGGAAACCCGCCTCGCCAAGGCCAGCATGACCCGGGTGGAGCAGCGCGACCCTAACGCCATCTACCATGCCCAGACCCCAGCCCAGCTCAGCGCAAGCGCCCCGGGCTTTCCCGTGGACCTCTACCTGAAAGCCCTGGGTGTGGCCGTGCCGGATCGCTTCGTGGTGCGCCAGCCCGCCTTCCTGGCGGAGCTCGGCCGCATGATGCAGGAACTCCCCGCCGCTCAGTGGCGCGTCTACCTGCGCTGGACCCTGCTGCACAGCACCGCTGCCGCCCTGCCGAAGGCCTTCGAGGAGGAAACCTTCGCCTTCTATGGCACCCGCCTCCAGGGCACCACCGCCCAACATCCCCGCTGGAAGCGCGTCATGTTCGCCGCCGATCGCGGCCTGGGCGAAGCCCTGGGCAAGCTCTACGTCCAGCGGGCCTTCCCAGCCAGCAGCAAGACCCAGGTGCTGACCATGGTGGTGAACCTGCGCACGGCCCTGAAGGCCCGCATCGAAGGCCTGCCCTGGATGAGCGCACCCACCAAGGTGAAGGCTCAGCAGAAGCTGGCCGCCATCCGCGTGAAGATCGGCTACCCCGACGTCTGGCGCGACTATGCCAGGTTGCACATCCAGCGCCAACCCTACGTCCTCAACGTCCTCGAGACCCGCCGCTTCGAATTCCAGCGCCGCCTGGCGAACCTGGGCAAGCCCATCGACCGCACCGAATGGGACATGACCCCCCAGACCAACAACGCCTACTACAACCCCACCATGAACGAGATCGTCTTCCCCGCCGGCATCCTGCAGCCGCCCTACTTCGACGCCACGGCCGACGACGCCGTGAACTACGGCAACATCGGCGCCACCATCGGCCATGAGATGACCCACGGCTTCGACGACGAGGGCCGCCAGTACGATGCCGATGGCAACCTGAAGAGCTGGTGGACCGCCGCGGACGAGCAGGCCTACAACGTCCGCGCCGAGCTGGTGGCAAAACAGTTCGACGCCTATGAACCACTGCCCGGCCTGCACCTGAACGGCCACCTCACCCTGGGCGAGAACATCGCCGACCTGGGCGGCCTCAAGCTCGCCTGGGATGCCTGGAAGCTCAGCCAGAAGGGCAAGGCCGCGGTCGGCAAGATCGCGGGCTTCACGCCGGAGCAGCGGTTCTTCCTGGGTTATGCCGAAACGTGGCGCACCCTTACCCGCGAAGAGGCCACCCGGCTGCGGGCCAACACCGATCCCCACGCCCCCGCCAAGTTCCGCGTGAACGGCCCCCTGTCGAACCTGCCGGAGTTCTTCCAGGCCTTCGGGTGCCAGGACGGCGATCCCATGAAACGGCCCGAAAAGGACCGCCCGGTCATCTGGTAAACTAGAACCATGAAACCCCTCACATCCCTCCTGGCGCTAGCCGCCCTGGGCCTTACTGCACAGGAGAATCCAGGGGGTAACCGCATGGGCATCGGGCTGGCCCTGCTGTCGCCCCAGGACACCTGGGGCTCCTCCTTCAATACGGGGTTCCAGGCGGGTCTGCAGATCCATTTCAACCGTGAAAGTCGGCACCTGGGCCGGCTGCGCATCGACTACCTGCAAGCGGATTCCAAGCGCCCCCTCCAGACCGGCATTTGGGATATCTGGAACGGCACCACCTATGTGCCGACCCCGCAGTTCTCCACCAGCCGGATGGAGGCCTACTCCGTGGCCTACGAATGGCTGCCCCACTTGGAGGACAACAGCCGCCATGGCCTCTTCGGCATCTTTGGCATGGGCGGCACGCTCTGGAACGAGACCCGGCGCAACAACAACATCTACACCGGCAGCCACACCGATAGCGAGTTGGGATTCACCCTCAGCGCCGGCGCGGGCTGGCGCTTCAACCCACACGCAACCCTGGAGGCCCGGTTCGTGAACAGTGAGCTCACATTCCAGGGCCATCATAACTATGGTTCCAACAGGTCCTATCTCACCTTCGGCACCAGTCTCCGTTTCTGACCTCACCCTGCTTCAAAGGACCTCCATGCGCATCCGCCCTCTCGTCCTGCTCGCCAGCCTGCTCGCCGCGGGCGCGGCGCTGGAAGCCTGCACCAACCTGCTCATCACCAAGGGCGCGAGCAAGGACGGCGCGACCATGATCACCTACGCCGCCGACAGCCACACGCTCTACGGCGAGTTGTACTTCAAGCGGGGCATGAAGCATCTGCCCACCGAATTCCGCGACATCGTGGAATGGGATACGGGCAAGGCCCTGGGGAAGATCCCCGAAGCGCCCGTCACCTATACCCGCGTGGGCAACATGAACGAGTTTCAGGTGGCCATCGCTGAGACCACCTTCGGGGGCCGCAAGGAACTGCACGTCCCCAGCGGCATCGTGGACTACGGCAGCCTCATCTACATCGGCCTGGAGCGGGCCAGGACCGCCCGGGAGGCCATCGAAGTCATGACCAGCCTGGCCGAGACCTACGGCTACGCCTCGGAGGGCGAGAGCTTTTCCATCGCGGATCCCAACGAAGTGTGGATCCTCGAGATGATCGGCAAGGGCAAGGGCAAGACCGGCGCCCTCTGGGTGGCCCACAAGCTGCCGGACGGCACCATCAGCGCCCACGCCAACCAGGCCCGCATCCGCCAGTTCCCCCAGAACGATCCCAAGACCGCCCTGTTCAGCAAGGACCTCATCCCCTTCGCCCGGGAGAAGGGCTGGTTCAAGGGCGACGACAGGAAGTTCAGCTTCGTGGACGCCTACGCCCCCCTCAGCTTCGGCGCCCTGCGCGCCTGCGAGGCTCGCGTGTGGAGCATCTTCAACCGGGCCGCCAAGAGCCAAAAGCTCTCCATGGACTTCGTGAAGGCCGAAAAGGGCGCCCAGCCCATGCCGCTTTACATCAAGCCCGACCAGAAGCTGGACGTGCGCGACGCCATGGAGCTCATGCGCGATCACTACGAAGACACCGAGTTCGACATGACCAAGGACGTGGGGGCGGGCCCCTACAAGCTGCCCTACCGCTGGCGGCCCATGGGCTTCAAGATCGACGGCCAGGACTACGTCCATGAGCGCGCCATCAGCACCCAGCAGACCGGCTTCTCCTTCGTGACCCAGAGCCGCTCTTGGCTGCCCGATGCCGTGGGTGGCGTCCTCTGGTTCGGCGTGGACGACACCTTCACCACCGTCTACGTGCCCATCTCCTGCGGCGTCAAGGAAGCCCCCAAGGCTTTCGCCGTGGGCACCGGGAATTTCAACGAGTTCAGCTGGGACAGCGCCTTCTGGACCTTCAACTTCGTGTCCAACTACACCTACACCCGCTGGAGCGACATGATCGTGGATGTCCAGAAGGTGCAGCGCGAATACGAAGGCGGCTATCTGGCGGATCAGGCCGAAGTGGACCGCACCGCCCTGGATCTCTACAAGCAGAATCCGGCCCTGGCCAAGGACTACCTCACCCAGTACGCCGCCAAGAACACGGACCTGCTCATGACCCGCTGGAAAAAGCTGGGCGAGTTCCTCGTCTGGAAGTACCTGGACGGCAATGTGCGCAACGAGAAGGGCGAAGTCACCCATCCCAAGGCCCCGGAGGACTGGCTGCGCTGCATCGTCAAGGACCATGGGGACGTCATCAAGGTAAAGAAGGTGGAGGGGTTGGTCCCTGACGAGGAGTAGCGCCGGGCTGGAAACCTGCGGTTTCCAGCTAAGGAAAAGAAGAATGGCCAAAGGCCATTCCTGACGCGGGCCCCGCAGCGCGGGGCCCGCGCATTTCCATACGCTTGTGACTGCTACAATCGCCCACCCATGGGATCATGGGCGGTTGTCACGAGGTTCCCATGCATCGCCCGGATCCCCATTCCTACTACGATGCCGCCCAGCCCAGGGCCCGGCGCTTGCGCTTAAAGCTGGGGGTGGATTTCAAGGCCAAGCGCATCGACGGGGAAGTGGTCCTCATGTTCGGCAATGGCGTCTCGGGACCGCTGGATCTCGACTCCAAGGGCCTGGAGATCCACTCCGTACAGGTGCCCGGCCACGGCCCCATCCCCTGGGAACTGGGCGAAGTGGACGCCATCCTGGGTCAGCGCCTGCGCCTGGACCTGCCCGCAGGCACCGAGGAAGTGGCCATCGCGTACCGCACCGCCGCCGATGCCATGGCCCTGCAGTGGCTGGAGCCTCAGCAGACCGAGGGCAAGGTGGCGCCCTACCTCTTCAGCCAGTGCCAGCAGATCCACGCCCGCACCATGGTGCCCTGCCAGGACACGCCCCTGGCCCGCATCGCCTACCAGGCCGAGGTGACCGTGCCTGAGGGCCTCACCGCTGTCATGTCCGCGGGCCCCGCCGGGGACGAGGCCACGGGGGATGGCCGCCACGTGTTCCGCTTCCGCATGCCCCAGCCCATCCCCTCGTATCTGCTGGCCCTGGCCGTGGGGCGCCTGGAAGCCCGGGAACTCAGCCCCCGCGCCCGCGTGTGGGCCGAGCCGGAGATGGTGACTGCCGCCGCCTGGGAGTTCGCCGGCGTGGAGGACATGATCCTCAAGGCCGAAGGGCTCTTCGGGCCCTACCCCTGGGAGCGCTACGACATGCTCGTGCTGCCCCCCTCCTTCCCCTACGGCGGGATGGAGAATCCGCGGATGACCTTCCTCACGCCCACACTGCTGGCGGGAGACCGCAGCCTGGTGGACGTGGTGGCCCACGAGCTGGCCCACAGCTGGACCGGCAACCTGGTCACGAATGCAAGCATGGAGCACTTCTGGCTCAACGAAGGTTTCACCGTCTGGGCCGAGCGGCGCATCCTGCGCATCCTCCATGGCGACGACGCCGCGGCCCTGGGCTGGGCCATGGGCCAGAAGGCCCTGGAAGACAGCCTCGACCGTTTCAAGAACGAGCCCCATCTCACGGTGCTGCGCATGCACCTGGAGGGCATCGATCCCGATGATGCCTTCTCCAGCATCCCCTACGAAAAGGGCGCGCGGCTGGTGGCGGCCCTGGAGCGCGAGGTGGGCGAGGACAAGTTCCTCCGCTTCATCCGTGACTACATCGACGCCTTCCGCTTCACCTCCATCACCACCGAGCAGTTCTGCGCCTTTGTGGAAGCCAAGCTCCCGGGCGCCCTGGCGGCCGTGAACGCCCGCGCCTACCTGGACCAGCCGGGCCTGCCCGCGACCGCGCCCACCTTCAAGAGCGCGCAACTAGACACGCTCACGGCGCTGGCGGAGAGCTGGGCCAGCGGCGGGCGCCCCAGCGCCAACCAGATCGCCGCCTGGAAGCCCACGGAGCTGCAGGTCTTCCTCCAGAAGCTGCCCCGCCAGCTGACGACCGCCGATTGCGCCTGGCTGGACGAGCACTTCCAGCTCATGGGTCGCGGCAACCACGAGATCCTGGTGGAGTGGCTGACCCTGGCCGCCGCCGCGGACTACGAGCCGGCCTTTCCGCGCCTCCGGGAAGTGCTGCTGCGCGTGGGCCGCATGAAGTACCTGCGTCCCCTCTACGGCGCCCTGGGCCAGCACCCACGCACCCGCGCCCTGGCCCGGGAGCTCTTCGCCGCCGCCAGCCCCGGCTACCACGGCCTGTCGCGCCGCGTGGTGCAGTCCGTCCTCGAAGCCTATCCCGCCTAAAGATCCACCACCGAGGCACGGAGGACACCGAGAAATCCACGGAGCATAACCAAGCAATTCATTTCTTCTCCGTGTTCTTGGCTCCGTGATCTCCGTGTCTCAGTGGTGACATTTTGTTCAGGAGCCAGTCATGTCCGACGAATCCGTACAGGAGATCAAGGGTCTGCCCGAGAATGCGCGGCGGCCCCTGGAGCCCGGCGAAGTCTACGTCCCGCTGGTGCCTGAAGAAACCGGCGTGGCGGAAGTCACGCCCCGCAGCGTGGGCCTGGGTCTGCTGTTCTGCGCCATCTTCAGCATGGCCGCCGCCTACCTGGCCCTGAAGGTGGGCCAGGGCATCGAGGCCGCCATTCCCATCGCCATCCTGGCCGTGGGGTTGAGCCGCTTCTTCCGCCGCCGCAACACCATCCTGGAAAACGTCATCATCCAGAGCATCGGCGCCAACAGCGGCCACGTGGTGGCGGGTGCGGTGTTCACCATCCCGGCACTCTACATGCTGGCCACCATCCCCGGCAGCGGCGTCACCCAGCCGCATCTCTGGCAGGTGGTGCTGGTGAGCTTCCTGGGCGGCAGCCTCGGCATCCTGTTCCTGGTGCCCCTGCGCTACCACTTCATGATCGAGAACCACGGCGTCTTCCCCTGGCCCGAGGCCACGGCCACCACGGAGATCCTGGTGACGGGCGAAAGCGCCGGCAACCAGGCCAAGACCCTGGCCATCTCGGCGGTCATCGGTGGCGTCTATGACGGCCTGGTGGGCATCTTCCGGGCCATGTCGGAGACCATCCGCTTCCGCCACGCCTACATCGGCGAGGTGCTGGAGAAGCGCTACCTCAACTTCAACCTGCTGAACAGCGCCGCGACGCTGGGCATCGGCTACATCATCGGCCTGCACTATTCGGCCATCATCGCCGCGGGCAGCTTCTTCAGCATGTTCGTGCTGGTGCCTGCCGTGCACGCCATCGGCGAGCACGTGCCCGTCATTCTCGCGCCGGGCACCAAGCTCATCGCCCAGATGGCGCCGGAAGAGGTCTTCAAGAGCTACGTGAAGATCGTGGGTGTGGGCGCCATCGCCGGCGCCGGCATCATGGGCGTGCTGGCCTCCATGCCCAACATGCTCCGCTCCATCGTCAGCAACCTGAAGGGCATGAAGCACCAGGACACGCGCGAAGCCGCGGCCGTGCCCCGCATGGACCGCAGCTTCAGCGGCGCCTTCGTGGGCGCAGGCCTGCTCATCGCCGGCCTGCTCACCCTGCTCTTCTTCAGCTTCGGCCTGGGCATCGAGAAGGCCCTGGTGCCCGCTCTCTGCGCCACGGCCCTGGTCATGGTCATCGCCTTCCTCTTTGCGCCGGTCGCGGCCCGTGCCATCGCCACCATCGGCACCAACCCCATCTCGGGCATGACCATGTTGACCCTGCTCATCACCGGCGTGGTGATGCTCAAGCTCGGCTTCCGGGGCGGCTCGGGCATGTACGTGACCATGATGGTGGGCAGCGTCGTCTGCACGGCCCTGGCCGCCAGCGGCGCCTTCAGCACTGACCTCAAGATCGGCCACTGGATCGGCGCCACGCCGGCCCGGCAGATCGCCTGGAAGTTCGCGGGCACCCTGGTGGCGGCCCTCTTCACGGGCATCGCCATGTGGATCCTGGCCCACCAGGGCTTCGGCAGCAAGGCCGTGCCGGCGCCCCAGGCCAGCGCCATGCAGGCCATCCTCGAGGGCGTCTTCGGCACCACCGCCATGCCCCTGCGCTGGTACTTCTTCGGCCTTGGCGTCATGCTCAGCCTGGTGCTCCGCATCCTCAACGTGCCGGCCCTGGGCTTCGCCCTGGGCATGTACCTGCCCATCGAACTGAACACGCCCCTGCTACTGGGCGGCATCCTGGCCCACCTGGTGAACCGCAAGAAGGCCGGGGACACCGATGCCATCGCCAAGGCCCGCGAGAACCGCGGCGTCCTCATCGCCAGCGGCCTCATGGCCGGCGGCGCCATCATGGGCGTGGTGGCGGCCCTGGTGAAGATGCGCTGGCGCGACGGCTTCCCCCTCCTCAGCGAAGCCGCCGCCGAAGGCGCCGTGGGCGAGTGGCTCGCCATCGCCGCCCTCACCGCCCTCTGCGTCTACGTCGTCATCAGCAGCCGCAAGGCCCAAACCGAGGCCTCCTAAGCGTCCGCCCTTGGCCAAGGCGACGGCTCATCCTCAGTCCAGCTTCACCCGCCGCGCCGGCCAACCCTGGCACATCCGCGGTGTAAACGTGTTCAGGCTCGGGGAGGGGAAAGTCGCCGAGAAGCG
>JBBQHW010000053.1:0-19574 GCA_038324335.1 Holophagales bacterium
TCGGCCGTGCTCCTGGCCAACACCACCTATACCGCCACCCTCACCACCGCGGTGACCGATCTGGCCGGCAATCAGCTGGCCGGCAACCAGGCCGCCCTGCCGGCGGCCAGCGCCTACATCTGGACCTTCACCACCGGCGCCGCCACCGATCTGGTGCAGCCCACCATCATCCTCACCAGTCCCGCCAATGCGGTCACGGGGGTTGTGGTCAACACCAACATCAACGCCACCTTCAGCAAGGCCATGAACCCCGCCACCATCAACTCGGCCACCTTCACCGTCCAGGCCAGTGGACCGCCCGCAGGCGCCCTCCTCCAGGGTGTGGTGTCCTATGATCCGCTGACGCGCATCGCTACTTTCAATCCCTCGGCCAACCTGGCCAGCAACACGACCTATACGGCCACCATCAGCGGGCCCCGCGATCTGGCTGGCAATGCCCTGGCATCCGGAATCGTCCCCAACCCCTGGACCTTCACCACCGGCAGCGGTTCGGGACCTGGTGCCGTGGCGCTGGGGTCCGCGGGCACTTTCGGGATCATGGCCACTTCCGCCATCACCAGCACCGGCCGCACCATCATCAATGGGGATGTGGCCCTGGCTCCCGGCACGAACATGACCATCACCACGCCTGGTCTGGTGAACGGCTCCATCCACATCAACGATGCCGCGGCCGCAGCGGCCCACACGGACCTCGTGGCGGCCTATGCGTATGCCAAGGGCCTGCCTCCGGGCACCACCGTGACGGCCGGCGCCGATCTTGGGGCCGCCTATCCCCTGGGCATCCCTCCCGGCACCTACACCTCCGGCAGCACCATCCTGGTGTCGACGCCCCTGATCATGGATGCCCGCGGCAACACGAACGCCGTCTGGGTCTTCCAGATCGGTTCGTCGCTGACCACTACGTCCACCATCACCTTGGTGAACGGAGCCCAGGCCAAGAACATCTTCTGGGTGCCCACCTCGGACGCCACCATCGGTGTGAATTCAATCTTCTACGGAACCATCGTCACGGGCCGCGATGCAACGGCCAAGACCGGCGCCGTGATCAACGGCCGGATCCTGTCCGGGGCCGCCACTGCCGGCACCATCGCCTTGGACACCAACACCGTAAACGTTCCTGCCCCCTAATCCCACCGCCAACGTGACGATTCCCTTTCCCTTGGAGAACACATGAAAGCAGCACGAGCATCCATGAAGCTGGGCCTATTGGCCCTCACCATCATCGCTGCCCCCCTGGCCTCGGCGCAGGACTCCGGCTGGTATCTCGGCGGCAACGCTGGCCAGGCCAAATCCAAGATCGACGATGCCCATATCACCCAGAGCCTCCTGAACGGTGGCCTGACCACCACCTCCATGAGCGATCGCGACCATGACGAGGGCTTCAAGGTATTCGGGGGCTACCAATTCAACCGCTACTTCGCTTTCGAGGCCGGCTACTTCAACCTCGGCAAGTTCGGCTTCACCTCCAATACCCAACCCCTGGGGACCCTGAACGGGGACCTCAAGGTTGAGGGCGTCAACTTCGACGCGGTGCTCAGCCTGCCCTTCACCCGCAAGTTCTCGGGGTTCCTCCGGGGCGGCGTGACCAATGCGAACACCAAGGACACCTTCTCGCGAACCGGCGCCGTTACGGTGGGGAACCCCAACCCCAGCAAGCGCGATACCAATTACAAGTTCGGCGCGGGCCTCCAGTACGACTTCTCCCGCAGTTTCGCCATGCGCGCCGAAGTGGAACGCTATCGAATCAATGATGCAGTCGGCGGCAAGGGCGACATCGACCTGGCTTCCGTCGGTGTGCTCTTCAAGTTCGGCCGGAAGGCCCCCATGGCTGCTTCCTATACGCCCACACCCGAGCCCTACGTGGCCCCCGCACCAGCACCGGTCGTGGTGGTGGAACCCGTGGCGGCCGTGGTTCCCGCGCCTGACCAGACCCAGAAATACTGCACGCTGCTCGACCTCACCTTCGACATCGATCGCGACACCATCGAGCGCGACGACAAGGAGAAGCTCAAGGTCGTTGGCACCTTCATGACCAAGTACCCCGCCACCACCGCCGTGATCGAGGGCCACACGGACAACGTCGGCACCCCCGAACACAACATGAAGCTGTCCCTGGCCCGGGCCGAGAGCGTGGTCACCTACCTGGTGAACGAGGTGCACATCGACCGCGCCCGCCTCAAGGCCATGGGCTACGGCAATACGTACCCCCTGAACGACAACGCCACCGAGGAAGGCAGGCGCGCGAATCGTCGCATCAACGCGGTTATCGCCTGCGTGACGGACATGGAAGGCCTCACGGTCGCCCCCGCTCGGACTACCATCGCTTTGGACATCGAATTCGATCCCAAGAAGGACGAAGTGTTGCCCGCCCACAAGGAAGACCTCCGCAGGGTGGCGAACTTCCTGAAGGCCAACCCCACCGTCACCGCGACGGTGGAAGGCCACGCCGGGACCATGCTCGAGGGCGGCACCACGGACGCGATGGCGATCTCCAAGCGCCGCGCCCAGAACGTCGTGACCTACCTGGTCGACAACTTCGGCATCGATCGTTCCCGGCTCACCGCCGAGGGCTTCGGCAAGACCCGGCGCTACGCCTACAGCACCACCGCCGAGGGCCGGCAGGAGAATCGCCGCATCAACATCCTCATCAACTATCCCAAAAAGTAAGGAGATTTCCATGCCCACCACCAAGAATGTCGACCCGGAACCCAAGCCTCTCGGCGATCCCCAGCCTCCCAAGCCCGAGATCAATCCCGTTCCGGCCGGCGACCCACCCGCCCCCATGCCGGGCCAGGAACCGAGAAGCGAAGCCATCCGCCGCCTGTCCCCGCTCTTCGCGTTCTACGCCTCCAAGAAGGTTGACGATCGCTCCCACCATGAAGCCCGGCATGACGAGCCGTTGACGCGGAAGCCCAATGCGCGGGAAAAGCCGCTGGATGGAGTCAAAAAGCCCACCGGCAACCGGCCGCCACCCGGTGTGAAGTCCACCATGGCCGGTCTTCGCGCCTGAAGTCCCCGGGACTGGCCTGCGCCAGTGCCCAGTCTTGCAATCCCTTTAACCCAACCGCCTGCCAAGGCCAACCAAGGATGATCCAACATGCGAATGTTCAAGCTCAACCACCCCACCGCCATCGTCTATGCCGCCACCCTGATGCTTGCGGGCGGCGCCGCCCTGCAGGCCTCCGACCTGGACAACCGGATCGAGACCTCCGCCAAGAACAGCCACAACTTCAAGACCTACCTAAAGGACGACAGCATCAACGTCGCCTCCTCCGAGGGCGTAGTCACCCTCACGGGCACCGTATCCTTCGAGTACCACAAGCAGCTGGCCGAAGAGACCGTCGCTGGCATGCCAGGCGTGAAGCGGGTCGACAACAAGTTGACCATTATCGGTGACCAGCCGGCGGACCGCTCCGATGGCTGGATCACCATGAAGGTGAAGACCGTCCTGGCCTTCCACAAGAACGTCAGCGCCACGGATACCGACGTCACCACGACCAATGGTGTGGTGACGCTCAGCGGCAAGGCCGACTCCCAAGCCCAGAAGGATCTGACCGGCGAGTACGCCAAGGACGTTGATGGCGCCATGGAGGTCCGCAACAACCTCGTGGTGGACCGGCCGAACAAGGCCACGGTCAAGGCCCATCGGACTGTGGGCGAAAAGGTGGATGACGCCTCCATCACCGCCCAGATCAAGACGACCCTCCTCTTCCGCAAGTCCACCCATGCCCTGGCCACCCAGGTGACCACCAAGGACGGCGTGGTCACGCTGCACGGAGAGGCCCGCAGTTCCGCCGAGCGCGACCTTGTCACCAAGGTTGCTGAGGACATCGATGGCGTGTCGCGTGTGCATAACAAGATGACGGTGAAGAAGTCCTGATCTCTTTCCGCCGGCCCCCTGATCCCTTCAGGGGGCTGGCACCCTCGCAATCTCTCTCCAGGAGGCCCATATGTTATGGACCATCGCAGTCATTCTCCTCGTCCTCTGGGCCGTCGGGCTCGTCAGTGCCTACACCATGGGAGGCTTCATCCACATCCTGTTGGTGCTGGCCATCGTCGTCATCCTCATTCGGGTCATCTCGGGTCGACGGGTCCTCTAGGGAGTCGCCGTGCCTGTGAATCGGAAAGTCTACGAAAGCAAGCTGGACGCGCAGTTGGCGCAGTGGGACGCCGACCTTGATGTGCTCAAGGCCAAGGCCCGGCGCGCCGAGGTCGATGCGATGGTCAACTATGACAAGGCCATCGACGCCCTGCAGCGCAAGCATGACGAAGCCGGCGTCCACCTGAGCAGATTGAAGGCCGCCACCGACGAAGCCTGGGAGTGTGCCAAGGAAACGACCGAGAAGTCCTGGCACGAACTCAAAGCCATGGTCCACGGTGCCGCCGAGAAACCCTAATCCCTTCAGGGCCCTTTCGAGGCCCTTGGAGCCAGCCATGAACCCTAGCCTGTTGTTTGCCGATGACTTTCCAGCCGAGGGCAGGACGACCAAGAGCCTGGTTGCCCTATTGAACCAATCCACGGCGGAGACGCTCGACCTGGCTTACCAGACCCAGCGCGCTCACAGGTCGGTCACGGGCAAGAACTCTGACGAGTTACGGCTGGTCTTCGAGCACCTGCACCAGCAACTGTCCACCTACGTGGACGACTTCGAGAACCGGGCCATCAGTCTGGGAGGCCGCAGCCTGGGTACCCACCAAATCCATGTTGCCTTGACCACCCATGCGAGACAGCGTCCCGAGGCCCATGCAACCCCGGTGCTCCTGAACGACCTCGTTGCTAGCTGCGGCGAATATGCCGGACGGATGCGCAAGGCCATCCGCACCTCCAACAAACTGGGCCATCACGACACGGCCCATTTCTACACCGGCGTCAGCTGGGCCATGGACAAGACCCTCTGGATGCTGACCGCGCACCAGCAGGCATGACCCCCGTTTTGGAGCCCCCGATGTCGACCCCACTCCAAGTCACCCTCATCCTCTTTTTGATCGCCCTGGCCGGTGGGCTGGTCCCGCTCCTGTTCCAGTTGCGGCGGACGGCCAAGGCCCTGGATGCGTTCCTGGTCGCATCGCGACGGGACCTAGGCCAGATCACCGAAGATGTGCACGCCTCCCGATTGCGCATGGATCACATCGCGGCCTCCCTGCAGGCATCCCTGGATGAGATCTCGGTCTTCGCCCATCTCATGGGCGACCTGGGCGGCATGGTGAGGAATTTCCACAACCAGTTCCACAGCACCATCGAATCGGCCTCCCGCAACCTCGGAGGCATTCTTGGAGGGATCAGCGCCGTGCTGTCCTTTTTCAAGAGCCAGCCAACCCAGCAAGAACCCGAATAGGACACCCACCATGAACGAGTCACCCACCTGCACTTCCAAAGGCCCCATGGTCCTCACTTTCATTGCCGGCGCCGCCCTTGGGGCGGTGGTGATGGCCCTCGTCACGCCCAAGAGCGGCCCCGAACTCCGGGGTGACTTGAAGGACCTTGGCCGCCGCGCCAAGAAGAAGGCCGGAGGCTATGTCGATGATGCCAGCGAAGCGCTCGATGATCTGAAGGACCGCGCCCTCCTGGCCGTGGACGACCTCAAGCGGGGCGTAACGGATGCGGTGAGCGACCTCCGGGGCTGAGCCAGCCTGATGGTTTCACCAGAATCATCCTCCCTCCAACCCTTGTGCAACCTAAAGGCATGACCATGAACATGTGGAAAACGCTTCCCTTCGCCACCGCACTGCTGGTCCTCCAGGCCCAGGAAACCCAGATCACCCCACCTGCCCAGATCCCTGCCCAGGCCGTGGCTCCGGGGTCGGTTCCCCTCTACCGGGTGGTGGTCGTCCAAGGTTCGGCCAAGGCCATCAACTATCGCACCCTCACCCGCTCCGCGACCATCGACCTCAAGGGCACCCCGCTCGTCTCGAATGCTTCGGGCACTGCGACCGTGAGCAGCGAGGGTAAGGGGCTGGAAGTCAAAGTGAAGGTCAAGGACCTGCCACCCGCCTCCAGCTTCGGTGGAGAATTCCTGACCTACGTGGTCTGGGGAATCTCGCCAGAAGGCCGCGCGACCAACCTGGGTGAACTCGTCGTCGAGCACGGCAAGGGCAAGGTTCTGGTTACCGAGCAGCTCAAGACCTTCGGCCTGGTGGTTACCGCGGAGCCCTATTTCGCCGTGAGCCAGCCCAGCGACGTGGTGGTTCTGGAGAACGTATTTGGCCGGGAGGCACCCAGCTTCGAATTCATCGATGCCAAGTACGAGCTGTTGAAGCGGGGCCAGTACACCCTGAACCTGACCGGTACAGCGCCCATGACCATGGACAAAAAGGTCCCCTTGGATGTCTACGAAGCCCGTAACGCCGTGCGCATCGCCGAGGCCGCAGGCGCCGCGACTTACGCCCCCGAAGCCCTGGCCAAGGCCCAGAACTTCCTGAGGCAGGCGGACAACCCGGATGGTGGCAAGCAGGCCCGGATCCAGGTGGCCCGGGAAACCGTCCAGCGGGCCGAAGATGCCCGGCTGATCTCGGTCCAGAAGCAGGCCAAGGAACAGGCCGACTGGGAACAGAAAGTCGCCCAGGAAAAGCTGAATGCCGCCCGACGTGCCACGGCCATCGCCACCGCTGCCCAGGACGCTGCCAACCAGCAGAACGCCATGGCCGCCAAGGAGAATGATGCGCTACGCTCCACCAACCAAGACTTGGCGAACAAGAACGAGGGCCTGCAATCCAGGAACGAGGGCCTGCAATCGAACAATGAGGGACTGCGCACCCAGTTGATGGAACAGCTCAATACCATCCTGCAAACCCGCGCCACCGCCAGGGGCCTCATCGTGAACATGTCCGGCGTGCTATTCCAGAGTGGCAAGGCCACGTTATTGCCCATCGCCCGCGAGAAGCTGGCGAAAATCGCCGGAGTGCTTGCAACCCACAAGGGCCTGGTCATCGCAGCCGAGGGCTTCACCGACAGTACCGGCGGCAGCAGCATGAACCAGCGCCTGTCCGAGGAGCGAGCCAAGAACACCATGGACTACCTGATCAGCCAGGGTGTCCCCGCCACGGCGATCTCCTTCAAGGGCTTCGGGCAGGAGAATCCCATTGCCTCCAACGACACCACGAACGGCCGCCAGGAAAACCGGCGGGTGGAACTGGTGGTTTCGGGTGAGGGCATCACGCCGGTCAAGAGCACTGGCCTGTAGGTCCGAACCGTCAGCTCCATCTCCAGAAACGGCAGTCATCCCCAGGAGTACTGCGATGTCCCAGCCTTCCATGTTCTCCAATTCACCCGTCAAGGCCTCCAGCATCATCGGCACCAAGGTGGTCAATCCCAAGGCGGAGAATCTTGGGGACATCAAGGAGATCGTCATCGATCCCAGCACGGGCCGAGTCGCCTACGTCGTGGTCTCCTTCGGCGGCTTCCTCAGCATGGGGGAGAAGCTCTTCGCCATCCCCTTCGGTTCCTTCGAGTACAACCTGGCGAACAATGAATACGTCCTCCACGTTCCCAAGGAACGGTTGGAAGCCGCGCCGGGCTTCGATCCGGAGCATTGGCCTTCCATGTCTGACGAGAAGTGGAACCGTGACGTCTACAAGTACTACGGACGTTCCCCCTACTGGGAATAACTGCCCTCTATGCCGAAGGAGGCACGCATCCGTCCAGGGCGCTGTTCGGCGCCCTGGACGGCCTCTCCCGGATGCAACCCTTACCCACGATTCAGAATTGGAGTCACGATCATGAGCCACCAAGATCCCCCTCTCGCTCCCATGCTGCTGACCTTCCTCGCCGGCGCCGCTTTAGGTGCCGTCGTGATGGCGCTCACCACGCCCAAGACCGGCCCCCAACTCCGCCGGGACATGCGAGCCATGGCCCATCGCGTCAAACGTAGGGCCGGTGACGTGGCCGACGACCTCGGCGAATCCTGGGATGACCTCAAGGAATCCGCAGGCCTGGCCGCCGAGGAGCTGAAGAACGCCAAACCCGCGTCGGCAAAGAAACAGCCGAGCTGAACGGCCGCGGCCTCTGGACGAAACAGAAGACGTGATCCGTTGAAGACCTCGCCAGAACACCCCCCCGCCGACGCCGCGACTGCGGCCGACCCGACGTGGCTGGAACGCCTGGGCCCGGGCCTCATCACAGGCGCTTCCGATGATGATCCCAGCGGCATCGCGACCTATTCCCAGGCCGGTGCCGCCTTTGGTTTCTCCCTACTCTGGACGATGCCGTTCTCGTTTCCCCTGATGTGCGCCATCCAGGAGATCAGTGCCCGCATCGGCCGGGTCACCGGCCGCGGGATCGCGGGGAACATCCGCCGCACCTACTCGCCCTGGCTGCTCTATCCGGTGGTCTTCCTCCTGGTGCTGGCCAACACCCTCAACATCGGCGCGGATATCGGCGCCATGGGGTCGGCCCTGCAATTGCTGGTGGGAGGGCCCGCCCTGCTCTATGCCATCGGGTTTGCCGCGCTTTGCCTGGTGCTCCAGGTCTTCACCACCTACGAGAAGTACTCCCACTACCTCAAGTGGCTGACGGTGGTTCTGTTCAGCTATGTCATCACCGCCTTCTTCGTGAAGATCCCATGGCGCCAGGTCGCCCTGGGCACCCTCATTCCCACCTTCTCCCGGCAGGGCAATTACTGGGCGACCTTCATCGCCATCCTGGGCACCACCATCAGCCCCTACCTGTTTTTCTGGCAGGCTTCGCAGGAGACGGAGGAAATACGCCAGCACGCTGACGAGGAGGCCCTGAAGGCGAAACCGCAGCAAGCCCCGCGCGAACTGAGGCGCATCCGGTTCGACACCGTGACCGGCATGTTCCTGTCGAACACAGTGGCCTTCTTCATCGTGCTCGCGGCGGGCGCGACCTTGCATGCCCACGGTGTCACCGACATTCAGACCGCGAGCCAGGCGGCCGAAGCCCTCCGTCCCTTCGCGGGCCACTTCGCCTTCACGCTGTTCGGGGTGGGCATCATCGGCACGGGCCTTCTGGCCGTGCCGGTGCTCGCCGGTTCGGCGGCCTACGCCCTGGGCGAGGCGTTGAAATGGCCCACGGGGCTGGATCGCAAGCCCCTGGAGGCCAAGGGTTTCTATGCCGTGCTGACCGCCGCCACGGTGCTCGGCCTGGCCCTCAATTTCCCGACCTTCCAGAAACTGTTTCACGTGACCCCGATCAAGGCGCTGTTCGTCTGCGCCATCGTGAACGGGGTCGTAGCCGTGCCCATCATGGTCGTGGTGATGCTCATGGTGGGCAACGCCAAAGTCATGGGACGCTTCACCCTGGTCTCCGGGTGGCTCCGCAGCCTCGGCTGGACCGCGACCGCCGTCATGTTCCTGGCGGCCGTGGGCATGTTCGTCACCCTGCACCACTGAATCCAATGCGTCCCCTGGGGACGAGTGCACAACCGGGAGGGAATTCGATGTTCACCCTGACCAACGGCGTCCAGAGCGCCTTCACTGACGCGGGCGAGGGACTGCCCCTGGTCTTCATCCATGGCTTCCCCCTCAGTCGCGGCGCCTGGTCGAACCAGGTGGAGGCCTTCGAGAGCAAATACCGGGTGATCGCTCCCGACCTGCGCGGCTTCGGCGAGAGTGGCGCTTCCTCCGGCCCGGTCTTCATGAGCCGTTACGCCGAGGACATCCACGCGCTGTTGCTGCACCTGGGCACGGGGCCCGTCATCCTCGCGGGCCATTCCATGGGCGGCTACGTGGCCATGGCCTTCGCCAAGGCCTTTCCCGAGCTGCTCAGGGGCCTGGTGCTGGTGGGCACGAAGGCGGGCGGAGACGCCCCCGAAGTGGCCGCCGCGCGCCGCGCCACCGCCGAGAAGGTGCGAACCGAAGGGATCGCGTCCGTCGTCGAATCCATGGCCCCCAAGATGCTCGCGGCCGCGAACGCCGATGCTGGCATGGCGCTCGCCGTGCGAAACCTCATGCAGCCAGCCAGCCAGGAGGGCGTCATCGGGGCCCTCCTGGGCATGGCCGAGCGGCCCGATGCCGGGGCCTGGGTCGGAGCGATCCGGGTGCCGACCCTCGTGGTGGCAGGAGCCGATGACATTCTCATCCTGCCCAGCGAGTCGAAAGCCCTGGCGAAGGCCATTCCCGACGCGCACCTGACCCTGATCCCACGGGCGGGCCACCTGGTGGCTTTTGAACAACCCGAGCCCTTCAATGAGGCCCTAAACGCCTGGCTGACCTGGGGCTCCCGGGAACCCACAGTGGACAAGGCCAATCTCTCGGCAACCAGGCCAGTCCGACGACCGGTCGATCTAACCCACGGAGGCACCCCATGAACGAACAGAACGCCGTGGTAGCGATTTTCCACTCCCACCTCGAGGCGGAATCCAGCATCAAGGAACTCCAGCACGCGGGCTTCGACATGAGGAAGCTGTCCATCGTGGGCAAGGATGTCCATACCGAGGAGCATGTCGTCGGGTACTACAATGCTGGCGACCGCATGCAGGTGTGGGGCAAGCTGGGTGCCTTCTGGGGCGGCTTCTGGGGCCTGCTGTTCGGCTCGGCCCTGTTCGTCATTCCGGGCCTGGGCTCCCTGGTGATGTTCGGCCCCCTGGTGATCTGGATGGTGGCCGCGCTGGAAGGCGCTGTGGTGGTCGGCGGCCTGAGCGCCCTGGCCGCGGCGCTCTACAGTATCGGGATCCCCAAGGACAGCTGTCTGCAGTACGAGACGGCGGTCAAGTCGGCCAAGTTCCTCGTGATCGCCCATGGCACCGAGGAGCAGGTGTCCACGGCGAAAAGCATTCTTCACATGGCTGGGGCGGAGCAGATCGGCATCCATCCCGAAGTCTGCCGCGAACTGGCCAGCGTGACCTAGGACTTCGCCATGGATCAGAGTGAAGAGACCCTGTCGAAGCTCCTGGGCATGCCCTACGAGGCGCTGGACGCGCGGGCCAGGAAGGTCGCGCAGTTGGTCGCAGCGAGGAAGCTCGTGGCCCGCAACGTCGCGGCGGAGTCGGACTCCGCGAACAGCTTCGGCCAGCGCGCCGCGGACGCGGTGACGACCTTCGGCGGCTCCTGGGCCTTCGTGGGCCTCTTCGCCGCCTTCATGATCCTGTGGGTGGGCCTCAACGGGTACCTGGCCCTGCATCGGGGCCGCACCTTCGACCCCTATCCCTACATCCTCCTCAACCTCTTCCTCTCCATGCTGGCGGCCATCCAGGCTCCCATTATCCTGATGTCCCAGAACCGGCAGTCGGATAAGGACCGCCTTCACGCGGAACACAGCTACGAGGTCAACCTCAAGTCCGAGTTGGAGATCATGCTGCTCCACGAGAAGCTGGACCTGGTCTACGAAAAGCAGCGCGCGGACCTGCTGGAGAGCCAGAGGGACCAACTGAAGCTCCTAGCGGAGGCGTTCCAGAAACAGACGCTGTCGCCATGAACAACGACTGGTTATCGGTACCCCGGATCCCGACGGGAAATGTGCCGCCGGTTCGCGCCGTCAGGGGCGCGGGCCAGGCCCTCTGGATCCCCATCGTGGTGGCCTGTCTCTGGCTGTCCGCTTGTGCCCGCCTGCCCGATCTGGACTACCTGAAGGCCCCCATCAACACACCCGAAACGCCCCATGTCGTGAACGCGCAGGGGGCCCTGAGCGATAAGGACGCCGCCTCTGTGCTCGCCAGACGGCTGGGTCATTCCAAGGTCGACGCCAAGCTCCTGGCCGGCCTCGAAGAGGCTGCCACGGGCCGGCCCCTGATCGCAGGCAACAAGGTCACGCTGCTCTTCGACGGGCCCATCACCATCGCGGCCATGATGGCTGCCGTGTCTGCGGCTAAAGTTTCCGTCAACCTGGAGACCTACCTCTTTGACCAGGATCCCCTGGGGATCAAGTTTGCCGATCTCCTCATTGCCAAACAGAAGGAGGGAGTCCAGGTCAACATCATCTACGACTGTGTCGGCACACTGGGCACCCCCCAGTCCTTCTTCGACCGCATGCAGCAGGCGGGCATCCGCCTGCTGCCCTTCCAACCCGTGAGCCCCTTGCACAAGGTCGGCCGCTGGCGCATCAACAACCGCGACCACCGCAAGATCCTAGTGGTGGACGGCAAGGTGGCCTTTGCCGGCGGCGTGAATATCGCGGCGGCCTATACCGAGAGTTCGTTGTTCCGGCGGCGCGCCTCGGCCGCCAAGAAGTTCGGCTGGCGCGACACGCACCTTCAGATCGAAGGTCCGGCCGTGGCCGCGCTGCAGTGGATGTTCCTGGACAACTGGGCCAGCCAGAAAGAAGGCGAGCTGCCAGACCTGGACTATTTCCCCCAGCTTACCTCGGCAGGCGACAAGGTCGTGCGGGTACTCCGGAGCCAGCCCGGCAGCAACCACGAGATCTTCAAAGCCTACTTCCTGGCAATCACTGGGGCCAAGACCTCCATCCACATCACCGCGGCCTACTTCGTGCCTGATGTTCAGATCATGAAGGCCCTCCTGGAGGCCGCCCGGCGCGGCGTGGACGTCAAGATAATCCTGCCCAACGTCACCGACAGCTGGCTGACCTCCCATGCCGGTCATTCCTTCTACCTCCAGATGCTCGAAGCCGGCGTCAAGGTCTACGAACTGAAAACGGCCGTGCTGCACGCGAAGACCGCCGTCATCGATAGCACCTGGTCCACGGTGGGTTCCACCAACATGGACATGCGGAGCTTCCTGCACAACAAGGAAGTCAATGTCGTCGTCATGGGCGACAGCTTCGGCAAGGAGATGGAGAACGCCTTCCGGGACGATCTCCATGATTCCAACGAAATCACGTTGGAACAATGGAAGCAACGCCCAGTGGCCCAGCGCTTCAAGGATTGGCTTGCGCGACTGCTGTCCTACTGGCTGTGAGCCGCCGCCGGCAGCACGAACAATCACAGGTTCACGAACCGAATACCACCCGCAGTGAAGGAGCAACGACATGGCAGCCATCGTAGACAAGAGTGATTCCGAACTGAAGACCGACGTGCTGGCCGAGCTGCAGTTCGAACCCTCCGTGAAAGTCACGGACATCGGCGTCCTGGTGCAGGACGGGGTGGTGACGCTCAACGGCTTCGCCACCAACTACGGCGAGAAGTGGAATGCCGTGCGGGCCGCCCGGCGCGTGGCCGGGGTCCGGGCCGTGGCCGATGACATCGTCATTAAGCTGCTGGATTCCCAGTACCGCTCAGATGGCGATATCGCCCTGGCGGTTGCCAACCGCATGGACTGGTCCACCGTGGTTCCGACCGGGGCCGTCGAGGTTTCGGTCCGGGATGGCCGGGTCACGCTCGAAGGCCAGGTGGAGTGGTGGTATCAGAAACACGCCGCCGAAAGCGCCCTGCAGAACCTGGCGGGCGTCAAGGAGGTGACGAACCTGATCACCCTCAAGCCCTCGGAGACGACCTCAGACATCAACACGACCATCCTCACGGCCTTCGAGCGCAACTACCTGCTGGATGCCCGGAAGATCCACGTAGAGACCACTGGCAACAAGGTGGTGCTTAGCGGCATCGTCCGGAACAACGACGAACGGGAAGAGGCCGAGCGCGTGGCCTGGTCGACACCAGGGGTCTATTCCGTGGACAACCAGGTCAAGGTGAAGTGGTTCTGGGAAACGACGGATTAGGCAGGCATCGAAGGGGAGGCAAATGACCACATCAACGGAACCCACTTCACCCGCGAAGATCAGCAGCAGGGAGATCCGCCTGGCATCGCGACCCAGGGGGCTGCCCACCGAAGCGAACTTCTCCATGGAGAGGGTCGAACTGGGACCGCTGCAGGATCAGCAGGTGCTGGTGCGGAACCTCTTCATGTCCGTGGATCCCTACATGCGGGGCCGCATGAACGAAGGGAAGTCCTATGTGCCGCCCTTCGAAGTGGGCCGCCCCCTCGAGGGGGGAGCCGTCGGCGAAGTGGTGGCGTCCCGCGCTGGGCAGTTTCAGGCCGGGGACAAGGTGCTTTCCAATTACGGCTGGCGGGAGTGCTTCATCGCCAGCGCCAAGGAACTGCAGCCGGTCAATCCCAAGATCCAGCCCCTGTCGGTCTTTCTGGGAGCGCTGGGCATGCCGGGCCTGACGGCCTGGGCCGGCCTGAAGCTGGTCGACGTCAAGGCTGACGACGTGGTCTACCTGTCTGGCGCCGCGGGGGCCGTGGGGAGCACTGCCGGGCAGCTGGCGAAGCTGAAGGGCTGCCGGGTCATCGGGTCGGCCGGGTCCGACGAGAAGGTGGAGTTCCTGGTGGAGGATTGCGGCTTTGATGCCGCTTTCAATTACCACTCCGGGAGTGTTCTCGACCAGTTGAAGGCGGCGGCACCCGAGGGCATCGACGTCTATTTCGACAATGTGGGAGGCGAGTCCCTGGAAGCGGCCCTGTCGGCCCTCCGGGTGCATGGCCGCATCATCTGCTGCGGCAGCATCACCGGGTACAACGATGAACAGCCCCGTCCCGGCCCTTCGAACCTGTTCAACATCATCGGGAAGCGCCTCACCCTGAAGGGCCTCCTGGTCCGGGACTGGCTCGACCGTCAGGCCGAGTTCGAGTTGGAGGTGGGCGGCAACGTCCTCGAAGGACGCCTCCAGCCCCGGGAAACGGTCGTCCAGGGGCTCGATCACGCCGTGGCAGCCTTCCTCGGCCTGTTCCAGGGGCAGAACATCGGGAAGATGACCGTGGCACTCCCTTGAGCGACAGCCGCCCGGAGCATCGCCTTGGAATCTCTGGTTCCTGCGGCGCAACGAGATCCTGATCCCGGTCCAGTGAGCAGCAACTCGATGATTCGACCGGCAGCGATGGGGGAAGCCCGATGACCAGCACCTCCAGCACGCGGGACCCAGTTCACCCCCAACCCAGGCCTCCCAGCGAAGCCACGGCCCAGGATTCGGCCCAGCTCCTGAAACTGGCCCGCATTGAGGGCGATGCGGTCCTGAAGGAGCTGGGCTCACAACTGGCAGGGCTGAGTGAGGCGGAAGCCAAGATTCGCCTGAAGCAGTACGGGCTGAACGAGCTGGCCCGGGAGCAGCGCCAATCCGCCTTCCGGCGGCTCTTCAACAACATCAAGAACCCCCTGGTCCTCCTGCTCTCGGCCCTGGGCGTGCTTTCCTACGTGACCGGTGACCATCGTGCCTCGGCGGTGATCTTCATCATGGTTCTCCTGGGCATCGTGCTGCGCTTCTTCCAGGAGATGAAGGCCGATCATGCCGCAGAAAAACTCCAGGCCATGGTCAGCAATACCGCGACCGTGGTGCGGGAAGGCAAGGACGCGGAGATCCCGCTGAAGCAGCTGGTGCCCGGCGACATCGTTCGCCTGGCCGCGGGGGACATGGTGCCAGCCGATGTGCGCATCCTCGCCGCCAAGGACCTGTTCCTGAACCAGGCGGCACTCACGGGCGAGGCCCTGCCCGTGGAGCGCAAGGCTGCTGTGGCGCCGGCCGGGGGCGACAATCCTCTCGATCTGCCGAGCCTCGGCTTCCTCGGCTCCAACGTGGAAAGCGGCACCGCCACGGCCGTGGTCATCTCTACCGGGAACCACACTTTTTTCGGCTCCCTGGCGGCCAGCATCGTGGGCCAGCGCCAGCTCACCAGCTTCGACAAGGGCATCAACAAGTTCACCTGGCTGATGATCTGCTTCATCGCCGTGATGGTGCCAGCCGTCTTCCTCATCAATGGTCTGAGCAAGCACAACTGGATGGAGGCCTTCCTCTTCGCCATGGCCGTGGCGGTGGGACTCACGCCCGAAATGCTGCCCATGATCGTGACCGTGAACCTGTCCAAGGGCGCCCTGGCCATGGCCCGCAAGCAGGTGATCGTCAAGCGCCTGAACGCCATCCAGAACTTCGGGGCCATGGACGTGCTGTGCACCGACAAGACGGGCACACTGACCGAAGGCAAGATCGTGCTGGAAAAGTACCTGGACGTGTACGGTGAGCCCAGCGAGAAGGTGCTGCACTTCGGCTACTTGAACAGCTTCCACCAGACCGGCCTGAAGAACCTGCTGGACAAGGCCATCCTAGAGCACGAAGAACTGAAGGAGCACCTCAAGGCGGACGAGAAGTACCGCAAGATCGACGAGATCCCCTTCGATTTCATCCGCCGGCGCCTGTCCGTGGTGGTGGAGGACGAAACGGGCCTGAACACCCTGATCTGCAAGGGGGCCGTGGAGGAGGTGCTGGCTCTGTGCACCCGCGTCCAGGTCAAGGGCGAGGTCATCGAGATCCTGCCCGAACACGATGCCAAGCGCAGGCAGCTGGCGGACGGCCTGAACGCCCAGGGCTTCCGGGTCATCGCCCTGGCCTACAAGCAGATGCCGGGCGCCCCGGACGAGCCGGTCTATTCCGTCAAGGACGAGTCGGACCTGATCCTGCTGGGTTTCCTGGCCTTCCTGGACCCGCCCAAGGACACGGCCACTGAGGCCATCAAGAAGCTGAACGGTTTGAGCGTGGCCGTGAAAGTACTCACCGGGGACAACGAGATCATCACCACCTTCATCTGCAAGGAAGTGGGGATGCCCGTCGAGCCGCTCCTGCTCGGCTCCCAGATCGAGAAGATGAACGACGCGGAACTGGCCGAGGCAGCCAATGCCACCAGTGTCTTCGCCCGCCTGGTCCCGGCGCACAAGGAGCGCATCATCCATGCGCTCCAGGGCAAGGGCCACGTGGTGGGGTTCATGGGGGACGGCATCAATGACGCGCCCGCCCTGAAGGCCGCCGACGTGGGGATCTCGGTCAACAGCGCCGTGGACATCGCCAAGGAGGCCTCGGACATCATCCTGCTGGAGAACAGCCTGCTGGTGCTGGAGCAGGGCGTGCTCGAGGGCCGCCGGGTGTTCGGCAACATCATCAAGTACATCAAGATGGCGGCCAGCTCCAACTTCGGCAACATGTTCAGCGTGGTGGGGGCCAGCGCCTTCCTGCCCTTCCTGCCCATGCTGCCCATCCAGGTGCTCACCAACAACCTGCTCTACGACTTTTCGCAGACCACCATCCCCACGGACCAGGTGGACCCGGAATGGCTGGTGAAGCCCCGCGAGTGGACCATCGGCAAGATCCTGCGCTTCATCCTGTTCCTGGGGCCCATCAGCTCCATCTTCGACTACGCGACCTTCTTCATCATGCTGTACGTCTTCAACTGCTGGCACAACGCGCCCCTGTTCCGCACGGCCTGGTTCGTGGAATCGCTCTTCACGCAGACGCTCATCATCCACGTCATCCGCACCAACAAGATCCCCTTCGTGGAAAGCCGGGCCAGCTGGCCGCTCATCACGAGCTCGCTCATCATCGTCACAGTGGGCACCTGGCTGACGGTGTCGCCGCTGGCCAGCACCCTCGGCTTCGTCCCGTTGCCGGGGTTGTTCTGGCTGTTCCTGGCGATCATGCTGCTCTGCTACGCGGGGCTCACCCAGCTGGTGAAGACCTGGTTCGTGCACCGGTTCGGCGAGTAAGGTTGCCGCCATGCCTGACGTGCCAGGGCCTTCCCGACCAGCCAGCCTCTCCGTCGAGGGCTTCCGGGGCCTGACGGACCTGGAAGCGGCGGCACGGCTGAGCCGCGAGGGCCCCAATGAGCTGCCCTCCCGCGAAGACCGCAGCTTCCTGGCCATCGCCTGGGAAGTGGTGCGCGAGCCCATGTTCCTGCTGCTGGTGACGGCGGGGGCGCTGTACCTGATCATGGGCTCCCCGCAGGACGCCCTGCTGCTCCTCGGCTTCGTCTTCGTGGTCATGGGCATCACCATCGTCCAGGAACGGCGGACAGAGCATGCCCTGGAGGCCCTGCGGGATCTGTCCAGCCCGCGGGCCCTGGTCATCCGGGACGGCGCGCAGCGCCGCATCGCCGGCCGGGAAGTGGTCCTGGGCGACATCCTGGTGGTGGCCGAAGGGGATCGGATTCCGGCGGACGCCCTCCTCCGGCAGGGCACCAACCTATCCGTGGACGAATCCCTCCTCAGTGGGGAGTCCGTGCCCGTGCGCAAGGTGGCCTCCATCGAGGCCAAGGCGCTCGAGGCGCCCGGCGGCGACGATCTGCCCGCCCTCTTCTCGGGCACGCTGGTGACGGCGGGGCAGGGGGTGGCCGAGGTACTGGCCACGGGCCTCCGCACAGAACTGGGCAAGATCGGCAAGGCCCTGCAGGAGGTGGAACCCGAGACCACTTTCCTCCAGCGGGAAACGAGCCGGCTGGTCAAGATCCTAGCCCAGGTGGGGCTGGGGGCCTGTGCCTTGATGGTGATCGTCTATGCCCTCACCCGGGGCGGCGGCCTCCTGGCCTGGAAGCAGGGTCTGCTGGCCGGCATCACCTTGGCCATGGCGATCCTGCCGGAGGAATTCCCCGTCATCCTCACCGTGTTCATGGCCCTGGGCGCCTGGCGCATCTCCCGCAGTCGGGTGCTCACCCGCCGCTTGCCCGCCATCGAGAGCCTAGGCTCCGCGACGGTACTCTGTGTGGACAAGACCGGCACCCTGACCCTCAATCAGATGACGCTCAAGCGACTGGAAGTGGAGGGCCATTCCCAGGATCTGGCCAAGGCGGGTGGGACCCTGCCTGATCCGATCCTCGACCTGCTGGAATGCGCCATCCTGGCCAGCCGGGCAGATCCCTTCGACCCCATGGAACTCGCCCTGCATCAAGCGGGTGAACGCTGGCTCAAAGGAACGGCACGCCTCCATCCCGACTGGTCCCTGGCTCGGGAATATCCACTGGCCCCGGAGCTCCTGGCGGTCACCCAGGCCTGGACCAGCGATCCTCAACGGGTGACGGTGGCGACCAAGGGCGCGCCGGAGGCGGTGGTGGACCTCTGCCACCTGCCCGCTGCCCAGCGGGACCGGATCGACAAGCAGGTGGAGGCCCTGGCCTCCCAGGGGCTGCGCGTGCTCGGGGTAGCGCGGGGTCAGTACGCCGCCGGCGAGTTGCCAGGGGCCCACCACGATCTGGAACTGGAATTCCTCGGCCTTCTTGGTCTGGAAGATCCAGTCCGTCCGGCGGCGCCGGCGGCGGTGGCGGAGTGTCACACCGCCGGCATCCGCGTCCTCATGATCACGGGGGATTATCCGGCCACCGCGATGAGCATCGCCCGCCAGGCCGGGATCGCCGAGCCTGGAACAGTGCTCACGGGGCCTGAGCTCAACGCCATGAGCGACGCCGCCCTGGCGGAACGGATCCGGACCATCAATGTCTTCGCCCGCGTGGTGCCGGAACAGAAACTCCGCCTCGTCACGGCGCTCAAGGCCAACGGCGACGTGGTGGCCATGACGGGGGACGGCGTGAACGATGCGCCGGCCCTGAAGGCCGCCCACATCGGCATCGCCATGGGTGGCCGGGGCACGGACGTGGCGCGGGAAGCCGCCGCCCTGGTGCTGCTGGATGACGATTTCACCTCCATCGTGGTGGCCATCAAGCTGGGACGCCGCATCTTCGACAACATCCGCAAGGCCGTGGCCTTCACCTTCGCAGTGCACGTCCCCATCGCCGGGTTGTCCCTGCTGCCGGTGTTCGTCCCCGGCTGGCCTCTCCTCCTCCTGCCGATCCACATCGTCTTCCTGGAACTGGTGATCGATCCCTCCTGCTCGCTCATCTTCGAAGCCGAGGGGGCCGAGGCCGATGTCATGCGGCGTCCGCCCCGGGCCGCCGACGAACGACTGTTCAGTCTGAAG
>JBBQHW010000054.1:0-19412 GCA_038324335.1 Holophagales bacterium
TCGGTCCCCTTGCCTTGGTTGAAGTCCCTGGGGTCGAACCAGCGAGTGCATCGCCCAAGGCGGCACTAGATGTGCCGCCGACGCGAGGCGGTGCGGCGTAGCCGCACGGTTCGACCGAGACCGGGCCATTCGGCCCCCTTGCCTTGGTTGAAGTCCCTGGGGTCGAACCAGCGAGTGCATCGCCCAAGGCGGCACTAGATGTGCCGCCGACGCGAGGCGGTGCGGCGTAGCCGCACGGTTCGACCGAGACCAGGCCATTCGGCCCCCTTGCCTTGGTTGAAGTCCCTGGGAACGAACCAGCGAGTGCATCCCACGAACACCGGCAAACTCGGCCACTTCTCCCTCCAACCGAAACCACCCCTATGAATTCCTCGACGTGGCGGCCGGGGCTATCCGCCTGGAGTACTCTGGATGCCTGCCAAGGACGGTCCATGCGCAAGCCCTTCTCGTTCACGGTGGTCTCGGTCTCCTTCGTGCTGCTCCACCTGTCCTGCCTGGCGGCGATCTGGCTGGCCTTCTCCTGGAAGCTGGTGGCCCTGTGTGCGGTGGTCTATCTGGTTCGCATGTTCGCGGTGACCGCCGGCTACCATCGCTACTTCAGCCACCGGACCTACCGCATGGGCCGGATTCCGCAGTTCCTCATGGCCTTTGTGGCACAGACTTCCGCCCAGAAAGGCGTGCTCTGGTGGGCGGCGCACCACCGGCACCATCATCGGTTCTCGGACACCGCCCAGGACATCCACTCGCCGGTGACGGATGGCTTCTGGTGGTCCCACATGGGGTGGGTGCTCTCAGATGCCTTCGATCACTACGATGCCAAATCCATCGAGGACTTCGCCCGCTTCCCGGAGTTGCGCTTCCTGGACGCCTACCACTGGCTCTGCCCCTGGCTTCTGGGTGCGGCCACCTTCGCCTTCGGGGCCTGGACGGGTCTCGGAGCCTGGGAGGCCCTGGTCTGGGGCTTCGTCATTTCCACGGTGCTGCTCTGGCACGGGACCTTCTGCATCAACTCGCTCACCCATGTCTGGGGCACGCGCCGTTTCGAGACCGGCGACCAGAGCCGCAACAACTTCCTGCTGGCCCTCATCACCCTGGGGGAGGGCTGGCACAACAACCACCACCACTACCAGGCCAGCTGCCGCCAGGGCATCCGCTGGTGGGAGATCGATCCCACCTACTACGCGCTGAAGGTGCTGAGCTGGCTGCACGTGGTGCGGGACATCCGGCCCTACCCGGTCTCGGCGATGCACGTCGCCAAGTCATGAGCCGGGTCGCCGTTATCGGGTCCGGCATCGCAGGGCTCTCTGCGGCCTGGCTGCTGAGCCGGGCCCACGAAGTCTGGGTGTTCGACCGGGACACCCGCATCGGGGGCCATACCCATACGGTGACCGTGGAGGCGCCTGAGGGTCCCGTGCCCATCGACACGGGCTTCATCGTCCACAACCGGGTGAACTACCCGCAGTTCATCCGGCTCATGGAGGAACTGGGCGTGGCTACCTGCGCCAGCGACATGAGCTTCGCCGCCTCGGGCAACGCCCACCCCTGGAGCAGTGTCGGCTTGAATGGGCTGTTCACGGAACGGCGGCACCTCCTGGATCCGACCTTCTACGGGTTGTGGCTGGAGGTGCTCCGCTTCAACCGGACCGCCCGGGAGCTGCTGGCAGGGCCCGATGGGGAGGGTCCCACCCTGGGCGAATATCTGGCGCGCCATCGGTTCTCCACGCGCTTCCAGGCCGAGTACCTCTATCCCATGGCTGGGGCCGTGTGGTCCACCAGCCTCGCCGACATGGCGGCCTTTCCCGCGGCAACCCTGGTGCGCTTCTTCCACAACCACGGTTTTCTGGGCGTGACCACCCATCACCGCTGGCGCACCATTCCTGGGGGCACCTCGCGCTACCTGGAACCCCTCACCCGGCCCTTCCGCGAGCGGATCGTGACCGGGGCCCGCATCATCAGCCTTCGCAGGGCCGAGGAGGGTGTCTATCTGCAGATGGAAGGTCAGGAGCCCCTGCGGTTCGATCACGTGGTGCTGGCCTGCCATGGCGACCAGGTGCTGCCCCTGCTGGCGGATTCCAGTGCCCAGGAGCGCGAAGTGCTGGGCGCCTTCACCAGCAACCGCAGCCCCACGGTGCTGCACCACGATGCCAGTCTGCTGCCCGCCCGGCGGCGGGGCTGGGCCTCCTGGAACTTCCGCGCGCATGGCGATGCCAACCGGCTGGTGCTCACCTATCACATGAACCGCCTCCAGCCCCTGGCCACCCGCCAGGACTGGTTCGTGAGCCTTCATGCGGAGGACCTGCTGGATCCCGCCACCATCGCGGGGCGCTTCGCCTACGAGCACCCCCGCTACACCCGCGAGGCCATCCGCGCCCAGTCCCGCTGGGCCGAAGTGAGCGGCCCCGCCTCCGTTCAGGGCCGCACCCACTATGCCGGCGCCTACTGGGGCTACGGGTTCCATGAGGACGGCCTTCGTTCTGGAATAAGAGTTGCCCGTGACCTGGGTGTTCGATGGTGAGCGCCCGCTCCATCGCGAGAAGTCTCGCGTATCCGCGCAGCGGATACCGAGCGGATGGTGTCCGTTCTGGAGCCAAGGTCGCCCGTAGCCTGGGAGTGCCATGGTGAGTGCCCCCGAACCCGCCCTCTACGTCGGCCAGGTCCGGCATCGGCGCCGGCTGCCGAAGGTCCATGCCTTCACCTATCCGCTGTTCATGGCCTTCCTGGATGTGGACCGCATCCCGGAGCTGTGCCGGGTGTCCCCCTTCCTCAGCTATGGCCGCTGGAATTGGGCAGCCTTCCATGAGGAGGACCAGTTCGGCGATCCGGCGCTGCCCCTGCGGGAGCGGCTGCGCCGGGATGCGGAGGCCAAGGGCCACCAGCTGCCCGCAGGGCCCATCTACCTGCTCACGCACCTGCGCTACCTGGGCATCTGCTTCAACCCCGTCAGCTATTTCTACTGCTACGACGAAGCCGGAGCCCTGACCCTGATCATGGCCCAGGTCTCCAACACGCCTTGGCGGGAGCGCCACACCTACTGGATGCCCGTGGCCGAAGGGCACCAGGGACCGGGCGGGGTCAGCTTCGACGTTCCGAAGGCCTTCCATGTCAGCCCCTTCATGCCCATGGACTGCCGCTACCGCTGGGCCTTCACCCCCCCGGGCGAGACCGTGAAGGTCCACATCGCCGAGTTCCATCGTCTAGATTTGTTTTTTGATGTCGATCTGGATCTTGAGAAACAACCTTGGACGGCCGGCATCGTAAGGAGAACCCTCGTCCAGTTCCCCTGGATGACCCTCAAGGTGCTCACTGCCATCCACTGGGAGGCCCTCTGGCTATGGATCAAGCGCGTACCGGTGTTCACCCATCCCGGTCCTTCGGAACCACCCCTGCCACCGCTGCCGCCAGCCTAAGCAGCGTTGCCAATGTTGCCAATGTTGCCAATATTGCCAATATTGCCAGTATTGCCCAGCGCCTGCTGCTGAAGGCACTCGCCGGGATCCGGGTGGGTTATTTGGAACTGGAAGTGGATGGACAAGTGCATGCCTTCGGCGATCCAGCGTCGGAGCTGAGGGCCCGGGGACGCATCCGCGACAAGAGGGCCTTTCGGGCCGGTCTGCTCGAAGGTGAAGTGGGGCTGGGCGAGGCTTTCATGGCGGGCTGGTGGGAGACGGAGGACCTGGTCTCGGTGGTGCGCATCGCGGTGCGGAACATGGCCGCCTTCGACCAGGGTGGCGGACTGCTGGCCACCCTGGGCAAGGCTGCCAACAGACTGCTGCACCGACGCCGGCACAACCACGTCGAAGGCTCCCGCCGCAACATCAGCCAGCACTACGATCTGGGCAACGACTTCTACCGGCTTTGGCTGGATCCCACCCTGGCCTACTCCTGCGCGGTATTCGCAAGGGCCGACCAGGATCTGGAAGCCGCCCAACGGGCCAAGTTCGAGCTCATCTGCCAGAAACTCCAACTGGGACCCGACGATCACCTGCTGGAGATCGGCACGGGATGGGGCGGTTTCGCGCTGCATGCAGCGCAGACCCGCGGCTGCCGCATCACCACCACCACCATCAGCCGGGAGCAGTTCGAGTACGCCCGCCATCTGATCCAGCACGCGGGCCTGGCGGACCGCGTGGACGTCCGCCTGGAGGACTACCGCCACCTCCAGGGCCAGTTCGACAAGGCCGTGAGCATCGAGATGTTCGAGGCCGTGGGGTTGGCCTACTACGACACCTACTTCGGCGCCGTGGACCGGCTGCTGAAGCCGGGAGGGCGCTTCCTGCTTCAAACCATCACCATGAACGAACGCCGCTTTCCCGACTACATACGGCAGAGCGACTGGATCCAGAAGCACATCTTCCCCGGCGCCGAGCTGGCCTCCGTCTCGCAGATCCTGGCTTCCCTGGGGCGCTGCACCACCCTGAACCTGCACCACCTGGAGGACATCGGCCTCCACTACGCCCATACCCTGCGGGCCTGGCGCGCGGCCTTCCGCGGCCATCTGGAGGAAGTGCGCGGCCAGGGTTTTGATGAGACCTTCATCCGCATGTGGGACTACTACCTGGCCTATTGCGAAGGCGCCTTCACCGAGCGCTTCATCGGGGACGCGCAGCTGCTGCTCACCAAGGCGGATGGCGGCACGGCGCTGTTCAACGAGCCCTGGTGATGCGGCCCCTGTGGATCTTCTCCATCCTGGTGTTCGCCGCCATGGTGGCCGTCACCACCTGGGCCAGCCTGGACGCGAACGTGCTGGTGGGCTTCCAGCGCCTACTGGCCGACCGGTGGGGCGTGGCCACGCTGTTCGACGCCTACTTCGGCTTCCTCTGGTTCTGGCTGTGGATCACCTACAAGGAAGGCTCGCTCGGGCGCAGCCTGCTCTGGCTGCTGCTGCTCTTCGCCCTGGGCAACCTGGCCATGGCAGCCTACGTGCTGCTGCAGCTCGCCCGTCTGAAGCCAGGCGAAGGCGTGGAACGGCTGCTGCTCCGGAAGGCGGCATGAACTGGCTGCGGCGGCGCGTCTGGGAGCCCCTGCTGGCGCTCCTGAAGACCGGACTCAGCCCGCGGGGTTTGGCCTGGAGCGTGGCCGGTGGCCTGGCTCTGGGCGTGTTTCCCATGCTGGGGGTCACCACCCTCCTCTGCGTGGGAGCAGCCTTCGCCTTCCGGCTGAACCAACCCGCCATGCAGGTGGTCAACTACCTGGCCTACCCACTGCAGCTGGCCCTGCTCATCCCCTTCATCCGCCTCGGCGAACGGCTCTTCCGCGTGGAGACCATGCCCCTGTCGCTGGCGGCCATGCTGGGCGACCTCAAGCTCGACCCCTTCGGCACCATCACCCTCTTCTGGTCGCGGATCTGGCATGCCTGCGTGGTCTGGGCGCTGCTGGCCCTTCCGGCGATGGTGCTGTTGGCGCTCATTCTCCAGCCGATCTTCGCGGCGGCCGCCCGGGGTTTCGAGGACCAGCCCACATGATGCGGGCAGCTCTCCTCGGGGCAGGACTGCTGGGCCTCATGCAGGCCCTGTTCTGGCTCTGGCAGCGCCGCACCCGCAACGCCGGTTGGGTGGACGTGGGCTGGGCCCTGGGCCTGGCCCTCATGGCGATCCTGGCGGCATGTCTTGGTCCCGCGCCCCTGCCACGGCGGCTCCTGGTGGCGCTCATGGGCGGGCTGCACGGCCTTCGCCTGGGCTTCCACCTCTGGCACCGCGTGGCCACGGAACCCCACGAGGATGGCCGCTACCAGGCCATCCGCGCCGCCTGGAAGACCAACCTCAATGCCAAATTCTTCCTCTTCTTCCAGGGCCAGGCCCTGCTCGGCGTCTTCCTCGGCCTGCCCTTCTTCCTGGCCGCGTGGAACCCACGGCCCGGCCTGCAGCCCCTGGAGTGGGCGGCGGCGGCCCTCTGGCTGGGGGCCTGGATCGGCGAAACCATCGCCGATGGCCAGCTGCGGCGCTTCAAGGCTCGCCCGGAAGCCCGGGGCCGCACCTGCCGGGAGGGCCTGTGGCGCCTGTCGCGGCACCCGAACTACTTCTTCGAGTGGCTGGTGTGGGTGGCCTACCTGCTGCTGGCCCTGGCCGCGCCATGGGGCTGGGTCGCGGTCCTCTGCCCGGCCCTGATGCTCTACTTCCTGCTGCGGGTGACGGGCATCCCCTACACCGAGGCCCAGAGCCTTCGCAGCCGACCCGAGGACTACGCCCGCTACCAGCGCGAGACCTCCCCTTTCATCCCGTGGTTCCCGAAGGCACCTGTATGATCGACGCCCTGCTCGCCGCCGGTCTCGTGCCGGACGCGCTCCTCCGCTTCCGCATCCGCCAACTCCTGCGCCAGCGCCTGCAGGAGGAGGCCGCCGGCGGCCTGGAAGCCGTTCAGGAGCGGTTCCGCCAACACCTGGCAACCTGGTCCGCGGGCCCCATCGCCGTGAATACGCAGGACGCCAATGACCAGCACTACGAGGTGCCGCCGCGCTTCTTCGAGCTCGTCCTGGGGCCCCGGCTGAAGTACAGTTCCGCCCTATTTGAAGCGGGAACCCTTGACCTTGGTGCCGCCGAGGAGGCGATGCTCGCGCTGACCTGCGAACGGGCCCAGCTGGCGAATGGCCAGGACATCCTGGAACTGGGGTGCGGGTGGGGCAGCCTCACGCTGTGGATGGCGGAACAGTACCCCGCCAGCCGCATCACGGGTGTCTCCAATTCCAAGGACCAGCGGGCCTTCATCCTGGCCAGGGCCGCGGAACGGGGACTGGCGAATGTGGACATCCTCACCGCCGACATGAACGCCTTCGCCGCGCCGGTCACCTACGACCGCGTGGTTAGCGTGGAGATGTTGGAGCACATGCGCAACCACCGGGAACTGCTGGCACGCATCGCAGGGTGGCTGCGGCCCGGCGGCGCCCTCTTCGTTCACATCTTCACCCACCGGGACTTCACCTACCCCTTCGAGGTGCGGGACGAATCCGACTGGATGTCCAAATACTTCTTCACGGGCGGCATCATGCCCGCGGATGGCTATTTGATGCGGTTCCAGGACCACCTGCGGCTGGAGGAACACTGGCGCGTCTCGGGAACCCACTACCAGGCTACGGCGGAAGCCTGGCTGCGGAACCAGGATGCCCACCGGGAGGAGGTCCTGGCGCTGTTTCGTTCCACCCTTGGCGCCGAAGCCGCCCTCCAGTTCGCCCGCTGGCGCATCTTCTTCATGGCCTGCGCGGAACTGTGGGGCTGGCGGCAGGGCGCGGAGTGGTTCGTGAGCCACTACCGGTTCCGGAAGCCCTGACCATCCGCCGATGGCATCCCCCCGTTGACCGATCGGCGATTGCTGGCCTTCAGTGCCCCCGTTAGGCTGTCAAAACCTGGATATTTGGGAGCACCGAGTATGAGTGAGACCCCCGCCCGCAAGTCCGCCGTCATTCGCAAGCGCTTTCCCTGGGGCTGGGTGGCCCTCGGGGTGCTGGCCGTGGTGGCCCTGGGGGGCCTGATGGCCGCCCGCGGTGGGCCGGTGTCCGTGGCCGTGTCCGCCCCCATCGTCTTCAAGGCGGGCGAGCGCAATCCGCTGGTGACGGCCTCGGGCTACCTGGTGGCGCGGACGCGGGCCACCCTGTCGAGCAAGGTGCTGGGCCGGGTGAGCTGGCTGGGCGTGCAGGAGGGCAGCCGGGTGACCAAGGGCCAGCTCCTGGCCCGGCTCGAATCGCCCGACCTGGCCGCCGCCCGGGACCAGGTCAAGGCCCAGCTGGACCAGGCCATCGTGGATCACGATCGGGGAATGAAGCTGCTGGCCCAGGGCATCCTGGACACGGCCAGTGTGGACAAGCTCCACAGCCAGAAACTCACGCTCCAGGCCCAGCTGGCCTACCAGAACGCCCTGTTGGAAAGCATGACCTTGAAGGCCCCCTTCAGCGGCGTCGTCACCCAGAAGTTGTCCGAAGTGGGCGAGACCGTGGCTCCCGGCAGCGCCGGTGGCGCCAATGCCATCAATGCCATCCTGGTCATGGCGGACTTCGACACCCTGGAAGTGGAAGTGGAGGTGAACGAGGCCTCCATCGCCAAACTCACTCGGGGCATGCCCGCGGAGGTGCGCGTGGACGCCCTGGATGGGCTTGGCGCGAAGTCCGTACTAAAGGGAAAGCTGCGCGAGATCTACCCCAGCTCCAACCGCCAGAAGGCCGTGGTCATCGTGCGCGTGGCCTTTATCGAGAAGGATCCACTGCTGGTGCCTGACATGGGCGCCAAGGTCACCTTCCTGGGCGATGCCTACACACAGGATGTGGTGGTGCTGGGCCGCGAGCAGGTGAAGAAACTGGCTGGCAAGTCCTACACCTGGGTGGTGGAGGGGGGTGTGGCGGTGCAGAAACAGGTGACCATCCTCGCGGAGAATCCCATCGGCCTGGAGGTGAGCGGCCTCGCCAAGGACGCCCGGCTGATCATGGCGCCCCCGGACTCCCTGAAGCCCGGCGCCAAGGTGAAGGTCAAGGGCTGATGAACGGCGACCGCTTCGACCTGGGTGGGGGCGAGCCCATCATCACACTGCGCGATGTGGCCAAGAGCTATTGGCGCGAGCAACTGGAGATTCCGGTTCTACAAGGAATCGACCTGGAGATCCCCCTCGGTGCCTACATCGCGCTCATGGGGCCCTCGGGCAGCGGCAAGACCACGCTGCTGAACCTCATCGCCGGCATCGACCGGCCCACGGGCGGCTCCCTCGAGGTCTGCGGCTTCGAGTTGAACGACCTCGACGACGATGAGTTGGCGGCCTGGCGCAACGCCCACGTGGGCTTCATCTTCCAGAACTACAACCTGGTGCCGGTGCTGAACGCCTTCGAAAACGTGGAACTGCCCCTGCTCATCACCAGGGCGGGCCGCGGCGAGCGCCGCGACCGGGTGGAGCAGGCGCTGGCGCTGGTGAACCTCCAAGACAAAATGAGGAACTATCCCCGGCAGCTGAGTGGGGGCCAGGAGCAGCGAGTGGCCATCGCCCGGGCCATCGTCACGGATCCGGATCTGCTGGTGGCGGACGAGCCCACGGGCGCCCTGGACGCGAAGAACGCCGAAGAGGTGTTGGCCCTCATGGAGCGCCTCAACTCGGAACTGGGCAAGACCATCGTCATGGTCACCCACGATCCGAAGGCCGCTCATCATGCGCGCCATCAGATCCATCTGGAGAAGGGCGTGCTGGACCGCAGTGTCGAGGTGAACCGATGACGGCCTGGAAGTCCTGATGCGCTGGATCGCGCTCATCTGGAAGAGCCTCATGCGCTCCAAGCGGCGCACCCTGCTCATCGTGGGCAGCCTCATCCTGTCCGTGTTCACAGTGGCAGTGTTGCAGAGCCTGCTTACGACGCTGAATTCGGTAACGGACAATCCCAACTCCAGCAACCGGCTGGTGGTGCGGCACAAGAGCGGCCTCACCCAGATGCTGCCGCGCAGCTATGAGGCCTTCCTGCGACAGCAGCCGGAGGTGGAGACGGTCTGTGCCCTCCAGTGGTTCGGGGGCTACTACCAGGATCCGCGCAACTTCTTCGCGAATTTCGCCAGCGACGAGACAACCCTCTTCCAGACCTTCCGGGAGGAGTTCGGCGTCGCCAACATCACCGAGGCCCAGATCAAGGACTACCTCCGGGATGGCGCCGGCTGCATCGTGGGCGAGAGTCTGGCGAAGAAAAACGGCTGGAAGGTGGGCGACGTCGTCCCGCTGACGGGCACGATCTTTCCCATCAACCCCCGCCTCACGATCCGCCTGATTTTCCGGAGCCCCAAGCTGTCCGCGGAAAACGTCCTCCACTTCCATTACAAGGTTCTGGAGGAGGGCGTGCCCCGCATGAAGGGCCTGGTGGGCTCCTTCTTCCTGCGGGCCCACCGGCCGGAGGACATCCCCCGGCTCATCGAGCGCGTGGACCGCCACTACGCCAACAGCGCCTACGAGACGCTCACGGAGACCGAGAACGCCTTCAACCTGGCCTTCGTGAAGATGCTCGGCAACATCGGCGCCATCATCCAGGGCATCACGGCGGCCGTGGTGGTGGCCATCCTCATCGTCACAGGCAACACCATGGCCACGGCCATCCGGGAGCGCACCACCGAGATCGCCGTGTTCCGGGCCATGGGCTTCTCCACGGGCCGGGTGCTGATGCTGCTCCTGTCCGAAGGCGTGCTGCTGGTGGGCGCGGGCGGGCTGCTGGGGGTGGGCCTGGCGGACCTGGTGGCCGGGGGCATCCGGGGTTCCTTGGGGGCGGCCATGCCCTTCTTCACGGATTTCGCCATCCTCCCGGCCACCATGGTCGCCTGCCTGCTGGGGGCCCTGGCCATCGGCGTGCTGGCCACTTTCATCCCGGCCTACGCGGCCACGCGGCGGCCCATCACCGAGGGATTGAAGGCGGTGGGATGATCCTCGGCCTGGTGCTCCTCCTGCCCTTCGTGGCCTACTTCGCCTGGCTGGTCTGGGCCCTGGTGGCCTACCCGGTGCCCCTCAGCTACAACCTGCGCTCCCTGTGGCAGCGCAAGGTCTCGAGCTTCAGCACCGCCGCCGCCATCGCGCTGGTGGTGGGCATCTTCGTGGTGGTCCTGAGCCTCGCCCAGGGACTGTCCCTGGCCTTCGTGAGCAGTGGCCGCCCCGACCAGGCCATCGTGCTGCGGCCCAACGCGAGGTTCGAGCTGAACAGCTCCATCGAGCGGGACAAGATGCGAATCCTCAAGGTCCACCCGCTGCTCAAGCGGGAGGGAGACCAGCCCCTGGCCAGCGCCGAAGTAGTGGTGGTGAAGCTCTTTCCCATGACGGATGGCACCGACGCCAACGTGACGGTGCGCGGCCTGGAGCGGATGGGCATCGCCCTGCGCCCGCAGGTGCGTCTGGTGCAGGGCCGCTGGTTCCGCCCGGGCCTCAGCGAGGCGGTGGTCCCCCGCAAGATGCAGGGACGCTTCGCCGGCATGGAACTGGGCGGGAACCTGCGCATGGGTGGCCGGGACTGGCGGATCGTGGGCACCTTCGACGCCGGTGGCGCCAGCTACGAAAGCGAAGTCTGGTCGGACGTGAACGACGTCATGCAGGCCTTCCGCCGGGAGTCCTACTCGGCGATGCTGGCCCGCCTGGAGAACCCGGAGCGGGTGGAGGCCTTCGTGCAGGCTGTGGATGACGACAAGCGGCTGAAACTGGAGGTGGTGGGCGAGACGGCCTACTTCCGGGAACTCACCAAGGCCGGGGACCCCATCAAGATCCTGGGCAACCTCATCACCTTGATCCTTACCGGCGCGGCGATCTTCGCGGCCATGAACACCATGTATGCCGCCGTGGCTGGGCGCACCAAGGAGATCGGCACCCTGCGGGCCTTGGGCTTCCGGCAGCGGGAGATCCTGGCCAGTTTCCAATGGGAGAGCATCTTCCTGTGCCTATCCGGCGGCATCGTCGGCTCCGGCCTCGCCCTCTTCGCCAACGGCATCCAGACCGGCACCACCAGCTTCGAGACCTTCAGCGACGTGAGCTTCGCCTTCACCATCACCCCGGGCCTCATGGCCCAGGGCGTGGCCTTCAGCCTCATCATGGGCCTGCTGGGAGGTTTTCTGCCGGCCTGGCGGGCCAGCCGCATTCCGTTGACGGAGGCGATGAAGGGGGGTTGAGGCGGCTGGCCCTGCCGCGCGGCCTGCGCCTTCGGCTTGACCTTGCGGAGGCCGGCTGATGCTCAGCCCGCCGGGTGCCCGGCTCAGAGCGCTGCCTATGCAGCGCCCCTCGCCACCCGGCTGGGCTTCGCCCTGGCGGGCCAGCCGCATTCCGTTGACGGAGGCCATGAAGGGGGGCTGAAGGGGGAGGTTGACAGCCCTCGGATTGCGATGCATATTGAAGGTGCCTGTTTCCTGCCTTAACCCGGAGGCCCTTGTGGACCGTGAACTGCTCAAAGGCAGCACTCCCCTGTTGCTGCTGTCGCTGCTCTGCGAGGGGCCCATGTATGGCTACCAGATCATCGAAACGGTCCGGCAACGCACCGGCGGGACCTACACGCTGAAGGAGGGAGCCCTGTATCCGGCCCTCCACAAGCTCGAGGCCACCGAATTCATCGCCTCCTACTGGGAGACCCAGGAGAACGGTCGAGAGCGCCGCTACTACTCCCTCCAGCCCGCGGGTGAAGCCTTTCTGGCCGCCAAGAAGAAGGAATGGAACCAGTTCGTCGACATGGTCCAGGCCTTCGTGGGGCCGAAGGCCTAGGGTTCAAGATGTCCCGGGCCCTGGAAGCCCATCTCGCCCAGGTCGGCTCAGGTCTCCGGGGCCTGTCGCGGCGTCGTCGGCTGACCCTGCTCCGGGAACTGGAAGCCCATCTGCTGGATGAAGCGGAGGCCCGGGGCATCGACTCCGAAGGGGCCATGGTGGCCATGCTTTCGGAAAAGGAACACCCCAGCCTGCTGGCGGAGGAACTCGCCATCGGGGAAGGACAGGATGCCAATCACCGGGGCGGCACCGCCCTCGCCGCGGGCATGATCATCGGCCTCGCCACGGGAGGGCACCTGTGGTTCGAAGGGTGGCGCTGGTACATCTGCCTGGCCTTCGCCGCGGCCCAGGGGCTGGCGGTGGGCGCCGGCTACTTCTGGGTGCGTCGCCACTGGCTGTGCCTGAACTCGCTGTCTCGCACCGCGGTGGCCGTACTCATCACCTCCCTGCTGTCCATCCCCCTGGGCTTCACCACCCACCATGGCTTCCGCCCCACCCGCCTGCTCTACGGGGCCTTCACGGGCTACCTGCTGGAACGCCACAGCCAGGAGCGCCCCCTCTGGCAGACGCTGCTGGAACCGGTGGTGTTCACGGCCCTGATGTTCATCCTGGAGGCCGGCGTGCTGGGCCGAATCCGGTTCGAATGGTGGAAGGTGCCCCTGGAACTCAGCTTCAACGCCACCATCCTGCTGAGCGTGATGCTGGCGACCCGGTTCAAGCGCGTCCTGGCAGCACGGCGGGTCCTGACCCCCCAAGGGCAGGAGTAAGGTTGATGCTCTCCGGGGGTCCCGCACTGCGCGCATACCCCCGGGCCCCCGCGCCGCGTTCCGGCGAAGCCGGAAGGCGGCTTTACTCTCCGGCGCATCGGCGATCCGACCCTCCCTCCTGGGAATCCCCCTTGAGCTGAAGGGCTTTCGGGGGTAGACTGGCTGTCTTGCGTGGACAAGCCGCGTGCAGGAACCCCGCTCATGGGGGCATCCGGTCGGTCCCAGGAGGAAGCCATGAAAGACAAGATTCATCCCGTTCTTCACGACGTGAAGGTGCACTGCGCCTGCGGCAACGAATTCATGACGCGCTCCACCAAGACGGAGATGCGGGTCGAAATTTGCTCCAACTGCCATCCGTTCTTCACTGGCAAGCAGCGCCTGATGGATACCGAAGGCCGCGTGGAAAAGTTCAACAAGAAGTACGCGAAGAAGGAAGCCGCCGTGGAAGTCGCCGAGACGACCCCCGAGGCCGCTCCCGCCGCCACCGAAGCCTAGCTCCTTTGTTCCAAAAGACGGGCCGAGTCATCGGCCCGTCTTTTTTTCATCTGCTCCAGATTTCGGCTTCGCCAAAATCGGGAGATAGCCGAAAAGGTGGGACATGCTTGACCAACTAGAAGCCGTCGAAGCCCGCTTCCAGGAAGTGGAGGCGCAGCTCCAGGATTCCGCCGTGGTGTCGGATCCCAAGCGCCTGCGGGAGCTGTCCAAGCTGCGCGCGGAACTGGAGCCGGTGGTGCTGGCCTTCCAGGCGCACCGCACCTTCCTCAAGCAGCTCGAAGAGGCCGAAACCATCCTGGGCGACAAGACCATGGACGCGGATTTCCGTGAGATGGCCGCCCTGGAGATCCCCGAACTGAAGAAGGCCATCGCCGAAGGCGACGCCGAGATCAAGCGGCTGCTGGTCCCCAAGGACCCCATGGACGCCAAGAACGTGATTCTTGAAGTGCGGGCGGGTACCGGTGGCGAAGAGGCGGCCCTGTTCGCGGGGGAGATCTTCCGCATGTATTTGCGATTCGCCGAGCGGCGGGGCTTCAAGGTCTCGGTGCTCGACGAGAGCGCTGCCGACGCTGGCGGACTCAAGGATGCCACCGCCGAGATCCAGGGCGAGGGCGCCTACTCGCTGTTCCGCTTCGAGAGCGGCGTCCACCGCGTCCAGCGGGTGCCCAAGACCGAGACCCAGGGTCGTATTCATACCTCCGCGTGTACCGTGGCCGTCATGCCCGAGGCCGAGGAGGTGGACATCGAGATCCACCCGAAGGATTTGCGCGTGGACACCTTCTGCTCCGGCGGCAAGGGCGGTCAGAGCGTGAACACCACCTATTCCGCCGTGCGCCTCACCCATCTGCCCACCAACACCGTCGTGCAGTGCCAGGACGAGCGCAGCCAGATCAAGAACATGGCGAAGGCCATGACCGTTCTGCGCAGCCGCCTGCTCCAGAAGGCCCAGGACGAAGCTGACGCCATCCACTCGGCGCTCCGGAAATCCCAGGTGGGCAGTGGCGACCGCAGCGAGAAGATCCGCACCTACAACTTCCCCCAGGGCCGGGTCACAGATCACCGGGTGGGAGTCACCCTCCACCAGGTCGATGCGTTCATGGGTGGCGCCATCGAACCCATCATCGAGCCCCTGCGCGCGGCTTTTGAGGCGGAGCGGCTGCAGGCGCTGGAGGCGTGACGGGCCGTCGTAGGCGGTAGGCCGTGGGCTGTGGGGAAAAGAACGCCCCACCCAAGCCTGGGCAGGGCGGCGCTTGCTTTTCTACAGCCTACAGCCCATAGCCCACAGCCTATTTCCGGAGCGTCACCCGCTCCGGTGTCGTCAGGCTGAAGGAGATGGGCTTGCCTGAGGGGATGCGGATCACGGTGTCGGCGCTGCCAGCAGCAGCGGCGGTGCCGGCCGCAGCCCCGATGGCCGCGCCACCCAGGGCGTGATCGTTCTTGTTGTTCTTGTCCCCCAGGATGCCGATGAGGGCGCCGAGTGCCGCGCCGCCACCGATGAACTTGGCATTCCGCGCACCCCGAGCCGTGGCCACCACCACGTGAGTGTCAGTGTCGATGCCCACACCGGCGATCTCCGTGAGGCGGATTCCGAGGGCGCCCTGACCGTTGCTCAGGCGGCCCGCGGCGGCACTCTGGGTGACGACGCCCCGGGCGGAGCTCCCGACGCGCCACACCAACTTGCCATCCTGGACGATGTCGGCAGAGAGGATGCCGTCCCAGGCATCACCCGCCTGGTCCTTGTCCGTGGTCAACTCCCGCCCCAGGGTGATTTCCAGCTTGGTGCCGGTGGGAACCTCCACCACCACGGGCTTGGGGTCTTCTCGGGGCTTGGGGGCCTGGGCCAGTGTGAAGGCCTCCTGCTTCCTGGCCTCAGCCCGCTTCTTGGCATCGGCAACCTGCCGCTCCAAGGCCTTCACTTGCGATTTGGTGACGTGCTGGACGGTCGCGGCGTCCTCGCCAGTGACCTTGCCGGATTTGGCTTCGGCCAGTTGCTGCTCTAGCTGTGTGACTTTGGTTTCGGCGCTCTTCGCGGCCTCTTCAGCCTGGATGGCAGCTTCGCTCTTCTGGTTGCAGGCCATAGAAACGGCGAGAACCGCGGCGAGGGCGAGACGTGGGAGTAGCGGGTGCATGGGACCTCCAGAAGGGTGGTGGGTGTGCCGTATAGTAGGGTATCCCGAGGGAAACCCTTCGATGGCCGAACCCCACCTGAATCTCCGCGGCGAGTCCGTGCTGCGTACCCTCATCGAGACCTATCTCGAGGCTGGGGAACCCGTGGGCTCGCGGCTGCTGGCGAAGCGCTACCCCGAGGCGCTGTCCAGCGCCACGATCCGCAGTGTGTTGTCAGACCTGGAAGACGAAGCCATGGTGGCTCAGCCACACACCTCCGCGGGGCGCGTCCCCACGGAGCGGGCCTATCGCTACTACGTGGACCGCTGGCTGAAGGCGCTGCCCCCGGGTCCCGAGTTGGAAGGCCGGCTCTCGGCGGCCCTGGACGGCCTGGACCTGGACCCGGAAACCTGGGCCCGGCACGCCAGCCGGACCCTGGCTGAGGTGATGGGAGGCGTCTGTGTGGCCCTGCCCCTGCAGCTCAACCAGAGCCGCCTGGTGCGCCTGGAATTCGTGCCGGTGGGGCCCGGGCGGCTGGTGGCCATCTGGGTGGGCAGCCAGGGTGAGGTGGATCACCGGCTCATGGAGAATCCCTGGAATTACCCGCAGACGGTATTGACGGAACTAGGCAACTACGCCACGGCCCATTTTGCCGGTCTGACCCTGCCGGAGATGCGCTCCCGGCTGCTGGAGGCCCTCCAGGCCGGCGCCCACGTGGGCGAATCGCTCCGGGGCCGGCTGCGGGAGCTGGCGGCCTGCTGGCCTGAGGACCCTGGCGTGGCCGATCCTCAGGTGCTGGTCTCGGGCCTGGGTCATCTGGGCGGCTTTCCCGAATTCGAGGACCTGGCCCGGTTCCGCGGGCTGGTGGCGGCCTTCGAGGAACATGGCCAGCTGGCCCGCCTGCTGAACGCCTTCGCGGACCGCGCCTCCGAAGACGTCCAATTGTTGCTGGGCTCCGAGAACCCTTTCTTCGCGGGCTGGCCCCTGGCCACGGCGGTGCGGACCGTGGCCCTGGGCTCCGCCGGTTTCGTCACCTTCGCCCTGGTGGGCCCCCTCCGCATGGATTACGGCAGGATCATGGGTGGCCTGCGCTGGTGGTCTGGCCAGGTGAACCGGCGGCGAGATGTGTCCTGATTCCCACCAGTAAGGCTTATACTGCTGCGATGCCCATCGAGAACCGTCACGATCCAAACGCCAATCACATCCATCCCATCGGAGAGGCTGAGGATGTGGTCGACCTGACCCTGGACGAGACACTGGACGGCGACCTACAGTCCGTGGCGGACGAAGTGGCCTCGGAATATCACACCCAGATGCTGCCCGACCTGGATGCGCCGGAACTCCTCCAGGTCGAAGCGCCACCGGCCATGCAGATCAACCTGGAATCCGCCCTCACCGAGGCCGAGCGCCAGATGGAGGATCTGCTCGCCCGCGAAGCCGATCTCATGGACCAGCAGCGGCGGCTCGCGGCCGACTTCAACAATTTCCGCAACCGGGCCCAGCGGGATATCTCACTGTCGGTGGAGCAGGCCGAGCGCAAGATTCTGCTGGAATTCCTGCCGGTCCTCGACAATTTCGACCGCGGCATGAGCGCCACCTACCAGGACGTGGAGACCTTCCGGGCGGGCGTTGAATTGATCCGCAAGCAGTTCCTGGAGGCCCTGCGCCGGCTCAACGTCGAGTCCCTGCCCCTGCAGGTGGGCGACCCCTTTGATGCCCTCCATGCGGAAGCCCTCACCACCATCGCCGACCCGACCCTGCCCGATGGCGCGGTGGCGGCCATCTATGAGCGTGGGTTTAACCTCAAGGGCCAGCTCCTGCGAGCCGCCCGCGTGGTGGTGAATCGGGTCTGAGAAATACCAGCTGCTTCCAATTGTTGCGCTGGTTGTCATGTCTAGAATTCAGTACCATGAAGGCACGATTCCACCGGAGTTCAATCCATGGCAGGCAAACTGATCGGCATCGATCTGGGCACGACCAACAGTTGCGTCTGCGTCATGGAAGGCGGAGATTCCCGGGTGATCCCCAACCGCGAAGGCAGCCGCACCACGCCTTCCGTCGTGGCCTTTACCGACAAGGGGGACGTCCTGGTGGGGCACATCGCCAAACGCCAGGCGGTCACCAACCCCCAGCGTACCCTCTTCGCCGTGAAGCGGCTCATTGGCCAACGCTTCCAATCCCCGAGGGTCCAGGAGGCCGTGTCGCGGCTCCCCTTCCCGGTGGTGGCCGCCCCCAACGGCGATGCCTGGCTTAGGGTGGGGGAACGGGACTACGCCCCGCCCGAAGTCTCCGCCATCGTGCTCCGCTCCCTCAAGCAGGCGGCCGAAGCCTTCCTCCACGAAGAGGTCACCGACGCGGTGATCACGGTGCCTGCCTACTTCGACGATGCCCAGCGCCAGGCCACCAAGGACGCGGGCAAGATCGCCGGCCTGAACGTCCAGCGCATCATCAACGAGCCCACGGCCGCGGCCCTGGCCTACGGGTTCAACAAGAAGGGCATGAAGCAGATCCTCGGCATCTACGATTTCGGCGGGGGGACGATCGATTTCACCCTCATGGAAATGAACGACGGCGTCTTCGAGGTGCTGGCTACCAGCGGTGACACCTTCCTGGGCGGCGAGGACATCGACCAGGTCATCCAAGACTGGCTGGTAGGCCACTTCCTTGAGAAGACCGGCATCAACCTGGCCGGCGACCGCATGGCGCTCCAGCGGCTCAAGGAAGCCAGCGAAAAGGCCAAGTGCGAGCTGTCCACCCTGGATCGTGTGGAGATCAGGCTGCCCTTCATCGCCCAGGGCGCCAGTGGGCCGCAGCATCTGGAGGCCGCCCTCACGCGGGACCAGCTGGAGTCCATGGTCAAGAGCCTGGTGGACCTCACCCTCGTGCCCATCAAGGATGCCCTCGAGCAGGGCGGCATGACGGCCCGACAACTGGACGAGGTGATCCTCGTCGGCGGCCAGACCCGCATGCCCCTGGTGCAGCGCCTGGTCAGCGACTTCTTCGGCAAGGAACCCAACCGCAGCATCAATCCCGATGAAGTGGTGGCGCTGGGAGCCTCCATCCAGGGCGCCGTCCTCAAGGGCGACATCAAGGATCTGGTGTTGCTCGACGTGACGCCCCTGTCCCTCGGCATCGAGACCCAGGGTGGAGGCTTCGTGAAAATCATCCAGCGCAACGCCACCATCCCCATCCGGGACGCCCGCACTTTCACCACGGTCACGGACAACCAGAGCCGGGTGGAGATCCACGTGCTCCAGGGCGAGCGGGAACTGTCGGAGCACAACAAGAGCCTGGGCCGCTTCGATCTCATCAACCTGCCGCCCCTGCCCAAGGGAGTGCCCCAGATCGAGGTTGCCTTCGATATCGATTCCAACGGCATCGTGAAGGTGGCCGCCCGCGATCTCATGACCGGCCTGGAGCAGAGCATGAGCATCCGGCCGAGTTCCGGCCTCTCCGAGCTGGAAATCCAGCGCATGGTGCGCGAAGCCGCGATGAATACGGAATCCGACGTGAAGAAGCGGGATGCGCTGAAGTACATCGCCTCCGCCGAAGGCCTGATCTTCTCCTGCGACAAGAGCTTCGCCGAATGCGGCAAGTATCTGACGGATGAGCAGCAGACACTGGTCCGGGAAGTCCTGTCCCGGGCCCGGCAGGCGGTGGCTGCGCAGGATTCTGACGGACTCCGGGCCTGTGAGGCTCACCTCCTGGAAGCCCAAGGCCTCCTGACCGATGCCGTGCTGTCCGCCAGCGAAGCCATGATGGCCTCCCTCGACGGCGAGGGCGACGGCTCCGCACCACCAAATTAGTCCTCAGTCTTCAGTCTTCAGTCTTCGATAGGGGGCCGTTGGCCCCCTACTTCGTGGAGGTTCC
>JBBQHW010000055.1:0-19082 GCA_038324335.1 Holophagales bacterium
AAGAGGGCCCCTTTGGTGTGTTTTGGTCGGCGCGAGAGGATTCGAACCTCCGACCCCTACCACCCCAAGGTAGTGCGCTACCAGGCTGCGCCACGCGCCGTGAACCTTTGACTGTAGAACGGGTGGGGCCGCAGGTCAAGGTCAAGGGCTGGCAGACCACGCAGCACACGCGACGGCGCGGGGCGGGCTAGTTGCGCTTGGGTGGCGCGGCCAGGTGGTCGTGGAGGGCGCGGAGGGCCTTCAGGACGGGCTGCAGGTCGGTGCTGGTGCGGAGGAGTCGGGGGAAAGCGGGCTTGACCTTGTGGGCGGGGGGGGCGGGCAGCTCGTCGGCTTCGAGGCCCAGGTCCAGGCGCTGGACGAGGTGGCCGTGGGCCAATAGCTCGGCGCAGTCGGCCACGGTGAGCCCCTCGGCCAGCCAGGCCTTGATGCGCTTCAGGCGCGGCAGCTCGTCCACGTGGTAGTAGCGGAGGTTGCCCTTGCTGCGCCGGGGCTTGATGTCGGCGATGACGTCTTCCCAGTAGCGCAGGTCCTTGGGGCCGACGCCGATCATGGCGGCGGCCTCCCCGATCTTGAACCACTTCTTATCGCTCACGGCCACACCGCCTAGCTCTCCCTGGGCTCGATGCCCAGGGTCTTGAGGCGCTTGTAGAGGTTGGAGCGGTCCATGCCCACGCGTTCGGCGACGCGGGTCATGTTGCCGTTCTGGAGGCGCATCTCGCGCTGAAGGTACTGGGCCTCGAACCAGTCCTTGGCATCCTTGAGGCTGGTGAATTCGGGGAAGGAGAAGGGATCCTGCTCGGCCAGGTGCCGCGCGGCCAGGGGACCCAGATCCCGGGGGTTGATCTCGTTGCCGCGCACCAGGATGACGGCCCGCTCCATGAGGTTCTTCAGCTCGCGCACGTTGCCCGGCCAGTCGTGGCGCAGCAGGGTGTCCTTGGCCTCGGGGCCCAGGTGCCGGGGTGGGCGGCCGTACTGCCGGCCGATGCGGCTGATGAAGGCCTCGGCCAGGGGCAGGATGTCCTCGGCGCGCTCGCGCAAGGCGGGAATGCGCAGCGGCACCACGGCCAGGCGGAAGTAGAGGTCCTCGCGGAAGCGGCCACGGGTGATCTCACCGGCGAGATCCTTGTTGGTGGCGGCGATGACGCGCACGTCCACGCCCACGGCCCCGCCCCCGCCCACGGGCTCGACGCGGCCCTCCTGGAGGGCGCGCAGCACCTTCGCCTGGGTCTTGAGCGACATGTCGCCCACTTCATCGAGAAAGAGGGTGCCGCCGTCGGCTTCGCGGAACTTGCCTTTCTGGTCGCGGACGGCGCCGGTGAAGGCCCCCTTCTGGTGGCCGAACAGCTCGCTCTCGATGAGCTCCTCGGGGATGGCCGCGCAGTTCACTTCGATGAAGGGCGCGTCCCGCCGGGCGCTCTGCAGGTGGATGAGGCGCGCAACCTCTTCCTTGCCGCTGCCGTTTTCGCCCGTGAGCAGCACCCGGCCCTCGGTGGGCGCCACCAGGGCCACGTCGGCCATGAGCCGCTTCATGGCGGGGCTGTCCGCCAGGAAGAAGCGGCCGTGTTCCGCCTGGGCCAGGAGCCGCTGGTTCTCTTGTTCGAGCTTGGACTGGCGCAGGGCGTTGCTGGTGACCAGGAGCAGGCGGTCCAGGTCGATGGGTTTTTCGAGGAAGTCGAAGGCGCCGAGCTTGGTGGCCTGCAGCGCCGTGTCGATGCTGGCATGGCCCGAGATCATCACCACGGGGAGGCTAGGACGCAGGTGCTTGGCCTGTTTCAGGGTTTCCAGCCCGTCCTGCCCCGGCAGCCAGACGTCCAACAGCACGAGCTGGATGCCCTCGCCGTCCGGATTCTGCAGCAAGTCGATGGCCTGTTCGCCCCGTTCGGCCTTCACGACCTGGTAGCCCTCGTCCTTCAGGGCTTCGCCCAGTGAACGCCGGATTCCCGGCTCGTCATCCACCAGGAGGATGGTTGTGGGGGCACGCATGATCCCATGCTGGTCGCGGGCCAAGCCTTTGTCCAGCAGTGGCTTGGCGGGAATTCCACCACCACCTTCGAAGGCCCCGAGAACGACCCAAGAGGGGGCTGCTATCTTTAAACCACACAGGAGGGTTTGGATGGACGAACCCGAAACCTTGCCATCTCCGGCCGAGGACGCGGCCCTGGCGCCCATCATCGGCCATCAGCTCCGTCGGCAGGTGCTGGTGTGCACCGGGAAGAGCTGTGCGGCCAATGGCTCCGAGGCGGTACTGGCGGCCTTCAAGGCCCGGTTGCTGGAGGACCAGCTGCTCTACTGCAATGGCAACCGCGAGGGGGAAGTGCAGTGCCTCCAATGCGGCTCCGTGGGCTTTTGCGCCATCGGTCCGGCAGTGCTGGTGTACCCCGACGGCGTCTGGTACGCCCATGTCGGGTTGGCCGACGTGGCGGAGATCGTGGACAGCCACCTGAAGGGCGGCGTTCCCGTGGAACGATTGGTGCGGAAGCGGCTGGGCCCGGGGCGCTAGCCACCCACTTGCTGGAGGCCCTGGCCGGGCGGCTGCACGCCCCGGTGCAGGAGATGGCTGTCCGGCTTGGCGGCGAGCGCCTTGCGGATGAGCTGGACCAGGTCGTCATGGGAGGTGCGGCGGCGCAGGGGTCCCAGCAGGTCGATGGCCTGGTCGCCGAAACGGCAGGCCATCAGCTCGCCCCGGCTGGTGAGGCGCACCCGGTTGCACCCATCGCAGAAAGCGGAACTGAGGGTGGCCACGACGCCGACCTTCCCACTGCCGCCGGACATCCGGAAGAGCCGTGCGGGGCCATCCTCCAGGCCGAGCCCGGGTTCCTCTTCCAAAGCGATGCCCAGGCCCTCCTGGACGGTGCGGAGGACATCCGCCGCGGGCATAAAATGTTCATGTCCCATGGCGCTCCCCGGGTTGGGGGTGAACTCGATGAAGCGCACCTGGAGGCCTTCCCGCTGGGCGATGCGGGCCAGGGGCACGATCTGATCGTCGTTCCACCCCCGGAGGATCACGGCATTGAGCTTGACCTTCAGACCCACGGCCCGGGCCGCCTCCAGCCCGGCCAGCACCTTGGCAAATCCATTCTTGCCGGTGAGCCGCTCGAAAGTGCCGCGGTCCGCCGCGTCCAGGTTGATGTTGACCCCGGCCAGACCCGCCTCCCGCAGCCTCCGGGCCCTCCTGGCCAGGCAGAGGCCGTTGGTGGTGAGATGGACCCGGCCTTCGACCTCGGGGCAGAGCCCCGCGACGATGGTCTCGAGATCGCGGCGCAGCAGGGGCTCGCCTCCCGTGAGGCGGACCTTCCGGATGCCCAGGCTGGTGAACAGTTTTACCAGTCGGACGACTTCATTGCGGCTCATGGCCGGGGAACCCTTGGGCTCCAGCCCGCCGAGGCCGGGCAGGCCATGGAAGCAGCCCAGGTTGCCCTGTTCGGTGACGGCCACGCGGAGGTAGGAAACCGTCCGGCCTAGACCGTCCTTCAAGCCATCGCGCAGGTGCAGCATGCAGGGCTGCTGGCTCGCAGGCGGGAGGGGAAAGAGGGGGGACACGGCGGCTCCGGACCCCCTCAGAATGATGGGAAAGGAGGTACCTGGCCGGGGATCGTGTCCCAGGTCACACGGGGGCCATTGTCGTTGTTTGCACTCACAAAGCAGACTCCGCCGCCTTTCGCCGTTCGCTTTCTGGGACCATGGATTCATGCTTGTGGACGCGCACTGCCATCTCACCGGTTCCTACCTGGCCGCGGACCAGGTGGAAACCACGCTCGCGCGGGCCCGGGCCCAGGGCGTGACCGGCTTCATCGCCGTGGGCACGGACCTGGACGATTCCCGGGCGGTGCTGGCACTGGCTGCCCGCATCCCCGGGGTGCAGGCCAGCCTGGGCGTGCATCCCCACGAGGCGAAGAGCTGGTCAGCCGAGGTGGAGACCGCCCTCGCCGAGCTGCTGGCCCAGCCCTCGGTGCGCTTCGTGGGTGAAACGGGACTGGACTGGCACTACGACCTGAGCCCGCGAGATGAGCAGGAAGTGGCCTTCCGGGCACAGATCCGCCTGGCTAAGCGGCTTCGCAAGCCGCTGATGATCCACACGCGCTCCGCGCCGGAGGCCACGCTGCGCATCCTCGCGGAAGAGGGCGCCGACGCGGTGCGCGGCATCATCCACTGCTTCAGCGAGGACCGCGCCTTCGCCATCCGCGCCCTGGACCTCGGCTTCTACCTGAGCTTCTCCGGCATCACCACCTTCAAGAAGGCCGAGGCCGTGCGGGACGTGGCGGCCTGGGCCCCGGCGGACCGGATCCTGGTGGAGACGGACGCGCCCTTCCTGGCCCCCGTGCCCTATCGCGGCAAGACCAACGAGCCCGGCTTCGTGCGGTTCACCGCCGAGGCCGTGGCCGAGCTGCGGGGCATTCCCTCCCTGCAGCTCGCGGAAGTGACCACCCGGAACCTGGAGACCCTGTGCGGCTGGGCGCCCTCCTCCTGATGGCCGCGGCCCTGGCCGCGACGAATCTCCTGGCCCAGGGGCATCAGCTCCCCTGGGAACGGCTGCAGGCGCCGGATTGGCAGGCGGGGCCCGCCCTGGCGGCGGAAGAAAAGCCCTGGACCGCGGAGCCCTCCACGGGGCCCGTGAAGGCCTGGGTCACCGGGGACGGCACCCTGCAGGTCTTCAGTGCGCGGGGCATCATCCGCCTCAAGACCGGCCTCCCGGGCCGCCCGCTCAAGGTCTGGCGGGACGGTGGCCTGCCCCTGACGGCAACCTCGGGCATTTGGCAGTTTCCCGTGGACGCGCCCCTGAGCCAGGGCCTGGGTGGGCTGCAGTGGGCCGCGGAGGATTTCCGGCCCTTCCTGCGCGGCCTGCTGTGGATCCTCGAGGATGGTGAGGGCTTCATCACCGTGGTCTATCCCGCCACGGCGCGGGTGATCCACCTGCCCTTGCCACCCGGGCGGGACCTGCAGCTGCGCTTCTTGAAGGACCGTCTGGAAGTCACCGCCGGGGCCGTGGACAAGGGGGCGCCCCGGCAATGGTCCATTCTCTGGATAGGGCTGCTGCCCCGTCTGGCGAGCCTGGGGCCGCATCCGGATCCCGTGAAGGCGGGCACGGCCCTCGCGCCCTTCCCCAAGGAATGAATTCACAACTGAATTCAACATTTGGCACGGCCCTGGCTCTCTAGTGGCAGGGGGGCCCCCAGGGGCCTGTACCCCACGAAGATCGGAGGGCTCATGAACGCGACCTTCACCTCTGCCCGCCTGGCGGCGCTGCTGCTGCCGGTGGCCATCCTGGCGGCGGCGCCCCAGGTGCCCCCGGCGCCGGCCCCCTTCACTGATGACGATGAGGCCTACCAGGGCGAGGCGCCCGACCGCTATGCCATGGTCCGGGCCCTGGAAGGCGAAGTCCACATCTTCAAGGGCGATCTGGACGAATTGCTGAGCCGAGGTACTCCCATCGCGGAGGGCGATGTCGTGGAAAGCCGCGGTCGTGGCGTTCTGCAACTGGGTGACGGCACCCGCATCGCCTTCGCGGGTGCCACCCGCTTTACCATCGCCACCCTGTTCACTGATCGCAACGGGGAGAAACAGGTGCTTCTGCGCCTGGATTATGGTCGCCTGCGCGTGCTGCTGGGCGGCCAGGTCGACGTCCGCCTCCGGGTGGACACCCCCTCGGGCACGGCCACCTGCCTCGACAAGGGCTCTTTCACCTTGGAGGCTGAGCGCGACCGGGTGGTGCGCCTCAAGGTGCTCTCGGGCCGCGTGGCTTTCGCCAACGATCGGGACCAGGCGCAGATCCCCGCCGGTGAACGCCTGACGGTCTACAGCCTCCAGGATGGTCTTGATCGCGTGCGCCCTTTCAACACCTTCGGCGGCGACGACTTCGACCGTTGGAGCGAGCAGGCCCTGGTCGTCCGGCACGGCGAGAGCTGGGACCGGGTGCCGCCCGAGATCCGCAACTACGCCGACGACCTCGACCGCAACGGCCGCTGGATCGACTCCGGCGAATACGGCTGGGTCTGGCAGCCCGCGGGCGTCGCCGAGGATTGGCGCCCCTACTACCAGGGCCGCTGGGCCCCCTATTCGGGTGGCATGACCTGGATTTCGGACGAGCCCTGGGCCTACGTGGCCTACCACCACGGCCGCTGGCACTGGGGCGCGGGCGTGGGCTGGTTCTGGATCCCCGGCATCAACTACAGTCCCGCCTGGGTGGCCTGGAACCACACGCCCGGTTACTGCGGCTGGGCGCCGCTCGGCTACTACAACACGCCCGCCCACTGGGGCTATGGCGCCTGGGGTGGCGGCTACGCCTGGAACGTGGTGTCCATCAACTTCATCAACGAGCCGAACATCCATCGAAGGATGCATTCGGATGTCCACGTCCTCCGCACCTTCAACGGCGGCCCCGGTGGTGCGCCCTGGACCCCCGGGGGCCGGGATCTGCGGCCCCCCTGGCAGCGCTCGCCCCTCCTCCTGTCCCGCGCCGAATTCCGCAATCCCGGCCAGCTTCAGGTCGCCTTCCAGCGCGACGTGCACCGGGAGCGCATGGGCGCCTACGAGCGCCAGGCCCAGGCGGCCACGGGCCGCCAGGTCATCCGCCGGGACCTGCGTCCCCCGCCCGGTGAGAGCCGGCCCGGATCCCCCCAGCGGGGTACCGTCCGCGTGCCCTTCGAGGGACGCGAACCGAGGCCCCAGCCAGGACCCTTGCCTCGCGGGCCCGAATCACGCCCCCTGGACCGCCTGCGCGAGCCCATCCCCGATCATCGGGTGAACGCCCCCCGGGAGCGCCCGGCGGAACCGAAACCTTTGGATCGCATGCGCGAGCCCATTCCCGATCACCGCACGCCGGAACCGCGGCCTCTGGATCGGGTGCGCGAGCCCATCCCCGATCATCGGGTGGAAGCCCCCCGGGAGCGCACGCCCGAACCGAAACCCGTGGACCGCGTCCGCGAGCCCATTCCCGATCACCGCACGCCGGAACCGCGGCCTCTGGACCGGGTGCGCGAGCCCATCCCCGATCATCGGGTGGAAGCCCCCCGGGAGCGCACGCCCGAACCGCGCCCGGAACCGCGCCCGGAACGAAGGCCCGAGGAACGCCGCCCCGAGGAACGCCGCCCCGACCCTCCCAGGGCCGTGGAGCGGGAAAGCCGCCCGGTTCGGCCCGAGCCGGCCCACGAAAGACCCCGCGAGGAAAAGCCCCGCGAAGAAAAGCGCAACTGAGCCCGAGGCTGCGGCACTAAAGTTTCAGTCAACCATGCAAAAGGGCCCCTTCCGGGGCCCTTTTGATATCGCCCCGCGCAGCGGCGGCGTTGAGCCTAGGCCACTTCAATCGGATAAATCCCCTTCTGGATCAGCTCGCTCGCGATGCGGCCGCGCAGGCGGGCGCTGCTGGTGGGATGGAACTCGGTGAAGGCCTTCACGCCGGCCAAGGCGTGGCGCAGGGCCTCGCCTTCCACCACGTCGGCGCAGAGCATGCGGGCATCGCCGTGCACCTTGTGCCAGCTTTCGTTGACGTAGAGTTCGGTGATGTCCCGGGCGATGGGGGCCCAGCGGTGGCTGGATTCCACCATGCGCTCGGCGCGCACCACGGCGCTTTCCATGGCGTAGATCTCCATGAGCATGTTGCTCATGCGGGCCATGACCTCCTGGTTGTCGATAAGCTTCTGGCCCAGCACCTGCACGGCCAGCCCGGCGGCCAGCATGCACTGGCGCTTGCTCAGTTCCACGCCATGCTTGAGGCGGGCGAGGGGGCCCGTGAAGCTTTCGGCCTTTGGCGGATTCGAGATCTCCTTGGCCACCTGCTGGCCGAACTGCATGAGGGGCAGCTCGCCCTTCATGGCGCGCTTGAGCAGGGTCCCGGCGATGAGCAGGCGGTTGATCTCGTTGGTGCCCTCGAAGATGCGGTTGATGCGGCAGTCGCGCAGGGCCTTCTCGGGCGGATATTCCGCACTGAAGCCATAGCCGCCGTAGGCCTGCACAGCCTCGTCCGCCACGAAGAAGAGGGCTTCGCTGGCCCAGACCTTGGAAATGCTGCACTCGATGGTGTACTCGTCGATGGCGGCCATCTTGTCGGCGCCGGCGGTGGGGCTTTCCCAGCTCGTGGTGTGCAGGGCCTCGTCGATGTAGCCGACGGTGCGGAAGTTCATGGCTTCGCACACGAAGATCTTGGTGGCCATGTCCGCCAGCTTCTGCTGGATGAGGCCGAAGCTGTTGATGGGCTTGCCGAACTGCTGGCGCTCGGAGGTGTACTTGATGGCGTACTCCAGGATCCGCTTCATGCCGCCCTGGCTGCCCACGCCCAGCTTGAAGCGACCGATGTTGAGGATGCCGAAGGCGATCTTGTGGCCCTTGCCGACCTCGCCCAGCAGGCGGTCCTTCGGAATGCGGCAGTTCTCCAGGATGACGGTCCGGGTGGAGCTGCCTTTGATGCCCAGCTTCTTTTCTTCGGCGCCGGTGCTGATGCCGGGATCGGTCTTTTCGACGATGAAGGCACTGAACTGCTGCCCATCCACCTTGGCGAAGATGATGAAAACATCGGCGAAACCGGCGTTGGTGATCCACATCTTGGTGCCGTTCAGCACCCAGGCGTCGCCGTCCAGCACGGCGGTGGCCTTGGCGCCCATGGCGTCGGAACCGCTGCCGGCCTCGGTGAGGGCGTAGGCCGCCAGCCACTCGCCGGTGGCGAGCTTGGGCAGGTAGGTCTGCTTCTGGGCCTCGGTGCCGAAGTAGACGATGGGCAGGGTGCCGATGCCGGTATTGGCGCTGTAGGTCACCGCGAAGCTGCCCTGCTTGCTCATCTCCTCGAGCACGAGCATGGCGGTACGCTTGTCCAGGTCCATGCCTTCATAGGCCTCGGGGATCTCCAGGCCCAGCAGGCCCAGCTCGCCGGCCTTTTTCATGAGCGAGACGGTGAGGGGCAGGTCCAGCTTGTCGATGGCCTCATCCATGGGCAGCACTTCGCCGTTGATGAAGTCTTGGGCGGCCCGGGCGAATTCCTTGGCCTCGTCGCCGAATTCCTCGGGAGTGAACTGGGGCATGGCTCCGATGGGGGTCATCAGGAAACTGCCCCCCTTGACCTGCTCGACGGCGGCGGTGCTCATGTGGTTCCTCCAGATTGGGTAGGGTTCAAGATGGGGGGCCGGGGCGCTCTTGGCTAGCCTCTACCTTCGGTCAATGCTGTCCGGGGGTCCGGCCTGCGGCCTACACCCCCGGAGCCCCCGCCAGGACGGCAGGCGAAGCCTGTCGTCCTGGCCAATGCTGTCCGGGGGACCGGCCTTCCGCCTACACCCCCGGGGCCAAGCATTAGGAGGGCAACCCTCGATGGGATTCCGGGCCTGGGGTCTGGTTCAATGGAGATTCCCACGGAGGTTAGATGCCGGAAGGCAGGCAGGTGCAGCAGATGTTTTCGGCCATCGCCGGACGGTACGATGTCCTCAACCACGTGCTTTCGGGCGGGATGGACTTCTGGTGGTGGTGGCGCATGGCCCGGGCCAGCGGCGCCGGCCCCGGGAAGCGCTTTCTCGACGTGGCCGCAGGCACCGGCGATTCCAGCCTGGCCCTGGCCCGCCGGGGTGCCGAGGTGGTGAGCACCGACTTCACCCACGCCATGCTGCGCCTGGGACCAGCCAAGTTCGCCCGGAAGGGACTGGCTGAGCGCATCTGGGCCTCCAGCGATGCGGACGCCCAGGCCCTGCCCTTCCGGGACGCCAGCTTCGATGGGCTCACCATCTGCTACGGCATCCGCAACGTGGAAAATCGCGCCCAGGCCTACGCCGAGTTCCTGCGGGTGCTGCGCCCCGGGGGCCAGCTCACCATCCTGGAGTTCAGCACGCCGCTGCTGCCCGGGCTCAAGGGGTGCTACGACTGGTACAGCCGGCGGGTGCTGCCGCGCATCGGGGCCTGGATCAGCGGGGACGCCTCGGCCTACACCTACCTGCCGGAGAGCATCCGGACCTTCCCGGTCCAGGGGGCCATGGGGGCGGAGCTGGAAGGGGCGGGTTTCCGCTCCGTATGCTGGACGAACCTCACGGGGGGCATCGTGGCCCTGCACACGGGGGTGAAGTAGTCAGCGGCTGCTGTGCCGTTCCTCGACCATGCGGTCGATGACCTGCACCACCTGTTCGCTGGCCAGCTCGGCAGCCTCGAAGCTCTGGAAGATGCGTTCCTGGATCTCCGGATCGTTCTCCCAGCGCTTGCCCAGGAGGCTGACGGCCTCGTGGATGTTCTGGTGGACACCAGCATGGGGCGCTTCCAGGCGGCCATAGGAGGGCACCTGGGCGAAGGACTCCTGGCCCTGGCCCTCGTAGTACCAGGTGCCCAGGCGGCAGCCCCGGTGGTCCGTCTGGATGGCCTGGGCCTCCATGGAATCGGGGCCCCGGTGGACGACCCGGTAGCCGTTCTGCTTGTAGAGGAAGTGGTCCACCTTCACCAGGGAGGCGAAGCTGAAGTCCTGGGCCTTGTTGATCTGGGTGAGCGAAGTCTTGGCGGCGTCGGCAAACCTGACCACCTGGCCCCGGAACTCCGTCACGGCGTTCCGGCTGCCCTCCGCAATTTCCTTCACCTGGGCGGAATCGGCGATCATCCTGCTGGTGGCCTGGCCGAAGGATTCGATGGTGGCGGCGATGCTGGCGGCGGCGTCCTTGGTGTTCTCCGACAGGGTGCGCACCTCCTCGGCGACCACGGCGAAGCCCTTGCCCACGTCTCCCGCGTGGGCCGCCTCGATGGCGGCGTTGAGGGCCAGCAGGTTGGTGCGATCAGCCACGTCGGTGATGACCTGGACGATCTGGGCGATCTCGTCGCCCTTCTCGTGGAGCTGGGCCACCTGGGCGTTGGTGGCGGCGACCATCTCGGCCACCTGGTTCAGGTTGGCGACGATGGCCTCGATGGTGGCGCGGCTGCCTTCGGCGTCACCGGCGGTCTGCTTGGACAGCTGCCCCACGATGCCCAGCTCCTGGGTCATGTCCATGAGGTATTCCTGGATGGACTTCAGGTTCGAGATGAGGTGGCCGGAATTGAGGTCGGTGATGCGGGCGATGAGCTTCTCCTTGAGAGCCAGCTGCTGGACCCTGCCCAAGCTCTCCACCGAGACGTTCACCCGCACCATGGCCTCCTTGAAGGCCCCGTGAAGGCCCTGGTCCATGGCGAGCCGGTAGGTCTGGCCATGGGTGGCGTGCTCGAAGGCGGAGAACACTTCGCGGAAGTAGGCCTCCTGCTGATCCAGCAGGTCGTTCAGGGCCCAGGCCAGCTCATGGGTGGCGGCACCAGTCTTGATGTGGGTCATGCGCTGGTCGAGGTTGCCCCGCGCGGCTTCCTTGAGGTTGTCGGTGAGTTTCGCCACGGCTCGCAGGATGCGGTGGACGGTATAGAGGATCACCCCCAGCAGGAGGGTGGTGAGGGCGAAGAGCGACCAGCCGAAGGAGGATAACGGCCGGGTGCCCGCGGCCAGATAGCCAAACCACAGGAACAGCCCCAGAGCAGCGGCGACCAGGTAGTGGACCCTAGAGCCCAAAGACAAATTCTTCATAGCTCACGCCCTTCTGTTCGAGTGCCTGGTGGAGGATCGCCGCGGAGGCCTTCATGCCGGCCTGCCCGTCGCCGGCCTTGCGCTCGGCCTCGAGCAGAGTCCGGTACAACGGGCTGATGGCCTGGATGGCCTCGGGCCTCGGCTTCCGTCGCACCGAGTAGTACCCGATGAGGTTCCCACTGGGGTCGAAGGAAGGCGTGATGTTGGCGAAGACCCAATAGAAACGGCCATCCTTGGCCAGGTTCTTCACGTAGGCGCAGATTTCACGCCGGTCCTGGATGGTGTCCCACAGGAGCTTGAACACGACCCTGGGCATGTCGGGATGCCGGAGGATGGCATGGGGGGTGCCGAGCAGTTCTTCCTCTGAGTAGCCGGACATTTGGATGAAGATCCGGTTGCCGTAAGTGATGAGACCCTTCAGGTCGGTCTTGGAGACGATGAAATCGTCCTCGGCCATGATCTTTTCATGCTGGTTGGGCTGGGGACGGCTGGCCATAGGCGGATTCTCCACCCATCTGGTATCGGTCCGACCAGGCCTGCAGCCTGAATATTGGCGTGGGTCCGACGTTAGACCGCGGCGATGGGGTAGCGCCCCTGCTCCACCAGCGTCTGGGCGATGCGTTGCCGGAGGGTGGACAGGGCCACCGGGGCGGGGGCGTGCATGGCCAGCAGGTCGGCCACCAGGGTGTCCAGCACCGCGTCCGAGGCCAGTTCGGCCGCCAGCATGCGGGCCTCGGCCTGCACGCGGTTCCAGGCTTCCTGGGCATGACACTCGGCCAGGTCCCGGGCCAGGCCCGCCCAGCGGTGCCCGGAGTCCGTCATCTTGCGGGCGCGAACCACCGCGGATTCCATGGCGTACAGTTCGATCAGCAGGTTGCTGATGCGGGCGGCGGCCTCCTGGTTTTCCAGGATCTTCGGTCCCCGGTCGCCCTGGGCCTTGGCGATCACCCGGAGGGCCCGGGCCTTGGCCAGGGCCACGGTGCGCAACAAGGGATCCTCAGGCAGATCCAGCGCGGTGGTGGCGCAGGCTCCGAGGGGCAGCCCATCCGTGCCGCCGCAGCGCTTCAGGAAAGTGCCGGCGATGAGCAGGCGGTTGATCTCGTTGGTGCCCTCGAAGATGCGGTTGATGCGGCAATCCCGGTAGATCTTCTCGGCCGGATACTCGGCGCTGAAACCCGCGCCGCCGAAGGTCTGCACGGCGTCGTCGGCGGTGGCGAAGAGGGCCTCGCTGCCCCACACCTTGGACATGGAGGCCTCCACCGCATACTCGTCGATGGCCTTCATCTTGTCCGCGCCGCCGCTCTCGCTGTCCCAGCTGGTGCGGGCCAGGGCCTCGTCCAGGTAGCCGATGGTGCGGAAGCTCATGCTTTCGCCCACGAAGATGCGGATGGCCATGTTCGCCAGCTTCTGCTGGACGAGGCCGAAGGCGTGGAGGGGCTTGCCGAACTGGGTGCGCTCGCCGGCGTATTTCAGCGTGTATTCCAGCACCCGTTTGCCGGCGCCCACGGAGCTGGCGCCCAGCTTGAAGCGGCCCACGTTGAGGATGCCCAGGGCGATGCGGGCGCCCTTGCCCTTGCCGCCCAGGAGGCGGTCCTCGGGGATGCGGCAGTTGTCGAGGATCACGGTGCGGGTGGAGCTGCCCTTGATGCCCATCTTCTTTTCCTCGGCCCCGGTGCTGATGCCGGGGTCGGTCTTTTCGACGATGAAGGCGCTGAGGTGGCTGCCATTGATCTTGGCGAAGATCACGAAGACATCGGCGAACCCGGCGTTGGTGATCCAGGCCTTGGTGCCGTTCAGCACCCAGTGGCCCTCCGCCAGCACGGCGGTCGCCTTGGCGCCCAGGGCGTCGGAACCGCTGCCGGCTTCGGTCAAGGCGTAGGCCGCGCACCATTCGCCGGAGGCCAGCCGGGGCAGGTACTTGGCCTTTTGTTCCGGGCTCCCGAAGTAGACGATGGGCATGGTGCCGATGCTGGTGTGCGCGGTGTAGCTGGTGGAGAAGCTGGCCTGCCTCGCCATTTCCTCCAGCACCAGCAGGGCCGTCTTCTTGTCGAGATCTAGGCCGCCATAGGCCTCGGGAATCTCGATGCCCAGGATGCCCAGGTCGCCGGCCTTGCGGAGCAAGTCGCGGGTGAGCGCCAGATCGAGGTGGTCGATCTCCTCGTCCCGGGGCATGATCTCGCCGTTCATGAAGTCGCGGGCGGCCTCGGCGATGGCCAGGGCGTCCTCGCTGTTCTCCTCGGGCGTGAACTGGGGGAGGGTGCCCGCGGCGTGGAACATGTAGCTGCCGCCGCGCACCAGCTGGGTCTCGTCCAGGACCATGACAGCCTCCATAGCTCTCCATGATCTACCCGGAGTCAGGAGCCCTCCAGCCCTATTGAGGAGATATGGGTCACAAGAGAATCGTCAGACCCTGAACTGGGCTACTTCGGCACGGATGCTTTCCGCAATGTGGGACAGTTCGGATGCGGTGTCGGCCACCTCTGATACCGTGGCCGATAGCTGGTGGCTGGCTGCGGCGTTGCGAGCCACGTCACTCGACACTCGGCCCACAAGGGAACTCACCTCGTGGCTGATCTTGGTCTGCTCGCTGGCTGCCGTCCTAATTTGAGCTGCGGTGCGGACCGTTTCACCCATATGGAGCTGGATCTGCTGGAGAGCCTTCGAGGTGGCTTCGACCGTGATGGTCCCTTTGCCAAGGGCCTCGTCCGTGGCTGGGCTGACCGCTCGGCTAATTTGCGGACTTCCTCAGCGACCACCGCAAACCCCTTGCCCATCTGGCCGGCCTTGGCGGCCTCAATGGCGGCATTCAGTGAAAGCAGGTTCGTCTGCCGCGCGATGTCCTGAATGACGGAAACGGCCTTGATCATCTGGGCCGTGGCATGGCTGATGTCCTCCATGGCCCGGGCGGTGTCCTGGCCCGTGGCGATGCCGTGCTGGATGGCCTGGGCGGAAGCCGCCGAATGAGCCTGCGAGGCCTCGGCCAGGGCCATCACGTCGGTCAGGGATGCCGACAAGCTTGCCATGGCATCTTCCATGCCCCCGGTGGTGGTTCGCGTAGTCTGAGTGAGGGAGTCCAGCTGGTTGGCTGTATCGGACAGGGATTCCGCGGTGGCGGAGAGCTCTGTGGAACCACTGGCCACACCCTGGGAATGGAGACCCAGGCGCTGGAAGAATCGCTGGTAGAACTCCGTCACTTGGTTCGCCTTGTCCGCGATCCCACAAATCTCGTCTTGCCCTTCAAGGGTAAGGCGGCGGGTCAGGTCACCCTTGCCGCTGGCGAGGTCGGCCATGGCGGTACCCAGGTCGCCAAGCCGTCGCTGGAGGCTCCGGATCGCCAAGAAGAGGAGTGCGGTGCCCAGGGCTACTGCGAGCAAGCCGACCCCCAGGGCCAGCTTCATGCTGCGATCTTGAGCTCGCATGGAGTCGGCCTTGATTGCGGCCATGAGCGATTCCTGCTGTTTGATGAGGGCGAGCAGGCGCTCCTTGATGGCCCTCCAGGCCGGGGTAGCCTGTTTGTTGAGCAGAGTGATGGCTGCGGTCTGGTCGAGGCTCTTTGTCTTGATGGGTTCCTGGAGGCTGACGAGTGCCTCCCACTGCATGCTGACCTCCCGCAGGGCCTTCTGGCGTTCCGGGGTATCGGCTGTCAGCGTGATGCCTGTCTGAAGCGTTGAGGCAAATTCCTTCAAGGCTGCCTCATAGTTTTGGAAGGCCTTGGGATTGGATGGATCCAGCACGATGTTACGGATGGCTTGTCCTGTCTGGAGGCCGTTGGCGTAGAGCTGGGTATACATGAGGAGTTCCGGGGCGGAGTTATCGGCATAGGATTTGAACGTCAGTTGCCCCGATCGGAGCCCCAACAGGGCCGTAACCAGGGATCCCAGGAAGATGGCAGCAGCAATACCTGTGGCTAGGAACAGCCGGGTTCCGATGGTTCGCGCTGATCTGAGCACAATGCCTCCAAGGCACGAATCTGCCTCTGGCCACTGGATCGGAAAGCGAGCTTGGGATCATGAATATATTCAGATGAGCCGTTTCTGGCCCTTGGGGTGGCTCAGCACCACCTGCTTGACCCGCTCGATCCAGGTGGGCCGGGCCCCAGGTTCCAGGCGTTCGTGGGGCAGGGCCCGCTCCGCCAGCAGCTTGTCCACCAGGTGATCCACGGCCTCGGCGAAGAAGGTGTCGGTGTCGCGCACGCCATCGGCGGCGAGGTGGCCGCAGAAGGGCACCTTGAAGAGCAGGTCGTAGCTCTTCATCCAATGGTGCATGTAGCGCTCAATGGGCAGCTGGCGGCCAAAGGCCAGCATCATGTAGGCGTAGTTGTCCAGCACGCTGCGGTCGCAGACCAGCACGTCATGCTGACTGCCCGAGCGGATCTCTTCGGCCATCTGGGTGAAGAAGATCCAGGTCTGGGCTTCCAGGGAGGTCTTCTGGTTGATGGGCAGCGGGGACAGCCGCGCGACTTCCTTCACGATGTCCACATGAACACCCTCCCGCTTGAGGGCCGCCGCCAGCTCGTAGCAGAGGGTCGTCTTGCCGACGCCGTGAGTGCCGATGAATGCTATTTTCACTCGGCACATCCTGTGCCTCGCCCTACGGGCTTCGCCTTCGGCAAAGTGGCCCTCGGCTCCTGCTTCGGGCTCACTCGGCACCTCCACCTATCGCGCGCTGCGCGTGCTCCGGCGCGCTACGCTTGCCGAGGCGGAGCCTCCCTGTGCCTCGCCCAGGGACCCACCTCTGCGAAGCGAAGCTGAGTAGGAGCACCTGACTTGATGTCAGGTGCGATTGGTGGGAGGGCTTCGCCTTCGGCAAAGTGGCCCTCGGCTCCTGCCTCGGGCTCACCGGGACCCTCTTGCGCCCAACCCTGCGGGCTTCGCCTGCGGCAAATTGGCCCTTCGCTCCTGCTTCGTGCTCATAATTCCAGTATTGCTTGGACGGGGATGGCGGGGGTGTGCGGTCCATCACTTTGGGGCGCTGGTCACTCTGGTCCTCGCTGATCGCGGCGGGCCTGGATTTCACGCCGCAGTTCGCTGGCGCAGTCGGGGCAGACGCCGTGGGTGAAGGTGGCATCGGTGTGTTCGGAGAGGTAGGACTCGATCTGGCTCCAGTAGCCCTGGTCATCGCGGATTTTCTTGCATTGGCCGCAGATGGGCAGCATGCCCTTGAGGTTCTTCACCTCCGTCAGGGCCAGGGTCAGGTCCCCGATGAGCTGGTCGCGCTCCGCCTGGCCTTGCAGTTGCCGACCCCACGCGGACCGAGCCATCCAGACGATGCCGAAGGAGAGCGTCAGAAGGCCCAGGACTGCGCAGCCGGACAGCAATGCCTCCCGGCGCCAGGCCTGGAGGTATTCGCCCTGGGCCAGGCCCACGAGGATGTAGAAGACCGGCTGGGCGACCTTGCGGAAGGTGTAGGTCCGGGCCTGGCCATCGATCCTCGAGCGGGTGGTGAAGTGGCTCATGGAGCGCCCAGACTGCACGGCCTTCAGGTAGTCGCCTTCGATCTTCCTGTCCCCGATGAACCGATCTCCCCCGGGGGACTTCGGGAAGCGTTCCAGCAATTCCAGGTTGGCCCCCCGGAGGGAGATGGAACCGAAGTGGCCCACGTCCACGGCGGAAAAGGCCTTCCCAAGGCTCTCCAGGGTGAGGGTTCCCAGGACGATGCCCGCGAAGCTGCCGTCCGGTTGGTTCAGTCGGCGGGCCAGGAGGATCACCCATTTCCCGCTGACGCGCCCCAGGAATGGGGGTGAGATGACCAGGCCCGTCTCGGGATGGGCCTTGAGAATCTGGAAGTAGTCCCGATCCTGGTCCCCGATGCGCTGAGCAGGGGTGACGCCCGTACCATGATTGAGGAACCCCTGTTCATCCGTCGTGCGCAGGCCGTCCAGGATGCCCACGCGGGAAAACTGGGCCTGGATGGAAGCTTCGATGCGGTCGTCCAGGTCGAGGGGGCGCTGGCGTTCAAGCTCATCCTTGACGGTGAGGAGAACCAGATCGACCTGATTGACCATGCCCAGGATGTTTTGTTCCAGGACCTGGGCCAGGTTCTGGGTGGCCATCTCGGCCCGCATGATGTTCTGCGCGCGGCTTCGGTGCAGGGTCCAGGCGGCGAGGCCCACGATCAGCAGGTCGAAGACCATCACCACCCAGACCAGGGTCCGCACGAAGGAGGCACCTGATCCGAGGCGCTCTGATTTGGGTACGGACATTCAGTCTCCAGGAAACCACTGGGATGGGCGTCAACGGCGCTCCAGGTTGCTTGCGGCAATATTAAGCGACTTCACTGGCCGAAGATGAGGCTTTTCCCGTCCATGACCTCGGGTCGGGACAGTCCGAACAACTGGAGGAGGGTGGGCGCCACGTCTTTGAGGGCGCCGCCGCCGTGCAGCTGGCGGCCTTCGAAGCCCGCGGCCACCAGCACCGCCGGCACCGGGTTGAGGGTGTGGGAGGTGTGGGGATTGCCGCCTTCGTCGCGCATGCACTCGCAATTGCCGTGGTCGGCGGTGATGAAGAGGGCTCCGCCGAGGGCCAGGGTGGCGTCCGCGATGCGGCCCACGGCGGCGTCCACGGCCTCGCAGGCAGTGATGGCCGCGGCCAGATCCCCCGTATGGCCGATCATGTCGGGGTTGGCCAGGTTGCAGACCAGCAGGCGGTAGTGGTTCGATCGGATGGCTGCCTCCAGGCCCTCACTCACGTCCGCCAGACTCATCTCGGGCTGGAGATCGTAGGTGGCCACCTTGGGCGAAGGTACCAGCCGACGCTCTTCTCCTTCGAAGGGCGCCTCTTGGCCGCCATTGAAGAAGTAGGTGACGTGGGCGTATTTCTCCGTCTCGGCGGTGCGGAACTGGCGCCAGCCCTGTGCGCTGATCAACTCGCCAAGGATGTGGTCCAGGCTTTGGGGCGGATAGGCCACGGAGACATAGGGATCCAACTCCACGTCATAGGCCGTGAAGGTGAGCAGTATTACCTTGGGCTTGGTTTTCTGGGTGAAGCCGGTGAAAGCCGGATTCACCAGGGCGTGGCAGAACTGCCGGGCCCGGTCGGCGCGGAAGTTGAAAAACAGCACGCCGTCCCCGTCAATGATGGGCTGGAAGGCGTCGAGCCGGGTGGGCGCGATGAATTCATCGGTTTCCCCTCGACCGTAGGCGGCGGCGACCGCGGCCAATGCGTCCGTGGCCTGCTGGGCGCCTTCACCATCCACGTAGAGCTTCCAGGCCTGTTCCGTGCGCTCCCAGCGTTTGTCCCGGTCCATGGCCGTGTAGCGCCCGCAGACGGAGCCGATGGTCACCAGCGGGCAGGCCCGCAGTTGGAAGAGCAGCCACTGGAGGAAGCCGTCGGCGCTCTTCTGGGCGGTGTCGCGGCCATCGGTGATGGCATGGATGGTGGTGGGGATGCCCTCCGCCTGGGCCCACTGGGCCAGGGCCACCAGATGGTTCTGATGGCTGTGGACGCCGCCGTCGCTCACCAGGCCCAACAGGTGCAGGCGCTTGCCGCTGGCCTTGAGATCGGCCATGAGCTTGCCGATGGGGGCATTTTCGCGGAAGGTGCCGCGCCGGATGGCAGCGTCGATGCGGGTGAGCTCCTGCCACACCACG
>JBBQHW010000056.1:0-18439 GCA_038324335.1 Holophagales bacterium
CGGGGGCCGAAGGGCGATGCGGGACATCGTTCGAGGCCCCCAACGCAGCCAGGGGTGCGGCTGGGCGACGTCCCCCTCTCCCTATCGCAGGCCCCGCCCGGGGCCTGCTCCTGCCCGGCGCACGCCGGGCAGAGGGCGGACCCGGGCAAGGGGCGGCGCCCGGCGCGATACTGCGTCAAGCTCCTCGCCGATAGTACCGCTATCGCCTTCGTCGCTTTCCTTGTCTCGCTTGGGCGGCGCCCCTTGCGCGGCCACACCCCACTTTGAAAACAGACCCTAGTAGACGGCGTCGGCACCGCCGTCAATGGTGATCACGGCCCCCGTGGTCCACGTACTTTCGTGGCTGAGCAGATGCGCTGCCAGGGCGGCCACCTCGGCCACCGTGCCCAGCCGTCCCAGCGGGTTCACGGCGGACAGCCGCGCCAGATCTCCAGCCGGATCGCTGCTGGCGGCCAGCCGCGCATCCACCATGGGCGTGTGTACGGGCCCCGGGGCGATGGCGTTGCAGCGGATGCGCCGGGGGGCCCACTCCAGGGCCAGCACCTTCGCCAGCATGTGCACGCCCGCCTTGGCAACGCTGTAGGCGGCACTCTCCGGAATGGCGCGAAGGCCGATGTTGGAGCCCACCAGCACCACGCTGGAACCCTCTTTCAGCTTCGGTCCCAGGTGGTGGGCCAGCAACCAGGGGCCCCGGAGGTTGGCAGCGAGCATGGCGTCGAAATCTGCCGCGGAGGTGCCTTCCACGGAACCGGTCCTGAGTTCACCCGCTGCCAGGAACATGCCGTCCAGGAATTCGCAGGTGCTGGCAAAGACCGCCACGGCAGCGTCGTCGGCGTGGTCCAGCACGGCGAGTTCCGCATCGGGGAGGGTCTCCTGAAGCATCGCCAGCCGCCGCCCCACCAGCACCAGATCGGCGCCGCGATCCCGGAACAACCGCGCCGCGGCCCGCCCGATGCCGCTGCCGGCGCCGCTCACCAGGATGCGCTTGCCCTGCAGGCTGTTCACAAGGACTCTGGCATCCGGAGGCTGCCGGTGCCCATGCGGGCCGGGGCCACCACGCCGCCGCTGACGACCCAGGTCAGGGCCTGATCCGCGTTGAGTGCCACCGGCTGCACGCGGGCGGCGTCCAGCATGACCACGTAGCCCGAGGTCGGGTTGGGCGAGGTCGGCACGTAGACGGCGATCATGCCCTGCCCTCCCGGCACCGCCCAGGAGCAGTCCCGGCTGGCCACGAAGCCCAGGGTGTACGAACCCGGATGCGGCCATTCCACCAGCACCACTTCCTTGAAGCCGCTGCCCTGCCCGGACTGGATGGCGCCCATGAGCTGGCGGGTGGCGCCATAGATGGTCTTCACCACGGGGATGCGCATCATCAGCTCATCCAGCCAGGCCAGCACCTGGCGGCCGATGAAGTTGCCCACGAGGGCCCCCACCAGCAGCAGCAACAGGCCGGTGGTCAGCGCGGAAACGATGGCCAGGGCCCAGGTGGGGGGATCTGGCACGTGGATCTGGTGGGCCAGCAAGGTCAGCGGTGCCCGGAAGATGCCCACCAGGGTGGTAAAGATGCCCTGGAGGATCCAGAGCGATACCACCAAGGGCAGCAGCGTAAACAAACCGGCAAGCAGATATTTGCGGATCATTCAGAATCCTCGGGTCCGGTCAGGTGGCTGCTCTCGGACATGATGCGCGGTCCCACCACCTTCCAGAACCCATGGAAGTAGGCAATCGCGCTCCAGATGGCCAGGATCATGGCACCCCACAACAGCAGGACACCCATACCCCAGAAGAAGGTGTAGGGCCGGTTCAGCTGGATGAAGAAGCGGAAGATCTCCTTATGCGTCCAGTCGTACAGCCAGTAGTCCAGGCGCGGGCCCAGGATGAGGCAGGAGATGGCCGCCACCTGGAAGCCCATCTTCCACTTGCCGAGGCTGCCGGCGGGGATCGTGAGTCCCTCCTCGCTGGCGATGCCGCGCAGGCCCGTGATGGCGAATTCGCGCGCCAGGATGATGAAGGTCATCCAGGCCGGTGCAAGATTCAGTTCCACGGTGGAGATCAACGCCCCCGCCACCAGCAGCTTGTCCGCCAGGGGATCCAGCAGCTTGCCTAGCGTGGTCACCTGTTTCCACCGGCGGGCCAGGTAGCCGTCCAGGGCATCCGTGATGGAGGCCACCCAGAAGACCAGCACGCCGATCACTTCGTGGTTCGTCACCTTGGTCATGAGCACCACGACCAGGATCGGAACCATGAGGATCCGGGTGAGCGACAGGAAATTGGGAAGGTTCATTTGTCAGGCTGTGGGCTGTGGGGTGTGGGTTGAAGGCGCATCACCGATCGTACGGCAGAAATCGTCACCGAGGTCTCCGGAGAGCTTTGAGCAGAGCGCCGAGGGTTCTTGCGACCTGGGTGGCCGCAGATTCCAGAGCATCCATCTCAAGGTATCCGAGTCGGGCCGCAAGACTGATCTGATACTGGAGTTCACGAGAGGATCCATAGGCCAGTTCAATGAAACGGGCGTACTCCGTTTCAGAATTCCTGGCAGACCCTTCCACCAAATTTGATGCGATCGAGATGGCTGCTCGCCTCATCTGAGAGGCCAGCCCAAACCGCTCTTCCCGCGGAAATTCACAAGTAGCCTTGTAAACTTCAAGAACAAGCCCATCCGCCAACTGGTATGCCTTCAGTTTCGTGTGATCCCGCATGTCGATCCCTTGCCGGACGATCGGGTGTGTCTCCACAGCCCACAGTCTACAGCCCACAGCCTACCTGCTGCCGACCCTCATAGCACGTTCACGAGTCCCCGGGCCAGGAGCCTCTGCCAATCAGCGTCCTGGACCAGATCGAAGCCCGCGTTCTCCAGCCTGGCGTGGGCCAGGCTGGAGGCGGACACCCGTACGGGAATGCCCCTTCCTGGCAGGCCTTCGAGGATGGTCACGGCGCCGGGATCCTCGAGCAGTTCCACGGCCTGGTGAGCCAGACAAAGCCAGGGCGTGCCGGGCTCCAGCTGGGCGAGGGTCTCCAGCAGCAGGCGCCGGCCCAGGGCCCGGTCCCCGGGGGCGAAGGCGCTGCGCAGCAGCAGCACCGGCCGGGGCGTGCCCTGAGGTGCGACTGGGGCGGGCCTGGCAGAGGGTTTGAACACCGCGGCCACCAGCAGCTCCCACTGGGCACCCTGTTGGGTCTGCCGGACCCCGCGCCCCTGCTTTTCGAGATAGCCCGCCACGTTGACGCGGAGCATTTCATCCTCGCCCCGGATGCGCAGTGGCTCGCCGGGGTGTTCGGCCAACTGGGCCCGCAGCTCCAGCAGGGCCTGGAAGACCGTGACATCGAGCAGCTCGAGGGTGAGGATATCCATGGGGGGTGGCCTTCTCGTGCCAGTTGAACACCTGGATCCACTGGCATTCAAGGCCTGGCTTCGCACCGAGGCCCTTTCCTCGGGTTTCGGCCTCGCGGGCTTCGCCTCCTGCGAGCCCTTTGAAGCCGAGAAGGAACGCCTCGATGCCTGGTTCCAGGGGGGGCGAGGGGCCCTGTTGCCCTACCTCGCGACCATGTGGGTCATTCCCGAGAGTCCAGTGGACACTCCGGAATGGGGCCCCACAGGAAGCGAATCAACTAAAGCAGGGCCATTGCCCCCCCTGCTCGACCCTCGGTCCGTGTTCCCCGCGGCCCAGACGGCCCTGGTGGGCTTCTTCCCCTATGCCCGACCCGAGGCCGTGCCGGGCTCCGCCCCCGACAGCCTCAAGCTGAGCCGGTACCTGTGGGGACCGGACTACCACATGCTCCTGAAGCCCCGCCTGGCCCGGCTGCTGGAGGCGGCCCAGCTTCGGTGGCCGGGCCTGGAAGGCCGGGTCTGCGTGGACACGGCGCCCCTGCTGGAGCGGCAGCTGGCAGCCCGGGCGGGGCTGGGCTGGCAGGGCAACACACCCTGCTCATCGCCGGCAAAGAGGGCTCCTGGGGCTTCCTGGGCGTGCTGCTGCTCTCCGTGGCGCTGCCGCCGGACGAGCCGTTCACGGCCGAGCATTGCGGCAGTTGCACCGCCTGCCTGGACGTCTGCCCTTCCGGGGCCCTGGAGCCCTTCCGCCTCGATCCGGCCCTCTGCCTGACCACCTACACCATCGAGACCGAAGTCGAGCCGCCCCCGGTCGTCGCCGCCGCCCTGGCAGCCAGCCAGTGGGCCGCGGGCTGCGATGCCTGCCAGGAGGTCTGCCCCTGGAACCGGGCCCCTCTCTGGGGCGATCCGGCCCTCTGGGGCGGCCCGAGCCCCCTGCATACCCGCGCCGCGATTGAGCTTCCCCGCGGCGCGGCCCAGTGGCGCAAACTCACCCGGCGGACCGCCCTGCGGCGCGTGCGGGACCGCCACTGGCGGGCGACCCTGACCCGGATCCTGGGGACCTGACATTTTCATTGGAAGTGTTTGGCTTTTCCCCATATAAACGAACTTCCGGCCAAAGGTGGCCGGGCAGGTTTGAGGAGGCTTCTCGGATGCCCATGAAGCACTGGACGGTCCAGGACGCCGCGAGCCTGTATGGCATTCGCGAGTGGGGCAACGGCTATTTCGGCATCAACGCCAAGGGCCACCTGGAGATCACGCCCACCAAGGACGATTCCCTGAGCTGCGACGTCTACGAGATCATCCAGCATCTGAAGAAGAAGGGCATCCGGACGCCGATCAACCTTCGGTTTCCGCAGGTGCTCGCCGACCGCGTCATCGAGGTGAACGAATCCTTCCGCCGCGCCATCATCGAGTTCGGCTATGAGGGCGGCTACCAGGGCGTCTACCCGGTCAAGACCAACCAGACCAAGGAAGTGGTCGAAGAGATCGTCCGCGCCGGCAACAAGTACCACTACGGCCTGGAGGCCGGCTCCAAGCCGGAGCTGATGATCGCCCTCAGCATCGACCTGCATCCCGAGGCGCTGGTCCTGTGCAATGGCTACAAGGACGAGTCCTTCATCCGCATGGCCCTGCTGGCCCGCAAGGCCGGCCGCAAAGTGGTCATCACCGTCGAGAAGATGACCGAGCTGCCGTTGATCCTCAAGGTGGCGAAGGAATTGAAGGTGGAGCCGCTCATCGGGCTGCGCGCCAAGCTCAACGCCCAGGGCTCCGGCAAGTGGGAGACCAGCGCCGGCGACCACGCCAAGTTCGGCCTCACCACCCGCGAGATCCTGGACGCCATCGAAGTCCTGGAGAAGCGCGACCTGCTGGACAGCGTCATCGAGCTGCACTTCCACATCGGCAGCCAGATCACGGACATCCGCAAGATCAAGTCGGCCATGAAGGAGGCCACCCGCATCTACGCCAAGCTCCGCAAGCTGGGGGTGCCCATCCGCTACCTCAACGTGGGCGGGGGCCTCGGCGTGGACTACGACGGCAGCAAGACCACCTTCAGCAGCTCCATGAACTACACCATCTCCGAATATGCCGCCGACGTGGTCTACACCACCAAGGACATCTGCGCCCAGGAGCAGGTGCCCATGCCCGACCTGCTCAGCGAATCAGGCCGCGCCATCGTGGCCTACCACGAGGTCGTGGTGGTGGACATCATCGGCCTCATCGACACCACCCACACCAAGTACACCGTGACGCTCACGGGCAACGAGCCCCAGATCCTCAAGGAGCTGGCCTACACGCGGGACAACATCTCCATCAAGAACTTCTCGGAGATGTACCACGACGCCATCACCCAGAAGGACGAGATGCTCACCCTCTTCAACCTGGGCTACCTGGGCCTGGAGGACCGTAGCAAGGGCGAGACGCTGTTCTGGGAAGTCTGCCGCAAGCTTTCGCGCATCCTGTCCAGCAAGACCCTGAAGTACATCCCCGAGGAGTTCCAGGATCTCAACAAGAGTCTGGCCGACAAGCTCATCGCCAACTTCAGCATCTTCCAATCCATGCCGGACCACTGGGCCATCGAGCAGCTCTTCCCGGTGATGCCCATCCACCGGCTCAAGGAAAAGCCGGGCCTGTCGGCGACGCTCTGCGACATCACGTGCGATAGCGACGGCAAGATGGAGAAGTTCATCGACCTGAAGGACGTGCGCGACGAAATCCCCTTCCACGAGCCCCGCAGCGGCGAGGCCTACTACGTGGCCTTCTTCCTCACGGGCGCCTACCAGGACATCCTGGGCATGCGGCACAACCTCTTCGGCGCGCCCAACGAGGCGCACATCATGGTGCACGAGGACGACACCTTCAAGGTGCAGCACGTCGTCAAGGGCGACACCGTGGACCACGTGCTCCGCAGCGTCCACTACGATCCCGACGTGCTCATCCAGGGGCCCCAGACCAAGCGCCGGCCCACCGCCAAGGGCGACGCCGCGGAGGCCCTGCGCGCCCTCCTCACGGAAGAGCGGCAGCTGCACACCTACCTGGAAACATGACCGCTCTGAATCACCAGCACATTACCAGCGTACTGGGGGCTTCTGCTTCCACAGCCAGATGATGTAGTCCACGTTCATGGGGGCCGCTCCCAGGGCCCGGATCCGGGCCATGCACTGGCCGCGGTGATGCTGTGTGTGCAGGCAGACCTGCAGCAGCGCGTCCGAGACGGAGATCAGGCAGGGCGGCTCCGGGAACCAGGGCACCCGCACGATGCGGGCCAGGGCCGCCTCGTCCAGGCCGCGCCCCAGGGCCTGGAAGACCTGATGGTTGGCTTCGCAGCGCCCCTTCAGCGCCGGCAACTCGGGCAGTGCCTCTTCGGGAAATACCACGGCTTCGCCCTTGAGCACCTGGAGGAAACCCTCCTGGGTGGACACGAAGTGCTGGGTCCGGGTGCGCAGGTCCTCGTCGTCGAGGGCGCCCGAGGCCTCCCAGGCCCGGAAGTACCGGGCGTCGGCCCAGGCCTGGTGGTTGAGGAGATCCTGCATCGGGCCGAGCATGGTCCCTCCGGAGTAGGGAGGATTCTACCGCCAGGCGGAAGGATTTCGTCGCCGGATGCCGATTGAGGTAGTCTGGCGGCCATGCTGGACCTGCTGTTCATCCCGGCCGCGGTGCTTCTGGCCTTTGCCCTCCTGGCGGTGCGGCGGGGCGACCATCGGTTGCACGGCTACTTGATGGTGGCCACCGTGACCGTGGTCATCCTGCGGGTGATCCTCCAGCCCAGGGCCCTGGCCGCCCACCACCTCGCCCTCTGGCTGGCCTTGCTGGCCGCCGCCGTCCTGACCCTGCTCCTGGGTCGCGCCGCCCTGGCCTGGCGGGAGGGCCGCAGTGACCGTTCCTACCTTCCGAGAATCCACCGGGCAGCCGGGGCCCTCACCCTTGTGTTAACGGCCGCCACCGTGGTCGTGTGGTTCCTGCGGAACCGTAGCTGACCGTCTGAAGGGGATGCCTTGTTGTAAAAAAATGCCTCAGCGAGCGGAGGATAGCGGAGCAGCGGAGGAGAGCAGAGAAATGCCCTCGTCCTTTCCTCAGCTGTCCTCGGTTCCTCAGCTGTCCTCCGCTTTCATATGCTCTTTCGGCTCTGGCAAGGCAAACACTCGAGCCTCAGATTCCCAGAACCAGGCGCACCTCGTCCATGCGCCGGCGGCTGATGGCGATGCGTCCCGTGGCCAGCACGAGATGGTCGTCCTCGGTCATCTCCCGCACCGCATCCAGGCGCACTAGTGCGTTGCGATGGACCCTCATGAAGCCGTGCTCCACCAGCCGCTCTTCCCAATGGGCGAGGCTGCCATCCACGGGCAGGCGCCCTTCCGGTGTCCAGGCCATGCAGTCCCCCAGATCCGCCACCAGGGCCTCCACCTCTTCGGGGCGCAGCAAACGCGTGGCGCCCTTCTTCCGCACCGGTAGACGCAGCCACTCCTTCTGGAGCGGCTCGTCCTTGGGCCGGATGCGTGAGATGGCCTGGGCCACACCCACCCGCGAAATGGGTTTCAGCAAGTAATGCACCGCCCCGCCCGCGAAGGCCTCGATGGCGTGCTGGGGATAGGCCGTCACGAAGACCAGCGCGGGCCTGGGTTCCGGCAGCATGTGCATCAGCTCGGTGCCCTTCATGCCCGGCATCTCGATGTCCAGGAACACCGCATCCGGCTTGTGATGGGCGATGGCGGCGAGCCCGAGCCGCCCGTTCTCCGCCGACGCCACCACCGACAGGCCAGGCAACTCCCCCAGCAACTCCGCCAGATGTTCCCGGGCCAGGGGCTCGTCCTCGATGACCACGATGCGGATCATGCCTGCCTCCATCGGAACGATACCCGATGCCGGCCATCCACCCTGCCCATCACCAGATCCTCCGGGCGCTCCAGCCGCTGGCGCAGGGTGTCCAGGGCCGTGCCGGTGCCTTTGAGAGCACTGATGCCTGGGCCCGGGTCCTCGACCCACAAATACAGCACACCTTCCTTCCGTTCAGCGCCGATGCGGACCTCCCCGCCTTGTTCCAGCGGCGCCACGCCGTGCTTGATAGCGTTCTCCACCAGCACCTGCAAGGAGAGGGGCGGAACTTCCACGGATTCCAACTCCTCGGGGATCTGGATGGCCACACGCAGGCGATCGCCCAGACGGGCCTGCTCGATGCCCAGGTAGGCCTCCACAAAGGCCAGCTCCTGCTTGAGCGGAATGGTGACCTGATCCGAGGCCTCGATCACCTGACGGAACAACTGGGCCAGGCGTTCGGTGGTGGCCTGGGCCCCGCGCGGATCCTGCTCGATCTGGGCGTGCAGGGTGTTTAGCGTATTGAAGATGAAGTGGGGGGCCAACTTGGCCTTCAAGGCCTGTTCCCGGGCTTCCAGCAAGTCGAAGCTGGCGCGTTTCGCTGAGTCAACCTGTTCGATGAGCAAGATACTTGCGCCGTAGACGAGTAGATACGTGATGAGGGCCTTTCTCGGGGTGACAGCCTGAAGTCCAGTGTCACTGACATTGAAGGCCAGCCAAAAGCCCAGAGTGCCCCCTAACCCTGCCCATAACCACCTGGACTTCGAAGGCCTTTTCCTTTCGATGCGCCACCGTTCTTTTTCAAGCACCAATGCTGCCAGCCACCAACCGAGCATCCCGGTGGACCATAGGAGAAGGAGCCCAGGCCAGGACCAGGGCATTCCCCGATTGACCCACCCGACCACCACCACGAAGAGTGTGCCTAGGCCCCGGCTCACCCACCAGCGTGAGGCTCCCCTTCTCTCCCGCTGAAGTTTGATCCGTTCAGATTGCAGATTTTCCGGGATGCTCATGCTCCCTCCACGTCTGGTCAGAGCCTGGGGGGTCACAGGCAGTCAGGTGGGACTTTCCAGTGAATGGAAAAGAGTTCGCCGCCAACGGTTCACCAGGGGTCCTGAACGGTCTTCCCGGCCTGGGCGTGGCGCAGGGCCTTGAGCCCGATGTCGCGGCGGACCTGCATGCCGGGCCAGGTGACCTGCGGCAGGGCGGCTTCGATGGCGGCTCGTGCGGCGGCGAGATTGGGGGCTGAGATGGCCAGGTTCAGCACGCGGCCTCCATTGGTCAGCCATTGGCCATCCTGTTTGCGGGTGCCCGCGTGGATCACGGTGACGGCTGGTGATCCGATGCTGATGGGCACGCCCTTGCGGACGCCTTCGGGGTAGTCCTCGGCGGCCAGCACCACGGCGATGGCGGTGTGCGGTTTCAATTTCAACTCTCGCGACACCAGGCGGCCTTCGGCCACTTCCAGCAGCAGGGCTGCCAGATCCTCGTCCAGCAGCTGCATGAGCACCTGGGTTTCGGGATCGCCGAAGCGCACGTTGTATTCGAGCAACTCGGGGCCCGCGGCCGTCCACATGACACCCAGGAAGAGCACCCCGCGGGCCGTGAGGCCGTCCTGCTGGAGGCCCCGGACCGTGGGCTCCACCAGGGTGGTGCGCAGGTGCTCGATGTCCTGGGGGCGCAGGAAAGGAATGGGCCCGAAGGCGCCCATGCCGCCGGTATTGGGGCCCCGGTCGTCGTCGAAGATGCGCTTGTGGTCCTGGCAGGCGGGCAGCAGGGCGTAGGCCGCATGCGCGGCATCCACGTCCACCAGCACGTGGAGGGAGAGTTCCATGCCCACCAGCGGCGCCTCGAAGACCACTGTCTGGCTGGCCGCACCGAACTGGCCCGCCAGGAAGGCCCGCAGGGTCGCCAGCGCCTCGGGCGCGCTCTGAGCCAGGACTACGCCTTTGCCCGCAGCGAGGCCGTCAGCCTTGAGCACGATGGGATAGCCGTGGGTCCAGGAGCGGATGAGCGCCTCGCCCGTGGCCAGGTCGGTCACGGTGTGGCTGGCGGCGGTGGGGAGGTGGTGCCGCTGCATGAAGGCCTTGGCGAAGGCCTTGCTGCCCTCCAGTCGGGCCGTGGCGGCATCGTGGCCGAAGACGGGAATGCCCAGGGCGCGCACGGCATCTCCAACCCCCGCCACCAGGGGCACTTCCGGCCCCACCACCACCAGGTCCGGCCGCTGGGAGGCGCACCAGGTGGCCACGCTGCCGGGGTTCTCCAGGTCCAGTGGCACGCAGGTACCCAGTTCGGCCAGGGCATCACTGCCCGGGGCCGACACCAGCTCCACGGGCGCCGAGGCTTGCAGCTTCAGGGCCAAGGCGTGTTCCCGGCCACCGGAGCCGAGGAGCAGGATCTTCATGCCAACCTCCAGACTTCAGTATCTCCGGCCATTCATGGCTCAGAGCTGAAAAGCATGCCGACCTTTCGCCCATGGGAACCGCCCCTCCACCCCTTCCGGACTCGGTCCGCCCCGGATTCGTGGCTGAGAGTGGAGGCCTTTCCCATGCTGGTGGACGTCATCCCCCCGCCCGCCGGATCGCCGCTCCGGGCGTCTTCCCACCTTTGAGCCGGGCCGAACCCGGCTCCCGTTCCGGAGGCACCATGAACCGCATCTCGACCACCCTCGCTGGGGCCGCCATCGCCCTCGCCGGTCTCGCCCTCGCCGCCGAGGACTTCCAGCCGCTGATGAAGGTCACCCAGGCCACCTGGCCCGAGCGGCAGCACATCGGCGTCATCTGCAACTACCACGCGAATGAGCAGCAGGTCCGTGCCCTCGCCAAGGCCGCCGGGGCCGGCGCCCTCATCACCGTGGTCGATGCCATCGTGGCCGATGAAGCCGGTGCTGCAGCCAACCTGTTGGCCGACCGCAAGGCCGATTTCCTCGTGCTGATGCCCCAGGATGCCTACTTCCGCGATGGATCCTTCGGCGCCACTGTCGCCTTGAACCAGCTCGCGCGCCGGGGCGTCCCGGCCATCGGCACCAGCGCGAGAGCCCTGAAGCAGGGGGCGGTCTTCAGCCTGGGTGACCGCACCGAGGGCCAGCTGCTCGTCACCGACCGGCTTATCGGCACCATCAGCGTGATCCTGCCTGATCAAGCCAAGCTCAGCGGGCAGGCCAGCTTCGTACTGCGCCAGGAGGGCATGGCCACCATCGCAGTTCATTCAGCTCGGTGACCAGAATCGCCTCGGTAGAAAGCCCGGCCCTGCCGGGCTTTTTTCAGAGCCAATCCCCGAACTGCTCGCGGAGGGTGCGGCTCAGGGTCAGGCGGGTGCCATCGCGCATGATCACCAGGTGATCCCCCCCGGTCCAGGGCTGGATCTCCTTGATGCAGTCCAGGTTCACGATGGCTGAGCGGTGGATGCGCCGGAACTGGGCCGGATCCAGCCTGGCCAGGAGGCCCGTCATGGTCTGGCGGAGCAGGTGGGATGTACCTTCGACGTGCAGCCTCACGTAGTTGTCTTCCGCTTCCACCCATTGGAGGACGGCGGTCCGCACCAGGATGTGGCGATCGCCCTGGCGCACCAGCAGCCGATCCACCCAGGGTTTCTCCTGCCTGAAGCCGGCCAGTACGGCCTCTAGACTCGGGCCCTGTTCGGCCGATTTCTGGCCGCACCAACGCCGCGCCCGGTCCAGGGCCTGGTGGAAGCGCTCCGGCGAGAAGGGCTTGAGCAGGTAGTCCAGGGCATGGACCTCGAAGGCCTTGAGCGCGTGCTGATCGTAGGCCGTGATGAACAGGGTGGGCGGCATCTCGTTTGGACCCACCGCCTCCACCACACCGAAGCCGTCCAGCTCGGGCATCTGGATATCCAGGAACACCAGGTCCGGCTTCAGGTCTTCGATGGCCTGCACCGCCTCCAGGCCATTGGCGCATTCCCCCGCCACTTCGATATCCGTGGCCCGCCGTAGCAAGTGCCGGATGCGCTGGCGCGCCAGGGACTCGTCGTCAACCACCAGGGCCCGCAGGCTCATGCGTGGCCCTCCCCGGGGAGGTCCAGGGGCAACCTCAGCGTGACGAGGGTGCCATGACCCGGGGCACCGAGGATGTCCATCCGGTGCCGACCTTTGTAGATCAGACCCAGGCGGGCCCTAACGTTGGCCAGACCCACCCCCTCCCGGCCCGGAACGAAGCCCTCCCCATCGTCCTGGACTTCCAGGATCAGGGCTTCCGAATCCCGGCTGGCGCGCAGCCGCAGCAGTCCACCCTGGGGCCGATCCGCCAGCCCATGCTGGAGGGCGTTCTCGACCAGGGGCTGGAGGATGAAATTGGGCACCCGGAATTCCATCAGTTCCGCTGGGATCTGGGTCTCTACCTGGAGCCGGTCCCCGAAGCGGACCTGCTCGATGGCCAGGTAATCCTGGATGAAGGCCAGCTCCCTGCGGAGGGTGACCAGCTGCTCGCTGGGCGCATCCAGAGTCGTGCGCAGGAAGTTCCCGAGGCGGCTGATCATCTCGTCCGCACCCTCGGGATTCGAGTGCACGAGGGCGGAGATGGAGTTCAGGGTGTTGAACAGGAAGTGGGGCTGGAGCTGCATGCGCAGGGCCAGATTTTGCGCCTCCGCGAACCGGGTCTCCAGCCGGGCGGCCTCCACCTCGCGAGCCTTGTACTTCCGGTAGATCCTGAGCCCGTGGAAGACCGCCACCACAGCCCACATGAACAGGAGGTTCGTGTGGAAGTAGGACCGGTAGAAGCGCGGCAGTCCTTTGATCAACATGGTCAGGGTCAGGGGCTCCTTCCAGTCGGCGGACTGGACCAGCAGGGAGACCACGTAGGCCAGGAAGAGCCCGAGGGCCGCCACCGCAATGCTGGCCACGAGGTGCAGGCTCCAGACTCGCCACTGGGACCAGGTGAAGGCCTCGATGGGCCACCGGTTGGCAAGCCACAACAGGAACAGGCCCAGGAAGCCCCAGATCCAGTTCTGCACCAGGTTCATGGCCAGCAGGCGGAGGATCGAGGCGGAGGGGTACACGGCCAGATCCCAGGTGGCCATGTAGAACCCCATCAGGGTCCAGATGCCCCAGTACCAGCCCCACTTCGGCCTGATCAGTTCCATACCCCCAAGCCTAGATGAGCGAAGGGCTTCCCACCAGCGGATCCGGGGCGAACCGGGGGAATCCGGGGGTGAACCCCCGCCGAAGAGATCGTCAGGTCCAGAATGCCCTCCCGCGGTCGGAGGTTCGGAGTAGGATGGGCTCGCCGGGAGGTTCCCATGGCCAGCATCACCTTCAATGGAAATGCCATCCACACCAGTGGCGAACTGCCCATCCGAGGCCGCGCGACGCCCCCCTTCACGCTCACGCGCACGGACCTCACCGAGCTCACCAGCGTGGACCTGGAGGGCAAGCGCGTCGTGCTGAGCATCTTCCCCAGCCTGGACACGGCCACCTGCGCCAAGAGTGTCCAGCTGTTCAATACACTCTCCGTGGACCTGCGGGACATGGTGCTGCTCTGCGTTTCCATGGATCTGCCCTTCGCCCAGGGCCTCTTCTGCGGCTCCAAGGGCCTCGAGCGGGTCATGCCGGTCTCGGCCTTCCGTCATCCCGACTTCGGCACGGCCTTTGGCGTCATGCTCGTCGATGGGCCCCTGCGCGGCCTCTTCACCCGGGCCGTGGTGGTCCTGGACGAGCATGGCACCGTCGTCCACACGGAACTGGTGGCCGAACTGACCCAGGAGCCCGACTACGACCTGGCCCTGGATGCCATCCGCAACCACCATCATCCGTGTCCCGAGGATGCGATGGAGAGTTCGGAGTAGACAAAATCGCCCGGCAGACGCCGGGCGAATTTGTCGCGAGGAAGTGCCTCAGGCTTGCCTGGTCAGCAACCGGGCCCGGGTGTAGGGGATGAGGCCGCCGGCATCCATGATGCCTTTGCGGGCGGCGGGCAGTTTGACCTGGTCGAAGGTCTTGCCCGTGCTGCGGTTCAACACCTGGTCCGCCGTGATCTCCAGGTCGTCGCCCTCGCTGGCCTCTAGCCCAGGGCAGATCACGACCTGCAGGCCCAGGTTGATGCTGTTCTGCAGGAAGATGCGCGAGATGCTCTTGGCCACCACGGCCACATCGTAGCCCTTGAGGGTCGAGCAGGCCTGCTCGCGGCTGGAGCCGCAACCGAAATTCTCGCCGCCCACGATGATTGAACCGGGGACGAAATCCTTGGCCCTGAGCTTGGCGTTGAAGTCCGTGCGGTCCGCGAAGGCGAACTGGGGGGTTTCCGTGGGCAGCACCGTGGCCATGTAGCGGCCCGGGTAGATGTCGTCGGTGCTGATGTCGTTTTCGAGCGTGAGGATGACCTTCGCCATGGTTCAGCCCTTTCTCGGATCGGTAATCACGCCGGTGATGGCCGAGGCGGCCGCCACCACGGGGCTGCAGAGGTAGACGAAGCCCGTGGGATTGCCCATGCGGCCCTTGAAGTTGCGGTTGGTGGTGCTGAGGGCCGTTTCGCCATCGCCCAGCGCGCCTTCGTGGACGCCCAGACAGGGCCCGCAGCCGGAGTTCATGACCACGGCGCCGGCCTTCATGAAATCGTGGATGTAGCCCTTGTCCAGGGCCTGGGCAAAGATCTTGCTCGAGGCCGGGAACACCAGCATGCGGGTGCCTTCGGCCACCTTCTTGCCCCGCAGGATGGCGGCGGCGTCGGCCAGATCATCCAGGCGCCCGTTGGTGCAGCTGCCGATGACGATCTGCTGGATCTTCGTGCCCAGCACCTGGTCGATGGGCTTCACGTTGTCCACCATGTGGGGGCAAGCGATCTGGGGGGCCAGGGCGGAGACGTTGATCTCCACCGTGCGCTCGTAGGTGGCATCAGCGTCCGGGCTGACGCAGGTGATGGCGTCCGTGATGCCGGCTTCCTCCCGCAGGTAGCGGACCGTCTCTTCGTCGCTGGGCACGATGCCCGAAGTGGCGCCCGCTTCCACGCTCATGTTGCAGATGGCGAGGCGGCCACTGGTGCTCATCTTGCGGATGGTCTCGCCATGGAATTCCAGCACCTTGAAGTTGGCGCCCTGGGCCGTGAGCTGGCCGATGAGGTGAAGGATCAGATCCTTGGGCCCCACCATGGGCGGGAACTCGCCCTGCACCACCACCTTGATGGTGGCGGGTACCTCGATGTTCATGGCGATGCCCAGGGCCCAGGCGGAGGCCATCTCCGTGGCCCCCACGCCGAAGCTGAAGGCGCCCAGCGCCCCGTGGCTGGTGGTGTGCGAATCGGTGCCCACCACCACGAAGCCGGGCCGCACATAGCCGAACTCCGGCAGGATCTGGTGGCAGATGCCGCCCACGTCGCCGCGAATGTCGTGGAACTTGGTGATGCCGTGTTCGGCCACGAAACCGCGAATTTTCTTCTGGTTCGTGGCGGTCTTGGGGGATTCCGCCGGCACGCGGTGGTCGAAGATGATGGCCACCCGGGAGGGATCCCACACCTTCGGCGGCAGCCCCGTGCCCTCGAAGACCTCCAGGAACTGGTTGATCACCAGGGCCGCGTTCTCGTGGGACATGGCCAGGTCCACCCGGGGCTCGACCACATCCCCAGCGGTCACGGATGCCTGCCCCGCTGCGCGGGCCAGGATTTTTTCGACGACGGTCATGCCCACTGGAACCTCCTAGATGACGCCTTTGGCTTTCAGTTCGGCCTGCTCGGCCTCGCTGAGGCCGAGAGAAGAATAGATCTTGTGGTTGTGCTGGCCCAGAGTCGGCGGCGGCGTGTCCACCGTGCCCGGCGTCTTCTCGAAGAGGGCCGTGAGACCGAAAACCTCCACCTCGCCATGGCCCGGTACCGCCACCTTGTGGAGCACCTCGCGATGCTGCACCTGGGGCTGGCGCAACGCGGCCTCCAGACTCAGGATCTCGCCGCTGGGCACATCCTTGGCATTCAGTGCCCCCACCCAGAAACCAGTAGGTTTCTGGGCCAGTTTGGCCTCCAGCAGCGGTGTGAGTTCGCCACGGTTCTTTTTGCGGGTGTCACGTTCCTGGAAGCGGGGGTCGGTCTTCAGCTCCGGCACTTCCAGCACGTCGCAGACCGCTTCCCACTGTTCCTGCTTGTTGGCGGCGATGTTGATGTGGCCATCCTGCGTCAGGAAGGTACCGCTGGGTGCGGCGGTGAAGTTGTCGTTGCCCATGAGTACGGGCTGCTCGCCGCCGATAAGCAGGTTGGCGGCCACCCAGCCCATGAGAGGCATGATGCTGTCCAGCAGGGCCACGTCGATGCATTGTCCCTGCCCCGTCCGTTCCCGGTGGAAGAGGGCCGCCATGACGGCGAAGGCCGCGTTGAGACCGCCCACGGTGTCGCAGACGGGGAAGCCCGTGCGCAGTGGGCTCAGGCGCTCATCGCCATTCACGGCCATCTCGCCCGACAGGCCCTGGATGATCTGGTCATAGGCGGGCTTCAGGGCATCGGGGCCCGTCTGGCCGAAGCCCGAGATGGCGCAGTAGATGAGTCGCGGGTTGATGGCGGCCAGGGCCTTGTAGCCGAGGCCCAGGCGCTCCATGACGCCAGGACGGAAGTTCTCCACCACCACGTCCGCGTCCTTCACCAGCCTCCGGAAGAGGTCTTTCCCTTCAGGCGACTTGGTGTTGAGGGTGATCGACTGCTTGTTGCAGTTCTGGGCCAGGAAGCTGGTGCCCATGAGCTGCTTGTTCAACGCGGGCAAGATGCCCAGTTTGCGGGCCAGATCACCATCCTTGGGGTTCTCCACCTTGATGACCTCAGCCCCCAGCAGGGCCAGGTGCAGGGTGGTGAAGGGCCCGGACAAAACGTTTGTGAGATCCAGAACCTTGATGCCTTCGAGGATCTGCTTGCTCATGCCAGGGCCTTCGCTTGAATGGATCCGGTCTTATAGACGCAGCCGGGGAGCTCGCGGGTGAAGAAGGCGGCCACGTCCCTGGTGACGCCGATGAGAGTCGCCAGATCGATGTCGGTGCGCTGGCCCATGCGCTGCAGGCCATGCACCAGGTCCTCCGTGGCCACGTTGCCCGCGGCCACCTTGGTGAAGGGGCAGCCGCCGAGGCCGCCGAAGCTGGTCTCGATGGCCCGGGCCCCGGCCTCCATGGCCGCGTAGACGCTGGCCATGCCCAGGCCATAGGTGTCGTGGATGTGGGCCGTGACCTCGACCGCGGGATCCATGGCCAGCACCGCCTGCACGTAGCGCCGCACCTGGGCCGGGTGGGCATGCCCGGCCGTGTCCGCCAGGCTGATGGAGGTCAGCCCGGCTTCCAGATAGGCCGCCACCATGCCCAGCACGCGGGCTTCGGGAATGGCGCCCTCGAAGCCGCAGCCGAAGGCGCTCTGCACGCTCACCTGTACCTTGCGCCCGGCCTTCTTCCCTTCCAGCGCCGTGGCGATGATGCGCCGCGTGGCCTCCTCGGTGCCCATGCCTGTGTTCTTGCGGCTGTGGGTCTCCGAGGCGGAGACGCCCAGGCAGATGAGCTGGACGCCCACCTCCAGGGCCCGTTCGAGTCCCTTCTCATTGAGCACGAGGCCCGACAGCATGGCCCGGTGGGACTCATTGCCGAGGATGCGGAAGAGTTCATCTGTATCCGCCATCTGGGGCATCTTGTCGCCCCGCATGAAGGAGCCCACCTGCACGATGTCGACTCCCGAAGTCGCCACCCGACGGAGCCAGTCGAGCTTCACCGCCGTCGGCACCACCGCGGCTTCGGCCTGGAGGCCATCGCGGAGTCCCACTTCATGGATGAGTATCTGCTTCACAAGAGCCTCTTTTTCCACAGATTGCACAGATTGCACAGATTTGATTTAATGCTTTTTCTGTGGAATCTGTGAAATCTGTGGATACAAGTCTTTACAGTTTTTTCGCGATGGCCTCGCCCATTTCGAGGGTGGTTGCGCTGCCGCCCATGTCGTAGGTGCGGACCTGGCCTTCGGCGATGACGGCGGCGGTGGCGGCTTCCAGGCGGATGCCCTTCTCGGTCTCGCCCAGCCAGTCCAGCATCATCTTGGCCGCGAGAATGGTGGCGATGGGGTTGACCTTGTACTGGCCCGCGTACTTGGGCGCGCTGCCGTGGCTGGGCTCGAACACGGCCAGCTTCTCGCCGATGTTGCCCGAGCAGCCGAAACCCAGGCCGCCCACCATCTGGGCCGCCAGGTCGCTGACGATGTCGCCGAAGAGGTTGGTGGCCACCATGACGCCATAGTTCTTCGGGTTCTTCAGCATCCACATGGTGATGGCGTCCACGTTGGCATCGTCCATCTGGATGCCCGGGTATTCCTTGGCGATGCGCTTGCCGGTTTCCAGGAACATGCCTTC
>JBBQHW010000057.1:0-17765 GCA_038324335.1 Holophagales bacterium
GACGTGCGCCTGGGCCTGGAGCAGCGCCATTCGGGGCTGCGGGTCCGGCTGTGGCTTCAGGATCCGGAGCAGCTCGCGTCCTGCCGTTCCGCCCTCGAAGCCGAACTGGCCACCCTGGGGCGGCCCGTGGACCTGCAGATCTTCGCCCTGCCTCCCGGCACGCCCGACCTCCGCGCCCTCGCGGGAGCCTCGCCCCTGCAGGCCCTCGGCTGAGTTCCTGATTTCTGTTTTCCGGAGTTTTCTGGAAAGGCTTTTCACCGCAGAGGGAGCAGAGGGCACAGAAACAAGTGAAAAAACCTTTGCCACCGATGCACACCGATTAACACCGATAACAATCTGAAAAAGCAGGAAGGTGCTGGTGCAGGTTTGGGTTGTCCCAGCCAGGCACGGGCTGCATCCCGGGGGCGCCGGGGCTGCGCTTTCTGGGACGCGGTCCCCGGCGCCCCCGGGACCAGGATCGAGACGTAGGTTGAGCTGGGTCGGTGCTCCTCTGCGCTCTCTGCGGACCTCTTCCCGCTCTGCGGTTTGCTTTTCTTGTCCCAGGATTCCCGGATGCACCTTTGTTCCGCGCCCTTTCGCGTTTATCGCGGTTCCGATCTTTCGATGTTCAGCCCTTGCGCAGTTGCTTCATGAACCGCGGCAGGCGATTCAAGGCGGCCTGGGACTCGGCCCACTCGCGGTGGGGCCGGGCCGGGAAGCCCGTCACGAAGCTGCCCTCGGGCAGGCTCTTGGCCACCACGCTGTTGCCGCCCACCACGCTGCGGCTGCCGATCTCGATGTGGCCCACCACGCCCACCTTGCCCGCCAGGGTGACGTAATCGCCCAGCTTCGTGGAGCCGCTGATGCCCGTCTGGGCCACCAGCAGGCAGTGCTGCCCCACTTGCACGTTGTGGGCCACCTGCACCTGGTTGTCGATCTTCGTGCCAGCGCCGATGCGCGTGGGGCCCAGCACCCCGCGGTCGATGCAGACGCCGGCGCCGATTTCCACGTCATCGCCCACCTCCACCCAGCCCACCTGGGGAATCTTCCGGTGCCGGCCCTCCACCAGCACGTAGCCGTAGCCGTCGCTGCCCACCACGGAGTTCGCGTGGATGGCCACGCGGTTCCCCAAGTGCGTCCGCCGGTACAGCACGACCCCGGAAAACAGTTCGCAGCCGGTACCCAGGACACAGTCATGGCCGATGTGGACGCCCGGATGCACGACACAGCCCCGGCCCAGCACCGTGCGCGCGCCCACGGTGGCGCCCGGCGCGATGCGGCAGCCCTCTCCCACCTTGGCCGTGGGGTGCACGGACTCGTGGCCCCAGGCGGGGATCGGTTCCGGGTGCAGCCAGCCGATGGCCTGGGCGAAGGCCCAGTAGGGATGGTTCACCCGCAGGACGGGGCGGTCGCCAAGGTCCGTCGTGGCATCCACGAGGATCAGGCCGGCGGGGCTCTCCTTGGCCTTGGCCGCGTATTTGGGGTTGGCCAGGAAGCTCACGGAGCCAACGCCGGCCTCCTCCAGGGGCTTTACTTCGGAAATGGGGCGATCCGGGGGACAATGCTCAAGGGTGCCCTCCAGGCGTTCGGCCAGTTCCTGCGCGGTCAGGGTCGTCGGGGACATGATGTTCTCCTCGTCAGTCTTCAGTCTTCAGTCTTCAGTCTTCAGTTTCCATCATCCGTTCGGAATCCAACATGCATCCCGTGCTTTTTGAAATCGGTTCCTTCCCTCTGGGCACCTATGGGCTGCTATTGGCCATCGCCTTCTTCGCAGGCACGGCCCTGGCCAAGCGGCAGGGCAAGCTGGATGGCCTGGACCCGGCGGCCATCACGGACCTGGCCATTGCCATCCTCATCGCCGCCATCGTTGGTTCAAAGCTCCTGATGATCCTCGTGGGTCTGGCCACCCCCGCGGGCCAGGAAGGGGCCATGGCCTTCGGGGAAATCTTCACCATGGGAACTCTGCGCGCGGGCGGCGCCATCCATGGGGGGATCATCGCCGCCACGGCCGTGTTCTTCTGGAAGCTCCGCAAGGGCCAGGGCCTGCCCCTCCGCGTGACCGGGGATGCCCTGGTGCCCGGCGTGGCCCTGGGCCAGGCCATCGGCCGCCTGGGCTGCTTCTCAGCCGGCTGCTGCTACGGCACCGAGAGCCACGCGCCCTGGGCCACCACCTTCACGGATCCCATCGCCCGCCTCTTCAGCGGCACGCCCCTGGGCATCCCGCTCCACCCTGTACAGCTCTACAACTCGCTCGCCAACCTTGCGGTGATGGGGGTGCTCCTGCTGGCCCGCCCGAAACGGGCCTTCCAGGGCCAGATCTTCGCCCTCTACTTCCTGGTGGAGGGCCTGGGCCGCGTCATCACCGAGACCTGGCGGGGCGACGTGGACCGCGGCACCGGCTGGCTGGGCTGGGTCTGGCTCAGCACGGGACGGCTCACGGGCCTGGCCTTCATGCTGCTGGGGCTCGGTCTCTGGCTGTTCTGGAATCGAACCAAGGAGTCCAAGTGATCCAACTCATCGCCGAAGCTGGCGCCCCCCGCCTGGACCGCTTCCTGGCCGACCGCTTTCCGGACATCCCCCGGGCCCGCTGGGACGTACACGTCCGTACCGGCGAGGTGAAGGTGAATGGACAGCCGGTGTCCAAGGGCGGCGGCAAGCTGCGCCCCGGCGATCTGATCGAGACCGACATGCCAGCGGTGGCCCCCCCCGCCGCCCACCTGGAGGCCGAGGCCATCGAGCTGCCCACGCTCTACGAGGACTCTCAGCTGTGGATCGTGGACAAGCCCGCGGGCATGGTCGTGCATCCGGGCCCCGGCCACGCCGGGGGCACCATCGTCAATGCCCTGCTGCACCGCCTCCAGACCCCCGTGGCACTGGAGTCCGTGATCGAGGAAGCCGAGGATACCGAGGAGCTGGCCTCGGGCTGGCCAGGGCTCGTGCACCGTCTGGACCGCTACACCACAGGCTGCCTCTGCCTCACCAAGACCGCCGACGCCCAGCGCGCCATCCAGGCCCAGTTCAAGGCCCGCACCGTGGAGAAACGGTACCTGGCCATCGTCCGCCATTCCCCCAAGCTGCCCCAGCTGGGCAGCCTGCTCATCGACGAGCCCATCGCCCGCCACAAGCGGGATCGCCTGCGCATGGTGGTGGCCGCGGGCGGGCGGTCCGCCCAGACCCGCATCCGCGTGCTCGCCCGCACCACCAGCATCGCCCTGGTGGAATGTGAGCTGCTCACGGGGCGCACCCACCAGATCCGCGTGCACCTCGCCCACCTGCGGGCGCCGCTCATGGGCGACCCCCTTTACGGCGGTCCCGGGAAATGGAAGGACGTGGATGGCGGCGCCCTCATCCTGCCCCATCCAGCCCTCCACGCCTGGAAGCTTGCGGTGGACCAGCCCGTGACAGGCGTGCGCATCAACGCGGAAGCGCCCCTCCCCGAGGCCTTCCGGGCCCTGGCGGCCTCTCTGGGTCTGCCAGCCTTCTGAGAAAGGGCCTGCCTTGCCCGCAGCAGCCATGTTCACCGAAGCAATGTTCAGCGCCCCCCTTCTCCCGCCCACTCTGGAGGGCGGTGTGCAGCATGGCGTCTACCTGCCGGGCCTGCAGATCGCGGCCATCTGCCTGGTGCTCCTGCTGCTGGTGGCGCTGCCTGCAATCGCCTCCTGGCGCCGCGCCTGGGGTCGCCATGTGCTGGAACCGGCGGCGGTGGAAAGCCTGCTCCTGGGGGCCGGGGCCCTCGTGGTGGATCTCCGGAACGCCAAGGAATTCCGCACGGGCCACATCCGCGGCTGCCTCCAGGTGCCCTTCGCAGAACTCTCCACTCGGCTCCTGACGCCCGACCCCAGGGCCACTCGGTCTCTCATCCTGGTGGATGAGACGGATCAGCTTTCCCACCGGGCCTACAAGATCCTGGTGCACCGGGGCTTCACGGACATCTACGTGATGACCGGCGGCATGCGAGCCTGGCGCGGCGCCAGCCGGCCCGTGGCCAAGTAGCTTCCGCCATCCCAATTTGTCGTTTCACCGCAGAGAACGCGGAGAGCGCAGAGGAACAACCATTGGGTGAATGACTGTAGTGATACAAGCTCAATAAGCGGAGGACAGCCGAGTAGCTGAGACCTGATTTTTTCTCCGCTCTCCTCCACACCTCCGCTTTCCTCTGCTTATCCAAATTGTTTTCGCAGAGCCGCGCAGGAGGAGAAAGGGAGATCGAGAAAAGTTCAGGTCTGCCCGTCTTCGGGCAGGCCCCAGCGGTCGTAGAGCAGCAGCAGCAGCAGGCCGGGGATGGCAGCCAGGGCGCAGATGGGGAAGTAGAGCTTCCACCCGTACCAATCGGCCATGAAGCCCGTCATGCCGGCGAAGAGGGTGCGGGGCAGCGCCGTGAGCGCGCTGAAGAGCGCGTACTGGGTGCCCGTGTAGCTTCGATTGCAGCTGCCCATGAGCAGGGCCACGAGGGCGCTGCCGCCCATGCCGTAGGCCAGGTTCTCCAGGGTGTTGGCCGCCACCAGCAGGGGCAGATGCCGACCCAGCAGCGAAATGGCCCAGAAACCCAGGATGCTGCCCGCCTGCACGAAGCCGCAGATCAATAATGCTTTGCGCAGGCTCATGCGCATGAGCATCCAGCCGCCGAGGAGGCCGCCCAGGATGATGGCCACCATGGCTGTGGTCTTCTGCACCGTGCCGATTTGAATCTTCGTGAAGCCCATGCCCCGGAGCAGGAAGGGCATGGTCATGGCTTCCGCCAGCCAGTCCCCCAGCTTATAGAACACCGTGAAGGCCAGCAGCAGGCCGATGCCCTTGCGTTGGAGCAGGTCCCGCATGGGCCCCAGCACCGCCTCCTGCAGGGTGCGCGGCGCCCGGGCCACGGTATCCGTGTCCATGGCCAGCCAGGTGCCCACCATGCCCAGGCAGGTAAGTCCGGCCATGAGCAGGTAGCTGGTCCGCCAGCCGTAGATCTGGGCCAGGATCATGGCCAGACCGCCGCTCACGAGCATGGCCACGCGGTAGGCGGCGATATGGATGCTGTTGCCCAGGCCCAGGTACTTCTGTTCCAGGGCCTCGGCCCGCCAGGCATCCACGGCGATGTCGAAGGTGGCGCTGGTGAACGCGACCGCCAATGCCAGCAGAGCCACCCGGTACAGATCCACCCGCGGCTGGGAGCGCGCCAGCTGGACCAGGGCCAGGGCCATTCCCGCCTGCATGAGCAGCATCCAGCCCCGCCGCCGGCCCAGCCCCGGCAGGGCGAAGCGGTCCAGGAAGGGCGCCCAGAGGACCTTGAGACTGTAGGGCAACGTCACGAAGCTGAAGAGGCCTATGGCGCCGAGGCTCAAGCCCTCATCGGTCAGCCACAGCTTCAGGGTCGAACCTGTGAGGAAGAGCGGCAGCCCCGAGGCGAACCCCAGCAGGACCAGGACGAGGATGCGGCGAGACGGCATGCGTGATGGTAACGGGGGCAGTGCCGCGCGTGTGGATGGTGTGGATCAGCGCAGGGACGGCTCGGGATAGGCGTGGGTGTGCAAGTCGTGAACCAGATGGCCCCCGGCGTGACCGGTCTGGGCCAGGGCCAGGACGCCACCCAGACTCAGCAACAGCCAAAGCATCAGCAGGCCCCGTTCCAGGTTGCGGGGCAGTTCGCGGCTTCGCACCAAGGGAAGGCCCCACAGCACCGTAAAGGTCATGAGGAGCAGGCCAAAGACGAGCGTCGTCTTCTGGGCCATCAGCTCATGCTCGCGCACCCCCGCCAGGAGGGCCGGCGTGGCTTTGGCGAAGCGTTCCACCGCATCCCCGCTGGCCAGGGCCAGCAACAGTCCGCCGACACCCAGCACCAGCAGGATCATGGCCGAAGTGTGCATTCCCCGCCGCTGGGCCGGCCACAGCAGGCCCACCAGCACCAGCAGTGGCGCCACCGTCAGCAGGGCAATGGGAAAGTGGACGATGGCCGGATGAATGTGGTTCCAGGGAGGCATGGAGGCTCCTGTGGTGTCCTACCCAGGAATACGCCAGGCAGGCCCGACAAGATTGCCCCATCCGACCCCGCCTGGCCCCATGTTTCGGCGTCTGTGATGCCGGGGCACATCGGGCGACAGGCGCGCAGCGTGACACTAGATCCACGTAACGCATGCGTTGCGAGGGGAACCCCCGGAGGAGGACAGCGAGGCACGGCTTCGCCGAGCCGAGCGTGGGGGCCCGGGGGTGTTCGCGCAGCGAAGCGGAGCGTGACACTAGATCCTCGTAACGCATGCGTTGCGAGGGGAACCCCCGGAGGAGGACAGCGAGGCACGGCTTCGCCGGGCCGAGCGTGGGGGTCCGGGGGTGTGCGCGTAGCGCGGAACCCCCGGAGAATACTAATCTGCCAAGGTGCTGAGGTCCCCCGGATCCTGCCCCAGGGCCTCGGCCTTGAGGGCGCGGCGGAGGATCTTGCCGGATCGCGTCTTGGGCAGGCTGGGCCGGATCTGGATCTCGCTGGGCATGGCGATGCCGCCCAGGTCCTCGCGCACGTGGTCCTTGAGGCTGGCGATGAGGCCTGGCCCCGTGGCGACCCCGGCCCGCACCACCACGAAAGCCATGATCCGCTCGCCCTTGATGGGATCGGGCAGGCCCACCACGGCACTTTCCGCCACGGCGGGGTGGCGGATGAGCGAGCCTTCCACATCGGAAGTGCCGATGCGATGGCCCGCCACGTTGAGCACGTCGTCGGAGCGGCCCAGCACGGCGAAGTAGCCGTCCGCATCCTTCACGGCCACGTCGCCCACCGTGTAGTAGCCCGGAATCTCATTCCAGTAGTCCTCATAGCGCTTGTGGTCGTTCCACACGGTCCGCAGCATGTAGGGCAGCGGGAACTTGATGACCAGCAGCCCGCCCTGGCCATCGGGCACCGGAGTGCCGTCCTTGTTCACCACCGCCAACTGGGCGCCGGGCATGGCCTTGCCAGCCTTGCCGGGTCGCACCTCGAAGGTGGGCAGGGTCCCGATGACGGGGCCTGCTATTTCCGTCTGCCACCAGTTGTCCACCACCTGGCCATTGCCCTGGCCCACCAGGTATTGCTGGGCCCAGCGGTGGGCCTCGGGATTCAGGGGCTCTCCGGCGCAAGCCAGGAGCCGCAACCGGCTCAGGTCATATTTATCCGGGGCCTCGGAACCGTGGCTCATCCACATGCGCACGGCCGTGGGGGCCGTGAACATTACGTTCACGCCGAAGCGCTCGCAGATTTCCCAGGTGACTTCGGGGCTCGGATAATCCGGCGCGCCCTCACGGCAGAGGATGGTGGCGCCGATGCTCATGGGGCCGTAGACGATGAAGCTGTGGCCCACCACCCAGCCGATGTCGGAAGTGCTCCAGTAGATGTCGCGCTCCTGGATCTGGTAGAAGGCCTTGCTCAGGTAGTTCACGCCCACCAGGTAGCCGCCGGTGGTGTGGACGACACCCTTCGGTTTGCCTGTGGTGCCGCTGGTGTAGAGGATGAACAGCGGGTGCTCGGCGTCCACCATCACTGGGTCGCAGTGGATGTCCCGGCCCTGCTGGATGTCGTAGAAGTCCTTTTCGCGCTCGCTGGCAAAGGTGACGGGGGCGTCACCGGGGCGGGAACCACGCCGGTGGACGATGACGTGGTCCACGGAGACCAGGTCGCGCACGGCCTCGTCCACGATGGGCTTGAGGGCGATGGCCTTGCCGCGGCGGTAGGTGAAATCGGAGCAGACCACGATCTTGGCGCCGGCATCCTCGATGCGGGTGCGCAGGGCCAGGGCGCCCATGCCCGCGTAGACCACGCTGTGGATGGCGCCGATACGGGCGCAGGCCAGCATGGAGATGATGCCCTCCGGCGTAAGCGGCATGTAGAGAATGACGCGGTCGCCCTTGTGCACGCCCAGACGCTTGAGCGCGTTGGCGAAGCGGTTCATCTCCCGGTAGAGGCGATTGTAGGTGTAGGTGCGCTCGTCGCCGTCCTCGCCCACCCAGATCAGCGCGGCCTTGTTCCGGCGGTCGCTGTGCACGTGTCGGTCGATGCAGTTCACCGTGGCGTTGAGCTTGCCACCGGTGAACCAGGCGTGGTTCGGCGCCTTGAATTCGAAGACCTGAGTCCAGGGCTCGGCCCAATCCAGGGCCTTGGCCTTTTCGCCCCAGAAGGCCGCCGGGTCCTCCTCGGCCAGGGCCCGCTCCACCTCGTAGTTGATGCCCGCCTGCTTGGCCAGCCAGCCGCGCATGGGAATGGGCGCTTCACCTTTCTGCAGGGCCTCGATGGTCTTCTGTTGGGTAATGCTGATTTCCACATCGCTCATGGAAGGCTCCGAGAACGGGATGAGATGGATGGCTTGGGATAGGTTGGGAGGGAAGGTAGCATGGAGCCCGGCCCAACCCGGGGAAACGATGACGGTTGTCACAGGTAACCCCGTTCCGGAGTTCCCCATGGCGAAAACCAAGGCGCGTGCCACCCCCTACGATCTCCACCCAAGCGTGGCTTACGTCCAGGCCGTCCTGGCGAACTTCAAGGCCAGGACAGGCCGGACGGTGGAGGAATGGACGGCCCTCCTCCGCAACGAGGGGCTTGCCGAACCCAAGGCCATCCAGGCCTGGCTCAAGGCCCAGGGACTGGGTGGCACCCAGGCCGGACTGGTCACCCAACGGGCGAGCACCGCGCCCGGCCATGGCTTCAATGACACCCCCGAAGGCTACCTCGCCGCCGCGCCGGGCTATGTGGAGGGCCAGTTCGGGGGCAGGAAGGCCGCGCTGCGCCCCCTCTTCGAGCAGATCGTCACTGTCGTCCGCGGCCTGGGCCCGGATGTGAAGGTCTGTCCTTGCGAAACCATCGTCCCCTTCTACCGCCATCATGTCTTTGCTGAGGTGAAGCCCCTCGTCTCCCGCCTCGATCTGGGCCTCGCCCTTGGCGATCCCGCGACCGTGAAGGATCCCGCTGGCAAGCTCAAGGACACCGGCGGCTTTGCGAAGAAGAACCGAATTACGCACAAACTGGAGATCACTGCGGAAGCTGATCTCGCGAGCGCGCTGCCCTGGCTCAGACGGGCGTACGAACGGGACAAAAACTAACCTGGCCGACCTTGCGGTCGACCCGGTGAACCTCCCTCATTAGGTGGGATTGAGCGAACCCATGAACCTCAGGACTTGGGCTTGGGTCGGCTGGCCGGCGGCACGATGCCGTTGTCGCGCAGGTACTCCACCATCTGGCCGTAGTGGTCCATGCCATGGAAAGCGAGGAGGGTGGCCAGGCCGATGGCCGTGAAGTCCGGTCCCTGCCCGAAGGGATTCTTGATGGCCCGGGTACCGTTCTGGGCCGTGAGGCTCTGGATGGCCTTCCGGGCGTAGGCGAAGGAGTCCTTCATGTAGGCCACAATTTCAGCCTTGGTTTTCAGATTCTCGGGGCCCATTTCCATATTGGCCATGTCCATCGTGGGCTTCTCCCCCAGGATCAGGGCGGCAAAGGCGAAGTTCGCGGCGGCGACGTGTCTCACCTGCTGAGCGAAAGTCTTCACGCCCTTGAACTCGCCCTGGGTGGGCGCCCAGTCGAACTTGTCCGCGGGCATGGCCTCGGCGGCGCCGATGAACTGCATCGGCACCCACTGGTAGGTGGCGTCCATGGCTGCGCCCACGGTGATTTCGGTCGCGGGGGCGGGCGCAGCAGCCTTGGGCGCGGGGGCCTGAGCCGTCAGCGGCAGGGCGAGCAGGAGGGAGAAAGTCATCGACTTCATGGTGGGCTCCTTGGAAAGGGAGGTCATGCTACACCTAGACGACTCACCCTTGTATCAACATCCATGTTAATTTTCCGGCCATCCTCCGCTGGAGCCAAATTCCTGGCGGCGGCAGAGCCTAGGGAATCGCCACGGTAACGCGTTTGATCTGCAGCACGCGCTCCAGGTCCCGTGGATCCAGCCCCACCAGGAACCCCCGGCTGCCGCCGTTGAGGTAGATGCGGGGCAGGTCGAAGATCGTGGCCTCGGCATGGATGGGCATGGCCTTCTTGGTGCCGAGGGGACTCGTCCCGCCCACCAGGTAGCCACTGTGCCGGTTCGCCCCGTCGGGCCGGCAGGGCTGCACGGATTTGGCGCCAATCTGCCGGGCCAGTTCCCGGGTGCTCACTTCGCGATCACCGTGCATGAGGATGATCATGGGCGCGCCCCGTTCGTCCTCCATCACCAGCGTCTTGATGACCGCGTGCTCGGCCACGCCCAGAGCCTCGGCGCTCACCCGTGTGCCGCCATGTTCCTCGTAGCGGTACAGGTGCTCGGAAAAGGCCACGCCCGCCTGCTTCAGCAGCCTGGTGGCGTTGGTGGAGGGGGCCCTGGACATGGCATCATCATTCCATGACTCAGCGCGTGGTGATCGCAGGCGGAACCGGGGAAGTGGGGCAGCGACTGCTGGCCCTCATGGCCGGGAACGAGGCCTTGCAGGTCCGGGTACTGACCCGGCGACTGGGGCTGCCCCTGGCGGCCACCAACCTGGTGGCCCAGCCCTTCGACTACGAGGATGCCGCCGCCTACGGCCGGCTCTTCGAGGCGCCCTGCGACCTGCTGCTCATCGCCCTGGGCACCACCCGCGCGAAGGCGGGCAGCGACGCCGCTTTCCTGCGCGTGGACCGGGACTATCCCATCCAGCTCATCCAGGCGCTGGCGGCCGCCTGGCCCTCGGCCCGGGTGGGGCTGGTGAGCAGCGTGGGCGCGGACAAGCCCCGGGGCCTCTACCTGGGCGCCAAGGCGGCCGTGGAGGCGGCGTTGACGCACTGTGGCCTCGCCCACGCCATCGCCCGGCCTTCGATGCTCCGCAGTGAGCGCCAGGAATTCCGGCTGGGCGAGGTGGCCGTGGACCGTCTGCTCAGCCCCGCCATCCTCGCCCTGGGGCGCGGCCTGTTCCCCCGCAGCCGGGGCTGGTGGCGTTGGGCGCCCGTGCACGTCCGCGAGGTGGCCGCGTCGTTGCTGGCCGCTACGCTCGTGCTGGACCCCGGCGAGCATTGCATCCTGGAAGGCCTGGACCTGCACCCAGGTCCCAGCACCCAGTGGGGCAAACCATGAGCAAAGCTGTTGCACCCTTCCCCGTCGCCCTCGTCACCGGTGCCTCCCGTGGCCTGGGCCGGGAGGTGGCCCGCCGCCTGGCTGATGCTGGCTATACGGTTCTGGCCGCTGTTCGCGATCCGGCGAACATGGCGCCCCTGCCCGGCGTGGAAGTGCTCCAACTGGATGTGGCAGACCCGGCCTCCATCGCCGCGGCGGCTGATCTGGTGAAGGCCCGCCACGGCCGCCTGGACGTGCTGGTGAACAACGCGGGCATCCTTCTGGATGGGAGCACGGGCCTGCTTGAGCAGGATGCCGACGTGCTCCGCCGCAGTCTGGAGACCAACGCCCTCGGGCCCCTGCTCATGGTGCAGGCCTTCGCGCCCCTCATGGGGAAGGGCGGTCGCATCGTGAACGTGAGCAGCGGCGGTGGCCAGCTGTCGGTGCCCTCCACCTGGGCGCCCACCTACAGCATCTCCAAGACCGCCCTCAATGCCGTGACGGTAAAGCTGGCCGAAGCGCTGCGAGCCCGGGGCATCGCCGTGAACGCAGTCTGCCCGGGCTGGGTGCGCACGGACATGGGCGGCGCCAAGGCCCCCCGCGACCTCCAGCAGGGCGCCGACAGCATCCTCTGGCCCCTTCTGCAGGCCGGCCCCGAGGTGACCGGCGGCTTCTTCCGGGACGGCGAGCGCCTCGCCTGGTAGAAGGTCAGTCTTTTGGATCTGAGCGGGAGGGCATGTCGGGATACATCCTTGCCATGCAATCCGGACAAATGCCGTGGGTGAAGGTGGCGGAGGAGTGGGCCTGCACGTAGGACTCGATCTGGTTCCAGTAGCCGGCGTCATCCCGGATGTTCTTGCAACTGGCACAGATGGGCAGGAGCCCCTGAAGCTCCTTCACCTCTTGCAGGGCACTCTCCTGTTCCCGCCGCAACGTGTGCTGCAGCAGCCAGGCGAGCCCCGATGAGATCAGGAGGAGGAGGCCGAGGAAGACGGAGTATTCCCGGACCAGACTCCGCCACTGGGCGAGGTAATCCTCTGACGCGAGGCCCACGTGCAGGATCAGCGGGAGATCCCCCACCTTCATGTAGCAGAAGGTCCGTTCCACCCCGTCGAAACCTCCTCGGGCCGTGTAGACTCCCGCAGCCTGTCCCTGCCGAAGCAGATCCTGGAGGGTCGGCGAGGCGTCCTTCCGACCGATCACGTTGCCGAGGGAGGGTACTGGCGGAAACTTGGCGTATATTCCCAGATCCGCGCCACGGAGGGTCACCGTCCCATGGGAACCGACGTCGATCAGAGACAGGGAGCGGGTTAGCTGGCCGAGGGTGATGGCCGCGTAGGCCACCCCTGCGAACCGGCCGTCCGGAAGGTCCAGGCGCCTCGAGAAGATGACCACCCACTCACCACTGGTCAGCCCCACCAGTGGCGCTGAGATTTTCAGTCGGCTGTCGGGATTCTGCCTGGCATCCATGAAGTAGGCCCGGTCCGCCAGGCTGAAGCTGGCGCCAGGGCGGATGCCAATGCCGTGATCAATGCGCCCTTCCGCATTCGCCGTCCGGATGGAACTGAGTTCAGGGAATTGGGTGAACAGCTTGGCGATGTAGGCGTTGACTGCTCCTTCCTGAAGCCCTCCCGCGCTCATCTGTCGCAGCATCTCCTGGCGCAGGGTGAAGAGGGCCAGATCGATCCTCTGGATGTCCCCCCTCAGATCCCGCTCCAGCACCTGGGTCAGATTCCGGGCAGTGGTGGCGGCTGACGCCCTGGCCTGCCGGTGGTTCTGCCGAAGAGCCACCACGGACAGGCAAAGGACGAAAAGGTTCAGGACCAGCAGGAGCCCCAGCGCCGCTTGGATCGCCTTGTTTCCTCGGGAGGGTCTACCCGACGGGAGGGGCTTGAACATGGTGGCTCCGCGGGTGGGCCACAAACGCCCAAGAACAGGGGATCTCAGTTATGGATCGGTCATTGATCCTGATGAGCTTAATTATGGGACCTGTTCTTCAGGGCCTGCTCAAAGCCCTCCGGCACCTCGATCCCAAAGACTTCCTGCAGGGTGGGGATCACTTCCTCCAGTGACAGCTCACGGCCCTCGGCCTTGTCGCCGCGCAGCTCCGCGTAGGCGCGGTTGCGCAGGATACGGCGGACTTCGGGGCCCGCCAGCTGCGCGGTGAGGGTTTGCAGGAACCGCGAGTCCGGATGTGTGCTGGTGTAGTGATTGGCCATCACGAAATCGATGGGAAAGCGTTCCTCGGGCACGAAGGCGTAGAGGTCTTCCCAGGCGCCATCGTGAAAGGACTGGAGCACGCGCAGGCTGCCTTCCACCGCGACCCGGTAGGTGTTCAGGAACTGGGTGTGGGCCGCGCCATCCAGGGGCACGGGCGCCAACAGGCCTTCGCCGCCGAAGCCGACGTCACAAAGCCATTGAGTGCCCTCCAGCCGCGCGAGCAGCAGCATGTGGGTGCGGGGCAGCAGTTCCAGCGCGCCCAGGCGCACCCTGGCCTCACAGGGGATGGCGTCGAAGCCGAAGGCCTGGAGCACCGCCAGGAACAGCGTGTTGTGCTCGAAGCAGTAGCCGCCGCGCCGACGCGCCACCAGCTTGGCCTGCAGCGAAGCCAGATCCAGGCGGATAGGCAGGCCCAGCTGGATGTCGAGGTTCTCGAAGGGAATGCTGGTGGCGTGGGCGAAGTGCAGGGCCCGCAGGCCCGCCAGATCTGCGGCGGGCGGGGCCGCCAGGCCGACGCGCCACAGGTAGGCGCCCAGGTCCAGCTCAGCGGACATTCTGGGTTTCCCCGTTTCCGAAGGACCAGGCCGCCAGGTTCCGCCGGATCTGGGCGGCGTGCACGTCGAGGTGCTCGGCGTAGATGCGCAGCCAGTCGTCGGTGCCATAGGGGCCGCTGTGGGTGTGGCGGCCGAGGCGGCCCCAGGCCTCGTCCGGCAGCCGTTCCAGCATGGCCGAGGTGTGGGCCCGCACGGTCTCCCCGAGGCGCAGAGCCAGCTCCGGATCCGCGTTGGCATAGTCGAAGCGGCGCGCCCAGACATTCTCGTCATAGCCGACGATGAGGGGCTCGGGGTCGGCCAGCAGCAGCCGGATGCGGATGGCCGCGTAGGTCTCGGAATCCGCGCAGTGGACCACCACTTCCTGGGCGCTCCACTTCCCGGAGCCGGGTCGCCAGGCGCGGGCTTCCGGGGGCACGGCCTCCCAGGCCTGGCGCAGGAGGGCGGGCCCCTGTGCGTAGCGGCGCAGGTAGGATTCCCGGGCGGTGGCATCGAAGGGCATGGGTCACCTCGCCACCAGGATGGTCTCTTGCGTCAGGAAATGAAGCCTCGATTTGCGAGGCAGCCATGCTCTCATGGAAACCGTCCCCTGGAGTTCCCATGCGCATTCCGACGGCCTGCCTTTCGCTTTCTCTTGTGGCGCTTTCTCTTGTGGCCCTATCGCTTCGCGCTGGTGACCGCGTCACGGGCCGGGCCTTCGCCACGCGCTCCGAGGTGGCGGCGCAGCACGGCATGGCCTGCACCAGCCAGGCCCTGGTCACCCAGATCGCCCTGGACGTGCTGAAGCAGGGCGGGTCTGCCGTAGATGCGGCCATCGCCGCGGACGCGGCCCTGGGCCTCATGGAACCGACCGGCAGCGGCATGGGGGGCGATCTCTACGCCATGGTCTGGGACGCGAACACGAAGAAGCTCCATGGGCTCAATGCCAGCGGCCGCTCACCGAAAGCGCTCACCCTTGCGCATTTCAAGCAGCTCGGCCTCAAGCACATTCCACCCCACGGCCCCCTGCCCGTGAGCGTGCCCGGCTGCGTGGACGGCTGGTTTGAGTTGCACCGGAAATTCGGGAAGCTGCCCATGGCCCAGGTGCTGGCCCCTGCCATCCGCTATGCGAAGGAGGGCTTCCCGCTGTCGGAGCTTGTGGCCTACTACTGGGGCCGCAGCGTGCCCGTGCTGGGCAAGTTTCCTGGCTTCCTCGAAACCTACACCGTGGATGGCAAGCGCGGACCAGTGAGCGGCGAAGTGTTTCGGAATCCGCGATTGGCCAAGACGCTGGAACTCGTCGCCATGGGTGGTCGGGACGCCTTCTACAAGGGCGACATCGCCCGGAAGATCGATGCCTACATGAAAGCCCAGGGCGGCTTCCTTAGCTACGAGGATCTGGCCGCCCATCACTCGGAGTGGGTGGAACCGGTCAGCGTGAACTACCGCGGCTACGACGTGTGGGAGCTGCCACCCAACAGCCAGGGCATCGCCGCGCTCCAGATGTTGAATATCCTCGAAGGCTACGATTTCTCGAAGAGCCCCTTCGGCAGCCCGCGCCACGTCCACCTCTTCACCGAGGCCAAGAAGCTGGCCTTCGAGGACCGGGCGAGATTCTACGCCGATGCGGCCTTCATGAAAGTGCCGCTGGCCTGGCTGCTGTCCAAGGACTATGCCGCCCAGCGCCGGTCCCTCATCAACGAGCACCGCGCCTCGCGCCGACTGGAAGCCGGGCACCCGCCCCTGAAGGAAGGTGACACCATCTACCTCACCACCGCCGACGGCGAAGGCAACATGGTGAGCCTCATCCAGAGCAACTACCGGGGCATGGGCAGCGGCATGACGCCCTGCGACCTGGGCTTCTGCCACCAGGACCGCGGGGAGCTGTTCAATCTGGAGGAAGGCAACGCCAACAGCTACGCGCCGGGCAAGCGGCCCTTCCATACCATCATTCCCGGCTTCATCACCAGGGACGGCCAGCCCTTCCTCAGCTATGGCGTCATGGGCGGCGAATTCCAGCCCATCGGCCACGCGCAGATCGTCATGAATATGGTCGATTTCGCCATGAACGCGCAGGAGGCCGGGGACGCGCCCCGCATGAGCCACGACGGCTCCCCCGAACCCACGGGCGAGCCCGGCAAGCTGCCCGGCACCATCCAACTGGAGAGTGGCTTCCCCTACGAGACCGTGCGCGAGCTCATGAACCTTGGCCATGGCGTGGGCTGGATGTTCGGTGGCTACGGTGGCTACCAGGCCATCCGCTGGGACCCCAAGCAGAAGGTCTACTTTGGCGCCTCGGAATCACGGAAGGATGGCCAAGCCGGAGGCTACTGACGCCTCAAGGACCAGGCACCAGGTACGAAAGGGGATCGAGACCCCACTCCAGGGGGTCCTCGAAGTCCACGATCTCCTCCGAGGCGTGGATGAGGTGGAGATCCCTGGGCGGCAGCAGGAGCTTGCGGACTGGATCGAAGACTGCCCGCACCGTGGGCCGCAACAGATCATCGCTCTGCTCCACCACCACGGCGAGGCGGCCTCCGGACAGGCGCACCAGGGAGCCCACGGGATAGATCCCCAGGGTGCGGATGAACTGCTGCACCAGGGCGCCGTCCAGGTGTGGGCCGCTCCACTCCAGGAGCTTCTTGAGCACTTCCGTGGGTTCCTTGCCCTGGTGGTAGACCCGGTTGGAGGTCAAAGCGTCGTACACGTCCACGATGGCCGTCATGCGGCCGATTTCGGAGATCTCGTCCCCGGAGATGCCGCGCGGGTAGCCGCCGCCGGCCATCTTCTCGTGGTGCTCACCCGCGATCTGGATGACCATGCTCGATATTCCGGGCACGGCCTGGAGGATGTCCCGGCTGATGGAGGCGTGGGACTTCATGACGTCGAATTCCTCGTCTGTCAGCTTCCCGGGCTTGTTGAGGATCTCGTTGGGGATCTTCATTTTGCCCACGTCGTGGAGGAGGCCCCCCAGCCCAGCCTCCTCGACCGTGGCGGCATCCAGGCCCAGGGCGTGGGCGAAGACCACCAGCAGCGCGCAGATGCTCACGGAATGCTGGAAGGTGTAGGTATCGGCGGCCTTGATACGGGAAAGACTGATGAGGGCCCCGGGGTTCCTGAGCACGGAGGCGTGCATGGCCTTGACCAGGGGCCGCGCCTTGGCCGGGTCCAGCTGCTTGCCCAGGCGCACGTCGTGAAGCAACCCGTCCACCACGCCCGCAGCCTCGCCCAGGATGCGCTTGGAGGCCACGGCCTCCTCCCGCTGCGAGACCGGGGCCGTGGCCAGCGCCGGGCCCGTCGAGGCCGTGTCCTCCAACTGCCGCAGCAAGCCCTCTTGGATCCCGGCCTGGGTCGGGGCCCCGGCCACGTCGTCGCCCTGGGCGGTATCGATATAAATCTCGCCAAGCCCCTGCTTGCGCATCTTCTGGATCTGGTCCGAGTGCTTGATGAGGAACCTGGGCCGCAGGAATCCGTGTTGGAGCCAGCCGCAGTTGAGGTCGTGGACATACATCCCGGTTTTGAGCTCCTCGACCCGCACCCGCTTGATCGTCATGCCACCCTCGGGCCGCGGTGAGGGCGGCATCCCTTGAATCGGCTTGGGGATTCCAGGGGTTGAGTTCGCAGGCAGGTGAAAGGCCGGGACAGGTCAAGACGTGCCTGGGGCCGGGCATCGGGCGCCTCATTGCACCGGGTCGGGATGTAGAATGGGAGTTCGGACCGCGCCCAGCGGCGCTCTCAGGGGGGGTTGACCGTGCTGCAAACCTATCGACAACAGGTGGCCGAACGGGCCGCGCTCGGCATCCCGCCCCTTCCCCTCACCGAGGCGCAGACCACCTCGCTGACCGAGCTCCTGGCCCAGCCTCCGGCGGGGGAAGCCCCCTTCCTCCTGCACCTCCTGACCCATCGAGTACCGGCGGGCGTGGACGATGCCGCCCGCGTCAAGGCGGGCTTTTTGGCCGCCGTGGCGAAGGGCACCGAGCAGGTGGCCCTGGTCTCCCGCGAGAAGGCCACGGAACTGCTCGGTACCATGCTGGGCGGCTTC
>JBBQHW010000058.1:0-17705 GCA_038324335.1 Holophagales bacterium
CTGGCGAAGCGCACGTAGGCCACCTGGTCGAGGGCCTTGAGGTCGTCCATGATCAACTCGCCCAGCTCCCGGCTGCGGATCTCGCGATCGGGCCGCTCCAGGAGCCGAGCATGCACGTCGCCCACCAGCTGCTCGATGCGGTCCAGGGACACGGGCCGCTTCTGGCAGGCCAACAGCAGGCCCTTCATGACCTTCTGGCGGTCGAAGGGCTCCCGGCGGCCATCCTTCTTGAGAATCACCAGGGGCACTTCCTCCAGGCGCTCGTAGCTGGTGAAGCGGCGGCCACAGGAGAGGCATTCCCGGCGGCGGCGGATGGAGTCGCCCTCGCGGGACTCCCGGGAGTCCACCACCTTGTCCTCGATGTGCCCGCAGAAGGGACAGTGCACGGCGGCTCCCGGAGGCGTTCCTAGACTTCCACCACGCGGGGGGCCAGCACGGCTTCGCAGGTGACGGAATTGGCCACGAAGCAGTACTTGTGGGCCTTTTCGAACAGCTCGACCACCTTGGCCATGCTGGTGCCCCGTGGCACGCGGATGACCGGGCGCAGGTGCACTTCAGTGACGCGGGAAACCTTGTCCACGGTGTCCAACACGGCCTCCGCGTGGTCCTCGTAGCCCACCACCGCCACCTTCGCCTTGGCGCAGAGGGCCAGGAAAGTGAGCATGTGGCAGGTGGCCAGGGCCGAGCCCAGCAGGTCCTCGGGGTTCCAACAGTTGGGGTCGCCCGCGAATTCCGGGGCGCTGCTCACGGCCAGCGGATGCTTGCCGGGGGCCGAGACAGTGGCATTGCGGTTGTAAGTGCCGTCCAGGGTGTTGCCGGTCCAGTGGACCTGCAGGGGGTAGTGGTGGGCCATGGGGACCTCCGTGTCATTGCCTCGGACAGAGTAACCGTTGAGCGGGGGTCCCAGGGGGACGCAGAGGCGGAGCCGGGCGGTCCCCCCTGGACAGCTTGGATGCTAGCCTTGACCCGCCCCTGGAGTCCCCATGCGCCTCATGATTCTCCTGACCTTCGCCTTGCTGGCGCTCCCCCTGCAGGCCCAATTCTGGAGCGAACTGGCCAATCCCAAGGTGGAGGTAACCCTGGTGCATCCGCCGGGTCTGGGTCTCAAGGTGCAGCGGCTGGCCTTTGCGCCCTCCCGCGACCTCCATTCCCGCGAGCTGGCGGATGCCCTCACCGCCGACCTGGTGCAGAGTCGCCAGGTGGAAGTGCTGGACCGCACCCACCTGGAGGCCGTGCTCCGGGAGCAGGAGTTGGGCGCCAGCGGCTATGTGGAGCCCGCCACCATCGCGAAACTGGGGAAACTGCTGGGCCCCAGCGTGCTGGTGATCGTGAACGTGAACCGCTCCGACCTCAGCCGCAACCGGTCCACCAGGGAGGAACGCAGCACCGACTACAAGACCAAGCAGGAGGTCGTTCGTCTCCAGCACACCAGCCTCACGAGCCTGGATTTCAGCGCCACGGTGCAGGTGTTGGACCTCAGTATCGGCAGGGTCTTCGGCGCTCAGCGCCTGGAGGACAGCCCCACCCTGAGCAACCACTCCTACGAAGGTTTTCCAGCCTTCCCCCGGGATGCTGACGTGCGGCGCCTGGCCTTCGATGCCGCCAAGGGCAAGGTGCTGCGCCTGCTCCTGTCCTGGACCGAAGTGCAGAAGCTGACCTTCTTCGATGACGACACCTTCGGCATGGCCAAGGCCCATGAGCGCCTGCGGGCCGGTGACGTGCGCGGCGCCCTGGATCTGGCCTTCACTGGCCTGGAGCAATCGAAGCGCGACAAGGGCCAGAAGCCCAAGTACTACCCCCGAGCCCACTACAACGTCGGCATCATCCGCTTCATCCAGGGCAACTATGAAGAGGCCCTGCCCTTCCTGCGCAGCGCCCTGGACATGCAGCCCGACGCCAGCATCTTCCAGACCGCCCTGAGGGAATGCCAGGAGGCCATCGATCTGCAGCAGGCACTGCGCCAGGCCGAACAGCGCTCGGAGCCAGCGCCGCGCGCTGAGGCGGAGTCCCGGCCCGAGCCCCAACCCGTGGCCATACCCGCCAAGCCCAGCCCTGAAGCGCGCCTGCAGAAACTCCAGGAACTCTACAAGAAGGGCCTGTTGGACAAGAAGGAATTCGAAGCCAAGAAAGCCGAGATCCTTAAAGAGTTGTAACCGCGAAATGCGCGAAAGCTCTCTGGGCACGCGAATGGAAGGTGGTTGGATCGAGTCCCATCCCCCCTTTCTTTCTTTGGCACTCTTTGGCGCATTTCGCGGTTCCTGACTTTCCAGCGATGATGGAAAACCATGACCACGCCCGCCCGCCTCCATGTCGCCCATGCCCTGCATGAAGTTTTCGGGGAGAAGGGCCGGGTGCCGGACTTCTGGGACCGCGAGCTGGGTGAGGATGCGCACCTGGCCCAGGCCCTGCTGGGCCTCTGCCTGCGCCGCTGGGGCCGGCTCCAGGCCTGGGTGAAACCCAAGCTGAAGGATCCGGAACGGGGCGTGCCTCTGGGCACCCGGGTGGCCCTGGCCATGGGCCTCGCCCAGCTGGCCTGGCTGCCCGGCGTCAGCGACCACGCGGCCGTGCATGAAGCCGTGGAACTGGCCGGCACCCGTGACCTGGGCTTCATTCCCCACAAGGGCCTGGTGAACGCCATCCTGCGCCGGGCCGCCAAGGATCGCCCCGCCCTGGCCGCCGAGTTGGAGGCCCTGCCCGCGGCCCTGGATCGCAGCCCCGCCGTGGACCGGGCCCTGCGGGCGGCCCTGGCCCCCCATCACGCCGAGGACGGCCTCGAGGCCCTCTGGTCCCTCCTGCAACAACCCCCCCGGCCCAGCTTCCGCCTGCTGAAAGGCGAACTGCCCGAAGGCCTGGAGCCGGACGCGGAGCTGCCGGGCTGCCTGCGCCTGGCGGTCGGCGCCCCCTTCCCCCGCCCCTGGCTGGAAGCCGCGGCGGGCATGGTGCAGGACCGCAGCTCCCAGGCCCTGCTGGCCTATGCCTGGGAGCGCCCCGTCACCCGCATCCTGGATGCCTGCGCCGCCCCCGGTGGCAAGACCACCACCCTGGCCCGGCGCCACCCCGACGCCGTGCTCCGGGCCCTGGAGGTGCATCCAAAACGGGCCGCCCGCCTGCGCCAGACCCTCCAGCAGCGGGGCATCGAGGCCCAGGTGATCCAGGTGGATGCAGCGGAATGGCTGGAGCAGACCGAGGACGCCTTCGACCTCATCCTGCTGGACGCTCCCTGCACAGGCAGCGGCACCCTGCAGAAGCATCCCGAGTGGCCCTGGCTGGCCCATGACGAGCTGGCGCGTCTCACGGACCTTCAGCGCCGCCTCCTGCTGGCTGCGGCGGAGCGCCTGGCCCCCGGCGGCCTGCTCATCTACGCCGTGTGCTCCTGGCTGCCCGAGGAAGGCGCCGAACACCGAGACTGGCTGGCCCAGGCCCGACCGGACCTGCGACCCGCCGCGGTCTGGCCCGCGGCCCGGGGCGTGGCGGGCGAGGGCGATGGCCCCACCACGGCCTTCTTCCGGCCCCATCCGCTGACCTGGGACGGCGAGGGATTCCAGGCCTTCGCCCTCACTCGGGGCTGACCCGGGGCTGACCACCCGGTCAGATCAGGCCGGGCCAGTCCTGGTGGAAGGCCGCCCGCAGCTGATCCGAGAGCTCCGGTGGTAGCGGACCCTTGGCCACCCAGGCCAGGTTCTGCTGGAAGTGGGTGAGGTTCCTGGTACCCACGATGCTACTGGCCACGCCCGGGCAGTGCGCGGTGAAGCGCAGCGCCACTTCGTTCCAGGAGCCCGCGTGGGGCAGGTCCGCCAGCCCCATGGCCTGCCAGCGATCCCAGTACTGGCCCTCGGCGTGATCCCCGGGCCGCGAAGCCCGTTGCCAGACGACGCCCGCGAGGGGACGTTTGGCGATGATGCCGAGACCGTGCTTCATCAGGGCGGGCAAGCGCTCCCGGAGGTTGCCCTGGTCGCAGAGGCTGATGGAGGTCTGCACGCTGCCGAAGCGGCCCGAATGGAGCGCGAAGGCCAACTCGGCGTTGTCCCCCGAGTAAGCCACCACCCGCAGCTTGCCGGCCCGGGCGCAGGCTTCCAGCGCCGCGATCACCTCGCCCCGTTCCAGGGTCGACAGCGGGCAGGAGTGCAGATGGACGATATCCAGCTGCTCGCAGCGCAGACGCGCCAGCGCTGCATCCACGCCCGCCAGGATGCAGGCGGCCGTCCAGTCGGGCACGCCCGGAATGCCGTAGCCCACCTTGGTGGACAGCACGAACTCCTGCCGCCGGTGCGCCAGGTGGCGGCCGATGCGCTCCTCGGACAGCCCATAGCCTCGGGCCGTGTCGATAAGATTCACCCCCGCATCGAGCACCGCGTTGAGCAAGAGCGCGGCCTCGGCCTCGCTGACGCGGCCATCATTGAGATGCATGGCACCAAAGCCCAGGGGCGTGACGCGCAGCCCTGTCTGGCCGAAGGGTCGGGTCTGCATCAGGGGCCCACCTGGGTGATGACCATGCCGAGGAGACCCGGCAGGCAGTCGGCGCCGATCTGGTTGAAATGATGCGGAGGATGCATGGGTGCACCTAGGGGAATGGTGTGGATTGGACCCGTGGCCTGGCCATGGCTTCAGGGTAGGCGAGGTGAACCAGAACCTTTTGGTCATGGGGACCTCCCGGGGGTGGGTTCGGGACTCTTTGGGTGCCTTGTGGTTCATGAGAACATAAAGTTTGCACATGATATCAATGCCGGAAGCGGATCGTTGGGGTTTAGTCAGCATCAAGCAACCGGCCGAGGCATGCCACAGGGATTACGATGAAGCGAGTTGATGATTTCCGTTTGCACTTCGGCAAGCAGGAGTTGGTGCCGATCGTCGTCGGCGGGATGGGGGTGGACATCTCCACCGCGGCCCTGGCCCTGGAGGCGGCGCGATTGGGTGGCATCGGCCACCTTTCGGATGCCATGGTGCAGGACGTGTCCGATCGGCGCTTCGACACCGGTTTCGTCAAAGAAAAGTCCAAGTTGTACAAATACAACATCGCCAATTCCGACAAATCGGCCGTGCAGTTCGACCTGGGGCGACTGGCGGAGGCCACCCACCTGCACGTGGGCCGCACCATGGAGGCCAAGCGCGGCGAAGGCCTGATCTTCATCAACTGCATGGAAAAACTCACCATGGGCGCGCCCCACGAGACCTTGAGGGTGCGTCTGTGCTCGGCCCTGGACGCCGGCATCGACGGCATCACCCTGAGCGCTGGCCTGCATCTCAGCTCCTTCGCGCTGATGGAGGACCACCCACGCTTTCGCGAGGCCAAGCTCGGCATCATCGTCTCTTCCGTCCGGGCCCTGCAGGTGTTCCTGCGCAAGAACGCCCGCCGGAACCGGTTACCGGATTTCGTGGTGGTGGAGGGGCCGCTGGCTGGTGGCCACCTGGGCTTCGGCCTGGACTGGGCGCAGTACGACCTGGCCACCATCGTGGCGGAAATCGCGGCCTTTCTGCGGGCCGAGAACCTGGAGATTCCGCTCATCGCGGCGGGCGGCATCTTCACGGGCAGCGATGCCGTGGCCTTCCTGGAGAACGGCGCCGCCGCCGTCCAGGTGGCCACCCGCTTCACGGTCAGCAACGAGTGCGGCCTACCGGCTTTGGTGAAGCAGGAGTATTTCAAGGCCAGCGAGGAAGACATCGTCGTCAACACCATCTCGCCCACCGGCTATCCCATGCGCATGCTGAAGAACACGCCGGCCATCGGGGCCGGCAACCGGCCCAACTGCGAGTCCTATGGCTATCTCCTGGACAGCAAAGGCCACTGCGACTACATCACGTCCTACAACCGCGAAGTCGCGGCCCACCCCACAGCAACCAGCCTCTCGGTGCCGGACAAGACCTGCCTCTGCACCCACATGCGCAACTACAATTGCTGGACCTGCGGCCACTACACCTACCGTCTGAAGGACACCACGAAGCGGCTGCCCGATGGCAGTTACGCCACCCTCAGTGCGGAGCACGTGTTCCACGACTACCGGTTCAGCGTCGATCAGCGGATTGCCCTGCCGGAGTAGCTCATGCGAGGGACTTACTGTCGTGGGAGTCGTCCGGAGCAGAACCGGCGCACCAGCAGGGGCAGGGCGATCGTTGCGCCCAGGAGGATCAGCACGGTCAGGTACGGGTTGCGGATGTAGGCGTTCAGGCGCAGGGTCGTGACCGCGATGACGGCGTAGTAGAGCATGTCACCCGCGATCGCGAAGGCCCACCCCGCCAGAAAGCCGTGGCCCGCGGCGAGCGCCGAGGCGCGGCCCGTCATGGGATCCACCCCGAAGGCGATCAGGACCAATGTCATGGGCCCGGCACCCGTGCCGCCGACCAGGGCCACGAGGCGGGCCATGGCCACCTTCATCGCCGCACCGAACTGGGCCAGGGCGGGCACCCTTCCCGCCACCCACACGAACAACCGGAGAATCGGCTCAAAGGCGAGGGCCAGGAGCAGGTCGGAGACCAGGTAGAGCCCGGCGGTCAGGGGCCAGGCGAAGCCCCTGGATTGGGCCAGCAGGACGCCGGCCGGAATGCCGCCCCCGATGGGCAACAGGAAGAGCAGCAGCACGGCAACCATGCTGGATGTTAACCCGGACCATCGGCGGCGAGCTCCCGGTCGAGCCCCGGTGCAAGCGTGGGGTCGGGACTAATTTGATTTGTTCAGGGAGAATTTGACCAGTGCGAAATAGACGATGAGCAGGGCACCCGTGACCATGAGAGCGCCGCCCATGGCCATGGCATTGTTCATGGGGCTCCGGTTCGGGCTCTGCAGGCCGAGCACCATGAACAGGGGGCCAAAACACGACAGGACCGGAAAGAGAATGCGGCTGATGATCGGCATGGGGAGCCTCGGCGACGGGAAGGGGTGGCGGTCAGGCCCCATCATAGGCCCGCTGCATGGAGCCGGCGGGGCCGGGTTTCTGGGCAATCAACAGGGGGCCGCTTGGGGGTGAGAGGTCGTGGTATCACGCGCCCGTGGCCGGGCCATAGCGGCGCTTCACTTCGGCCACGGAACCTGCCACAAGTTGCTCCAGGATCTTGGGGTCGACGTCACTGAGCCTGCGGATGTACAGGCAGGCCTTTCCCATCTTATGCCTGCCGAGCCTGGCCAGGAGCTCGTTGCGGCCCGGAAAGCCCGCTAGGAGGTAGATGCTGATGTCTCCCTTGCGGGAGGAGAAGCCCGTGAGGCACGAGTCGCCTTCGCGACCGCTCTCGTACTTGTAGTGATAGCTGCCGAAGCCCACGATGCTCGTGCCCCACAGCACCGGTTTGTGCTGCGTGGCCTTGGCCATGAGTCTGGCCAGGGCTTCGCAGTCCTCCCGTCGGGCCTCTTCATCGATGGCGGCGAGGTAGGCAGCCACACTGGCTTCGGTGGCCTTCGTCTTGTTCTCCACCATGGTGGCTCCTTTCGTGCCGAAGGGCGCGTGGAGCCTAAGCTAAGCGAATCAGGTCGTCGCGCCAGGGGCGTGGAATCCAGGGCGCCGCTGCCTCTTGGCGGTGCAGCCTGACGAAGCTGTGTGCGGAGGCTTCGGCAGGAAACGTCCTAGCGATCCGGCGTCACGGTCATGACCAGCTTCAGCTTGCCGGGGCTATCGCTCTTAAGAAGACTGTCGAACTCAGCCTGGGAGAGCTCCAAAGATTCGCTGTCCGACCGGTACTGCTTCTCCTTGGCAGAGATCTGCAGCACCGCAACGGTGCCCATGCCACCGGTACTCCCACTGATGGAGCATTGAATGGTCACTTTCCGATCAAAGGAAGGGCGGACGTAGGCAGTCGCCTTGATGGTCAGCTTGACCCGCTTCGACCAGGTGGTGGACTTCGTGATCAGGATGATGGGCAGGGAAACCCCGTCACACACGAAGGTCTCTTGATCCGTAAAGGGGTAGGCATTCCCGGGCTCTTCAACCTTGAGCCGGGACAAAGGCAACTCGATGACCAGGGGGGAGGAGAATTCGCTTTGTTTCAGGTCTGCCATAGAGCCCTGCTTGGCTGTCGCCTGCCCCTGGAGCGGCAGTACCAGCATCGTCAGAAAAAGGCACCCCACCAGCATGTTCATGGCAACCCCGTTGATAAAAGATCACGATATCACGTTGGCAGACGGCATCCATTCACAGCGAAAGCCGCTCAACGGCCCCCTGCGTCAAGGCTCTCGCCTTTCCGTTGATTGCGTGAGTCCGGGTTGTGCCCTACATTTTCCACTCGCCACCAGCCATCTGCAAGGGAGACGGAAATGCGAACCGGGATCCTGGCCGTGACCATGAGCCTCACGCTGGTGACAGGCCAACTGTGGGCAGCGACCTCCAAAGCCCCAAAGACGGATGTTGGGCTGGGCCGCATTGCCTGGTTCGACATCACGACGACCAACCTGACCCTCGCCAAGGATTTCTACGGCCAGCTATTCGATTGGCAGTTCACGTCGCTCCCGGGAACAAAATACGCGGTCGAGATCGTGGCCGCTGGGACGCCCATAGGAACCATCCGGGTCGCAGAGGGAAAGATTGCCCCGTTCAACGGGGTCGTCTACGTCCAGGTGGCCGATGCCCAACTCAGCAGCAACAAGGCGAAGGAGTTGGGCGGAACCATCGTGCCCGGGTTCCCCTTCAATCTGCCTGACGGTGCTGGTGCCATCAGTCTTGTGCTCGATCCGGCCGGGCACCCGGTCGGGCTATATGCGAGGACGCCACGGGTGCTGACGCCGTCCCATCCCAAGTGAGGTACCTGTAGTCACTTTATGGGTTCAAAGGAGAGAACCCCTCGACCGACTCGTCCTTGCGCGTTCGTCATCCGTCTGGGGTGTCTTTCGGCCTTCACCCTCCAGAAGGGCCATCATCCGCCCTTGGGGACTGAAAATGAGGTAGCCGCTGGGGTGGGTTCCATATAGGGATTCGCGCTTCCCGGAGTCCTGAAATTCGACTTCCCAGGCCAGGAGTTTCCAGGTGCCGACCACCTTGTCTCGATCGTCGGCCACAGCTGGTTGTGCCAAAAGCAGAAACAACAAAAGAGCGGCTATCTTCTTGATCATGATTTCCCTCCAAATGTTGAGAGAGAGCCAAGCTCGTGGTGCCCACGTTGGGGGAAGGGCTATGCCTAGGGATGACTTGCATTCTTTCGGCGTTGAAGGAGCGCCCGGACCATGACCGTGACAATGAAAAGGTTAATGGTCAAGAACAGAGCATGGTGCCATGTCGGCCCATGAAGAAGCTTGGCTGCTTCAAATGGTAAATAGATGGCTCCGCTAATGGCCGCCAAGACTTGAGCCCAAGCTCTCTGGGTGTAGAGACCATATGCCTCCAGGAAGCGCACGAAAGCGTAGACGCCGGCACCCACCGAGAGCCATACCAACCGGCTGTCGTGCATGTTGGAAGCCACATCAATAAATATGAGAGGAAAATGCGATGCTGGATTCAGATGCATATGGGAGATGAAATTGACTGCTACGGCATGAACATCTCTATGAACCAGCGACAGCAGCCCGCCTGCGGCCAGCAACACCACCCCACCCTTAAAGGCCTCAAACAACGCAACCGTCTTCATGGCCGCCGAAAGAGCGACAGCGGATGCATGGGCTGGATAGACGGGATGTTTCATGGGGGCATTGAAGTACCGCATTTCCAGCATGATTGGAATTGAGATTCATGGACCTCGCCACATTTCGGACAATTCCAGGAAGGGCCACTTGAGGCAGCCAGTTCGCCCTTTTCGAAACGCGTAATCAAGGCATGCGCTCTTTCAGCATCGGAAGGGTTTGAAATCCAAACCGTGGGGAGAATCCCTGGGGCTGATGTCCCGATTCCAAGGGTCGAGGAGAGATCCCGTCCTTGAATTTCAGCAGGGATTCCTTCCGCCTGGAGGAGATTGCAGACAAGATGCGCTTCGGCGAGATGCTGGGCTTGGAAAACCTGGAACATCGCTACCTCCAAGAAGGGCTACCCAGGATAAGACAACAGGTGGACTCCCTAGTGGGCCGCCTTGAAGGCCGGCTTGGTGGTGGCGTTGGCCACGGCCCGACCCAGGTCGAGGGTGAACTGGGCCTGCTGCACCATGCCACGGAGATCCCACGCGGGATCGTACTCGTCGTTGACCTGGTGGTAGCGCGCGCCGTAGGCGGCGGCCTGGGCCTTGAGCGCGGCGCTGTCCGCGCCGAGGTAGTCCCGGCCGCCGGTCACGGAGAGGGCGGGCACGCCGGCCTGCACGAAGCTGTAGTGGTCCGAGCGGAAATAGCCGCCGGCGGTGTCGGGCCGGCTGGCGCCCACCAGCAGGCCCGAGGCCTTGGCCACGGCGGCGCCGGTCTCGCCCAGGGTGCTGCGTTCGCCGAAGGGCAGGCCGATGTCTCTGGTGGGGGCCACGAAGTTGAGGCTGTCCAAATTCAGGTCCGCGGCGGTCCTGGCCAGGGGCCAGAGGGGCTCCGCCGCGTAGGCCTTCGAGCCCAGCAGCCCCTGCTCCTCAGCGCACACGAACAGGAACATCTGGCTGCGCTTCGCCGGGGCGTGGATGGCGGCCTGGGCCATGGCCAGCAGGGCCGCACAGCCCGAGGCGTTGTCCACGGCCCCGTTGTAGATGGTGTCCGCCTCCTGGCCGGGAACGCCGCTGGGATGGTTATCCACGGACGGCGCGGTGCCCTTCCCCAGGTGGTCCCAGTGGGCGCTGTAGATGACGAGCTCCGCCTTCAGCATGGGATCCGTGCCCGGCACCACGCCCGCCACGTTGAACTGTTCCACCGTGCGCACCGCGCTGCGGAGGGTGCCCTGCAGGCGCAGATCCAGGAGGACGGGTTGGAAGTCGCGCCGTTGGGCCTGGGCCCGCAGGGCATCGAGCTCCTGCCCACCCTGCTTGACCAGGGCCCGGGCGGTGGCCTCCGTAACCCAGCCCCGCAGTGGCGCCCCGGCCGGGCCCTTGGCCAGGGAGAAGCGCTCCGCATCCCAGCCGGTGCGCACGACGGGCCAGCCGTAGCTGGCCGAAGGGGTGGTGTGGATAAGCAGGATGCCGGCGGCGCCATGCCGGGCGGCCACGTCGAACTTGGTGGTCCAGCGGCCATGGACACTGAGGTTGGGGCCGTCGAAGAGGCCTGGTTCCTGGGCCGTGGGGGCGGGTTCGTTCACCATCACCAGCAGCACCTTGCCGCGCACATCCAGGCCCTTGAAATCATTCCAGCGGTTCTCGGGGGAATCGATGCCGAAGCCCAGGAAGACCACCGGCGCGTCGAAGGTCTGCTGGGCCTGGGCCACCCCGGAGTCGTAGACGATGTCAGTGCCGAATGTCGGCGTGGCCGTGGCGCTGCCGCCCAGGAAGCTGAGTCTGCTCGTCTCCACCAGGGTCCGCAGGCCCAGCAGGGACACCGGCTGGCGGTACGACCTGCCCTGGACGGGACTGAGGCCCAGGCTCTGCAGTTGAGACTCCAGGTAGCGCACCGTGAGCTCGGCCCCGCGCTGGCCCGTGCCCCGGCCCTCCAGGAGGTCATCGGCCAGGAAGGCCAGGTGGGCGCGGAGGGGTCCCTCCAGTACGGGGGGTACGGGAGGCGTGGTCTGGGCCAGGAGGCCGGCCGTGGCCAGCAGGGACAACAGGTAACGCATGGGGGCTCCCGGAAAGCCCCCAGCATACCTCGCAAGACGCTATTCGTCGGCAGGTCATCCGCGTCCCAGTTCGAACTGCACGGCCCCCAGCAGGGCCACGGGGGTGGTGACGGCGCGGAGGATGCTGCGGCCCAGGCTCACGGGCTGCCAGCCCGCGGCGGCGAGGGCCGTGAACTCGGCCTCGGTGATGCCGCCTTCGGGGCCGCTGGTGAAGGCCAGGGGTTCCCGGCGCAGTTCTGGATTGGCTTGGTCCGTGGCCAGTTCGTAGGCCACCCACTTCTGCGGGGTCGCCCAGGTTAGCAGGCCCGCGAAGGGCATTGGCGGCCGCAGCTCCGGGCGCCGGCTGCGGTGGCTCTGCTCGCAGGCGGACTGGATGAGGCGCGACCAGCGCTCCAGGCGGGCGGCCGTCTTGGCGGGGTCGAACTCGCTGCGGGCATAGACCACGGGCTGGATGAGTGTGACGCCCAGTTCCACCAGGGGCGGCAGCCATTCGTCGAAGAGGCTGAGTTGGGCAGGCAGCGGCAGGCAGGCCTGCAAAGGAATGGTGGCTTCGCGATCCTCGTGCAGGGGCGCCACCAGCCGGGCCAGGGCCCGGCCCCGGTCGAGCTCCGCCAGGTCCGCGGTCCAGGGCTGATCGCCCATGACTAATTCCAGCGCCGCGCCGGGCGCCAGGCGCAGGGCCCGGAGGTGCCGGGCCGCTTCGGCGTCCAGGGGCACCAGCATGTTCTCGGCGGCGGGCCGTGAATCCAGAAAGAAGCGGGGACGACTCATGGGGACATGATGCGGGAAAGGGGGGGGCCATGGCGATGGCATGGGCGATGACGTTTGCCATGCAGCAGGCGATGCAGTCCGCGACACCCGCCCCTGCCCATGCGGCAACGATCCACACCAAGCCTGCTCAACCTTTCCGCAAGCGTTGGGGCTAAGTCAGATGCCGCTTTGGCACGGCTCGTGAAATCTGAACTGCACAGGGCCGATGCCCTCCAACCCAAAGGATCTCCCATGAACGCCAGCCGCTTTTCCGCCGCCATCTTCGGGTCACTGCTCCTCGGTGCCTCGCTCTTCGCCCAGGCCCCCGCGCCCCTCCCCGCCCCCGCCACCGTGACCCCCAAGCGCGAAGCCCACATGGACAAGCGCGCGGACCGTCAGCAGCAGCGCATCGCCAAGGGCGTGGCCAGCGGCCAGCTGACCCCCAAGGAGACCGCCAGGATCGAGGGCAAGGAAGCGAAGATCGGCCAGGACATGTCCAAAGCCAAGGCCGATGGCGTGATCACGAAGAAGGAAGCCAGGAAGATCCAGAAGGAACAGAACCGCGCCAGCCGCCTGATCAAGCGCGACAAGCACAACGCGAAGGTCGCCCAGTAGGCGAGCCGGACACCACTGCCAGAAGGGCCCCCGATGGGGGCCCTTCGCGTGATGGGTGGGTTAAGCTGGTGGGTCTGGAGGACCCTTGGTCGACGCTCTGCTCCAAGCCGCGCCCTGGTGGGCCTGGGTGGGCTTCCATGCCTTCGTGTTCCTGATGCTGGCCCTGGATCTGGGGGTGTTCAACCGCCGGACCCATGCCCCCAGTGTGCGCGAGGCCTCCATCTGGAGCGCCATCTGGATCTGCCTGGCCCTCATCTTCAACGGCTTGATCTTCCGGGCGGAGGGCACCCAGAAGGGCCTGGAGTGGTTCACGGGCTACGTGCTGGAGAAGTCCCTCAGCGTCGACAACCTCTTCGTGTTCGTCCTGGTCTTCCGCAGCTTCCAGGTGGACCTGCGGCACCAGCACCGGGTGCTGTTCTGGGGCGTGCTGGGCGCCCTGGTCATGCGCGCCGCCATGATCCTGGCGGGCACGGCCCTGCTGAACCGCTTCGAATGGATGATGTACGTCTTCGGCGCCTTCCTCGTCTACACGGGCCTGAAGATGCTGCTGGTGAAGGAAGAGGAGGCTGATCCCACCCAGAATGCGCTGGTACGGGCCTTCAAGCGCCTGCTCCCCTACGACGAGACCGGCGGCCACGAGCGGATCTGGGTGCTGCGCGAGGGCCGGCGCTTTGCCACGCCCATGCTGCTGGTGCTCCTCACCATCGAGGTGACCGACCTGGTCTTCGCCGTGGATTCCATCCCCGCAGTGCTGGCCGTGAGCCGGGATCCCTTCGTGGTCTACACCTCCAACATCTTCGCCGTCATGGGTCTGCGCAGCCTCTACTTCCTGCTGGCCAAGATGATGGACCGTTTCCACCGGCTGAAGACGGGCCTGGCCGTGGTGCTGGCCTTCGTGGGCGTGAAGATGTGCATCACCGAGTGGGTGAAGATCCCCGTGCAGTACAGCCTCCTGATCATCGCGGCCGTGCTGGCGGGCAGCATCGTCGCCAGCCTGGCCTGGCCCTTGGAGCAGGACGGGGAAGAATGATGGAGGTCTGGCGCCACGCCATCGAGGCCGCTCCCGCGGCCGGGCCCTTCGTGGTCACCCTTGGCACCTTTGACGGCGTCCATGCGGGCCACCGGGAACTGCTTCGTGGGGCGGCGGGTCTGGCCCGGGCCCAGGGCCACCGGACGGCGGTCGTGACCTTCGACCCCCATCCCACGGTGGTGGTGGCCCCGGAACGCCGACCCAAGCTCCTGATGACCCTCGAACAGCGGCTGGCGGCCTTCGAGGCCGAGGGCATGGACCTGGCCTGGGTGATCCCCTTCAGCCGGGCCTTCTCGGAATTGGAGCCCATGGCCTTCCTGGACCGCATCCAGCGGATACTGGCGCCCGTGGACCTGCACGTGGGCCGCGCCTTCTGCTTCGGCCGCGACCGCAGCGGCACCATGGAGACCCTGGAGGCCTGGGGCGCCGCCCACGGTTGCGCCGTGCATACCCTGGCCCTGCGGGCGCCGGATGGGGGGCGGCTCTCCAGCACCCGCATCCGCGCGGTCCTGGACGCGGGGGATGTGGCTGCCGCAACGCAGCTGCTGGGCCATCCCTACACCCTGACGGGCGTGGTGGTGGAAGGGGACCGTCGGGGCCGCCACCTGGGTTTCCCCACGGCCAACCTGGCCTGGGAGCAGGAACAGCTCCCGGCCTCCGGTGTCTACGTCACCGAGGCGCTGCTGCCCCACCACGGCGGACCCTTCCTGGGCCTCACCAACGTGGGGGAGAAGCCCACCTTTGATGGCCAACGACTCACGGTGGAAACCCACCTGCCGGACTTCGCGGGGGACCTCTACGGCGCCCGCCTGGATCTGCGCTTCCTGCATCGCATTCGGGGCGAAGTGCGCTTCGAGTCCGTGGACCAATTGCGGGACCAGATCGCCAAGGACGTGGCCGCAGGGCAGGCCTGGTGGGCGGCGAACCGGTAACGGTTCCCGGGTGGCTCAGGGCTTCAGGGCCATCCCGTCTTCCAGGAGGGAACGGACCAGGCACTGGCGCAGGTAGGGGCAGCGCTGGACGCGGATGGATCACCGTAGGCGCGGCAAGAGGCGCAGGTCTGCTTCTGCGCACTCTGGCTATCTCTGTGTCTTCCCCGACCAGCCATTCCAGGTCTGGAGCCGGCGCACACGCCTCAGCTGGCGACGTCCACGCGCCAGCGGGCCAGGGGGCGCTCCGCCAGGTCCCAGATCTGGAAACCCAGGGGCAGGCGGTTCACCCCCAGCCGCTGCCGGATCTGGCCCTTGGCGGTATCCAGGCTGTCGGCCTCGACGGGGCCGTATTCCATGAAGTAGCCGCTGAACTTGTAGCCGAAACTGCGAAGAGGTGTCCTCATGGGAGCTCCATCTGTCTCGTTCACCCATTATTCGTCTTTTTTTCGTTCCCGTCAAGACGTGGCGACGAAAAAAGTCGGGGTGGGACCGAGACCTCCTTCTAAGGCTGTGGGCAACCATTGGACAGTGGTTGTCGCGGGGCCACAGGCGACTAAACCCGACGGGTCCCCCTTACAAAATTTAGGATGACGACGACGATCGCCAGCACCAAGAACAGATGGACAAAGGCGCCCATGGCATAGACCCCCACCATCCCGATAAGCCAAAGAACGAGTAAAACCCCCGCGATCAGCCAAAGCATGTGATTCCTCTCAAAAAATGAAATAGTGGGGACTTCGGATAAAGAACGATCCCGTGTCATCGGGAACCCTCCTTGCTGGGCCGCAAGGACTGACTGGGAGGCTTAGGAGACTCTGGTTGGCGGGCGCTACGCGGTCAGCCAGTCGCTCAACTCCTCCGCGTGCTCCTGCTCCTGGCTCAGGATGCCCTCCAGCATGCGGCGGGTGGATGAATCCTTGTCGCCAATGAGCGCGATCATCTGGGTGTAGGCCTCGATGGCCACCCGTTCGGCGATCAGGTTCTTCTTGAGCATGTCCTTCAGGTCACTCGAGTCGTCGTAGTCGGCGTGGCTGCGCTCCAGCAGGGTACCGGGCGCAAAGTCCGGTTCCCCGCCGAGCTGCACAATGCGTTCGGCCAGCCGGTCGGCATGCGCGGTTTCTTCGAGGGCATGAACCATGAACTCCTCGGCAATCTTTGGGGAGGCCAGGCCCTTGGCCGTGAAGTGGTGCCGCTTGTAGCGCAGGACACAGACGAGTTCGGTTGCCAGGGCATCGTTGAGCAATTTGATGACGTCTTCCCGCCAGGGGCCGTAGCTGGGGGTCACGGCGCCCTGGTCGAGCGAACGCTTGGCCTCTTCCAGCCGGGTGTCGTCGAGCACCAGACGTTCACCCTTGCTGGCACTGGTGGATTGATTGTTGGCAACCATGGAGGCTCCTCGGGTCGGGTAATGCGGCGACTCCTGGAAGGGCATCTTTCAGGCCAATACTCAACTAATAGATTATTAAGCACTTGCAGTGATTTTGAAGGTCAGGTTAAATTCTAAATAAATCAAAGTGAAGTAATGCCTGTTCAAACCGAAGGAGTGACAGGGCTGGAATTGACTCGTACCAAGCTGCTTGGCGCATGGAGGAAGGAAGGCCAAGGACCACCAGCCAGTTGCGGATTCTCCGACAAGTGCGAGACTATCAACCCTTTTCCTGATCGCATTCAGAGTCCAGGTTTCACGATCTTTGGCGGCGAGGCAGTCCATGAAGAAGCTCCAGGCCCTGCTGAACTACCTCCAGACTGAACTCGAGCGCGAAACCAGTGATGCGCCCGAGGTCCCCACGACTGGGTCGCTACCGACCAGCGGCCCGCCTTCGTCCTTCCAACGGCTGGGGAAAGTGAAGGAGAAACTGAAACCCATCGTGGAAAACCTGCTGGAGCACCAGCGCGTCCTGGAAACTGCGGACCAGGTCCGCACGGCCGAGCTGGCACAGATCCAGGAGATCTCACGGTTCCAGGCGGCCGGGCTCCACGCCCTCATCGAATCCCTTCCCGATGCCATCTACATCGCGACGAAGGAGGGGGTGGTCCTATGCAACGACTCCGCCTTGAGAATGCTGGGGGCCAGCTCCCTGGAGGACCTGCGGGTCTATCCCAGCAAAAGCGCCTGTTCCAGTTCCGGTGGCCCGATGGAACCCCCCTGGCGGAAGAAGAATTTCCTCTGGTTCGTGCCCTCCGGGGAGAGACCGCCATCGAGGAGTACCTGGCCACGGCACTGAACTCGGGCCAGACCCTCCACATTCGATCCGCCGCGGCTCCCATCCTGGAGAACGGGCAGGTGATGGGAGCCATCGCCATCCATACGGACATCACCAGCACCAAGCGGGAACGAGAGGAGCTGCGGCGGGCCTACGAGACGAAGGACGAGCTCTACCGGGAGCTGAAGGGCCAAACCGCTCAATTGAACGCGGTGTTCGAGGCGATCCCAGATGGCATTTTCATCGGGGATACCATGGGCATCCGCCGCTGCAACGCCCACGCACTGGAGCTGCTGGGAGTGACCGACCTGGAGGCACTCCAGGCGAACCTGCCGACCCTGCTGGGGAAGTTCAACATCCGCTGGGCCGATACGGGGTTGCCAATCCAGCCCGAGGATGCCGCCTTCGCTCGGGCCATGCAGGGTGAAACCGTAACCCACGAGTTGATCCACACCAACCCCCAGACCGGGGAGGAGTCGATCCATCGCAGTTCCGCGGCCCCGGTGGTGCTGGACGGGAAGGTGCTGGGCGCTGTCGCGGTCAACACCGACATCACCGCCAGCGTCATGGCGAGAATGAAGGTTGAGGCGCTCAATGC
>JBBQHW010000059.1:0-17127 GCA_038324335.1 Holophagales bacterium
GGTTCTCATAGTCCCAATGAAAGAGCATGCCTGTTCAAATAAATGTAGAACAATTAATTTAGCTGTCAACGGGTGGACTGAAGCACCTGTTTCCGTGACTCGGGAGGCGGTGCCCGCCCCATCCACCCCGGCAACACCGCCCTATCCGGGAAGCGCTGTCGCAGGCGGGCGAGGGTGGGTTCGAGGCGGTCCAGGCGGGCCTGGACGGGATCCTCGAAGAGGCCCCGCTCCCGGCCCAGGCCCCAGGCCAGGCGCAGCTCCACTTCGCGCACCAGGAGGCGGCGGGTGGCGCCCGCCAGGAAGGCCTGCTGGAGGCGGCGGGCCAGCACCAGGGGCGGGGCCGTGAGGTCCTCGGGCGGGGCGCGCCAGGTGTGGGGCTCGCCGTCCACGTCCCACCAGCGGAGTACCAGGTGGCGCGGGTGGCGGGGATCAGACCAAAGCCAGTCCAGGCAGCGGGTGGCCAGGGCCACCTCCTCGGGCAGGCAGGGGGGCTGCAGGCGCCAGCCGTGGCGCGCGTGGCCGGGACGCTCCGTGAGCAGGGGCAGCCGGGGCCGGTCCTCGCCGCGCACCCGGGCCCGCAGGTCCGGGGCGGCCTTGGCATTCGTCAGCTCCGCCAGCACGGTGAGGGGCACGGGCTGAAGGTCCCCGAAGCAGCGCAGGCCCAGGCGGTGGAAGCGGTCGCGCAGGCGCGGGGCCAGGTCCGGCAGGCGGCGCAGGGGCTGGGGGGCGAGGAAGGCGGCCTCGGCGCCGTCCCCCACCAGTTCCAGGTGATGCTCCCCGCGGGCGGCGAGCTGGGCGGCGGTGGCGCTGAGGGAGAGACCCCCGTGGCTGGCCCAGCCGTGCTGCGCGGCCAGGTCGCGGTGCATGCGGGCGGCGGTGTCCGCCAGGGGCCCGAAGAGCGCCTGGGTGCCCTGGAGCTCCACCAGGGCCTCGCCCAGGCGCCCCAGTTGCCCCTGGGGCGTCCAGTGCTGAAGGAAGTCGCCCAGGCTGCCCTGCGCCTCCCACCAGATCTGCGGCGCCGGCTCCAGCACCCGCAGGCCCGGTACGGCTCGCAAGGATTGGTCCAGGGGCATGCCCGCGGCCAGCCCCTCGGCGCGGCCCAGGCGGTTCACGAACCAGAGGCTGGGCGAGCGCGGGCTTTCGGGGTTCAGGAAGGCCAGGGGCCGGTCCCGCAGCACCCCATCCCGCCCACAGGCCAGCTGGAACGGCAGTTCAGGAACCCACATCGCCAGCACCGAATCCTCCAGGAGGGATCCAAGTATGGCGAATTTTTAGCGAAAAACAAATTTTAATTCCGGTCCTGTGCGCGCGAGCTGCGCTCGCGCGTTAACGCAAATCGCGCAGCGATTTGCGCCCTGAAGACTGAAGCCTCAGGACTGCAGACCCCCCCTACATCTGGAACCGGTGCGTGCACTCCACCCGGGGGTCCCGCTCTGCGATCCCGCGCAGCGGGGCGCAGGAGGACGCGGCGGGGCCGCGTCCATTCGCGGGCGGCCAGAGGCAGGGCCTGCGCTCACATCTTGAACCGGTGCGTACACTCCACCCAGCTCTCGCTCCCGTCCTTGTAGCGCTCCCGCTTCCAGATGGGCACGCGCTGCTTGATCTCGTCCATGAGCCAGGCGGCGGCCTGGAAGCTTTCGGCGCGGTGGGCGCTGCTGGTGGCCACTAGAACGGCGGCTTCGGTGAGGGGCACCACGCCGATGCGGTGATGGACGGCGCAGCGGGTGAGGCCGTAGCGCTCGATGGCCTGCTCGCGCAGGAGACCCAGTTCCTTCTCGGCCATGGGCACGTAGGCCTCGTAGGCCAGTTCCAGCACGGAGCGGCCTTCGTGGTGATCCCGGGCCCGGCCTTCGAAGAGCACGAGGGCCCCGGCGTGGGGATCCTCCATGACAGATCGTAAAGCCATGGCGTCCAGAGGCGCTTCCTGAACCGCTATCCAGGGAATCATGCGTGTCTCCGCTTCAATGCCAACCATACACTGAACCTACTTCAGAGGTTCACCATGGCCAGTCCGCACATCGATCCCAACGCTGTCTTCGACACCCTGGGCCGCCACATGCTGGTGGACGGCTTCCACCTGGTGATGGACCTGGAGAAGTCCCACGGCTCCTGGATCGTGGACGCCCGAGATGGTCGCAAGTACCTGGATTTCTACACCTTTTTCGCCACCACTCCCCTGGGACACAACCACCCCCGCCTGCGGAAGGCCGCCTTTGTGCAGCGTCTGGGCGAGATTGCCGTCAACAAGCCCGCCAACTCGGACATCTACACCACGGCCTTCGCGGAGTGGGTGGAGGCCTTCGGCACCCACGCGGCGCCGGACTACCTGCCCCACCTCTTCTGGATCGATGGCGGCGGGCTGGCCGTGGAGAACGCCCTGAAGGCGGCCTTCGACTGGAAGGTGCGCAAGAACCTGGCGGCGGGCAAGGGCGAGAAGGGCTCGCAGGTGATCCACTTCCGCGAGGCCTTCCACGGCCGCACCGGCTACACCCTGAGCCTCACGAACACCGCCGACCCCCGCAAGCACCAGTACTTTCCCAAGTTCCCTTGGCCCCGGGTGCCGAACCCCAAGCTGACCTTCCCCATGGATCTCGCCAAGGTCGAGGCGGCGGAAGCGGAAGCCATCGCCGCCATCGAGGCCGCCGTGGCCCAGCACCCCGACGACATCGCCTGCCTCATCGTGGAGCCCATCCAGGGCGAGGGCGGCGACAACCACTTCCGCGGCGAGTTCCTGCGCAAGCTGCGGGTGCTGGCGGACCGCCATGACTTCCTGCTGATCTTCGACGAAGTGCAGACGGGCTTCGGCGCCACGGGCAAGTGGTGGGCGCACCAGTGGTTCGACGTGCAGCCCGACATCCTCGCCTTCGGCAAGAAATCCCAGACCTGCGGCATCGCCGCCGGCCGGCGCCTGGACGAGGTGGATGGCGTGTTCAAGGTGCCCAGCCGCATCAACAGCACCTGGGGCGGCAACCTGGTGGACATGGTGCGCGGCACGCGCATCATCGACGTCATCCGCGAGGAGAACCTGCTGGATCACGGCGTGCAGCAGGGCGCGCGCCTGCTGAAGGGCCTCGAGGAAATCCACCGTGACTTCCCGGACTTCACCGCGAACCCCCGGGGGCGCGGCCTCTTCTGCGCCCTGGACATCGTCACACCGGAGCTGCGCAACGCCGTGGTGGCCAAGGGCCACGAGCTGGGCATGATGATCCTCTGCACGGGCGTGAAGGGCCTGCGTTTCCGTCCCGCCATGAACCTCACCACCGAGGATCTGGATCTCGGCGTGGAGCTGCTCCGCATGGCTGTGGCCGAAGTCGCCGTGACTGCGACTACCCTGGTGGGATGAAGATCGAGCTCTACTGCGACGGCGCCTGCCTGGGGAACCCTGGTCCCGGTGGCTGGGGGTACCTGCTGCGGGTGCACCTCGCCACGGGCATCCAGGAGAAGGAAGGCGCGGGCCCCGAGGCGGACACCACCAACAACCGCATGGAGCTGATGGCCGCCATCCGGGGCCTGGAGGCGCTCAGCAAGCCCTGTCAGGTGCTGTTGCAGAGCGACAGCCAATACGTGGTGAAGGGCATCACGGCCTGGCTGAAGGACTGGAAGCGGCGCGGCTGGAAGAAGGCCGACGGCAAGCCCGTGCTGAACGCGGATCTCTGGCAGGCCCTGGACGCGCAACTGGCAAGGCATCAGGTGGAGGCGCGCTGGGTGAAGGGCCACGCGGGCCACGCGGAGAACGAGCGGGTGGACCGCCTCGCCAATGCCGCCGCGCAACGGGCCTGAAACGGGCCTCCGAAGAGGCCCGTTTCAGGAATCCGCCCGGCCCTATTTGCGCTTGGGGAATTTGTAGGCGATTTCCGGGGTCCAGCCCCGCACCGGTTTGTCGTCCCGGGTGGCTGGGCTGTAGGTGGACTTGTTGGCGGCCTCGATGGCCGCCTCGTCGAACCCATAGGCTCCGTTCACACCCTCGATCACGGAGACCTTGAGAGCCTGGCCCTGCTCACCCACAAAAACTTTCAGGCGGACGGTGTGAGCAAGACCCGTCTCCCAGCGCATCTGGGTCGCACGCATGGGGAACAAGGGCGCGGCCTGGTTCAGGATGCGAGCGGGCTCGGTGACCGGGGGCGCCGTCTGCCCGGCAGCCTGCGTGGCCGTGGGCACAGCCGCGGTCTTCACCGCCTCCTGCATGGGCTGCGGCTTGGGGATCTCGGGAGCCGGCGGCGGCGGCAGCGCCGCCGTCTTGGTTTCGGCGGTCTTCTTCTGGTCGGCCAATTTCTGCTCGTTCTGCTTCTGCTCGGTCAGCTTCAGCTCCGCGGCCTTCTGCTGCCGTTCCAGTTCCAGCCGGCGCTCCTTGGCGTCATCCAGCTGCTTCTGGATCTTGGCCTTCTCCTCGACGGATTTGGTCTCGCCCAGCTGTTTCTGCAACTGACTGGTCTTTTCATTCTCGGCCCTGGCCTTGGCGTCGAGGTCGGCCTTCTGCTGTTCGAGCTGCAGCTTCAGCCCTTGCAGTTCGGCCAACTGTTTCTGGATGGCTGGATCCAGCTTCGGGCGGCCCAGGAAGAAGTAACCCAGGCCGAGGATCACCACGGCGGCCAGGCCACTGAGAATGAGGAGGGTGGAATTCGACTGGCTGGCCTTGGGCTCGGCCTGCCCGTCGCTGTGCTCGACCCGGGTGGCCCCGCTGCGCATGGTCTCGCCCGCGGCGGTGTAGGCGAGGTAGTTGTCGCCCTGCTCCAGCTTCATGGCCGTGACATCCCGGTCGTTCTCCTCCCGGAACAGCGTGTGCATGAAGAAGGCCATGTTGAAAGTAGTGGGGCTGTATTCGCCATCGTAGAGGACGCGCTCCAGTTCAGCGCTGAAGGCCTCCACGGTGGGGAAGGCTTGGCGGCCCAGCAGCAGCCGACCGAGGAAGGCGCGGATTTCCCCAGGCAGGGGGGCCTCTTCCTGGGCCGCCTTGAGCGTGGCCTTGTCGAGGATGGATTGGAGGTCACCGCCCACCGGCAGACGTTCGAAAGTGAGCAGCTCATAGAGGATGGCGCCCAGCGCGAACAGATCCTGCTGGAGGACGTCATGTTCGGGACCCTGGAGGTAGGCGGCCAGCTTCTGCTTCACCGCAGGCGCCTTGGCCAGCATGCCCTTGACCAGGGCGGCAAAGGGCGCGTCCACCAGTTGGGTGGCCCCCTCGAAACTCACCCAGACGCTGTGGGGGCTCAGCACACCGTGGGTGAGGCCCTTGGCCTGCATCTGGACGATGCCCTGGGCGACGCCCTGGATCACGGTGAGAGCATGGTCCACGCCAAAGGGGATCTGCTCCTGCTTCGCCTTGTCGATGAGCTGGGCGAGGCTGCGGCCGGACACGTAGTCCCAGGCCACGTGCGGAGCCTTGCCGCCTTCGATCCGGTAGCCCAACCCGAAGATGCGGGCCCCGCCCAGCAGGGGCACCACGCGGCCGGCCTCGGCCAGCTTGGCGTTCATGCCCGCCTGGAGGAGCTCTTCCGAAAAGGTGCGCACCAGCATGTGCCGTTCGAAGGTCGAGCCGGTGATGCTGACGGCGCGACTCACGGCACCAAAGGGATCGCTGGTCAGTTCAGAAGCCAGCAAGTAAGACCCAAGGCGGGTGTAGGTGCCCATGTCCATCTCCAAAGGAGTACTTGGCAAGATAGCCCGAAAGCCGTTTTCAGCCTAGTGCTTCGGGGAAGATCTGGGCCTTGACCATCAGGGCCCGGCCGGGAGTTCCCATTGGTCTCCGGCGGCCCGCCAGACCAGGATCCAGAGGTTGGCCGTGGCATTCACGCCACTGGAGAAGGCCAGCTGCATTTGGGCAAAGGGCAGGGAAAGCTCGTCCCAGGGCCCGATGCGGCGACCTGCGCTTTCATCGAAAAACTCCCGGAGCCGTCGATTCCGTTCCAGCTTGACGGCCAGGAACCGCCGCAGGGGCGGTCCGGGATCCAGACTGCCGGTGACGGCCCAGTAGGGCTCCTGGTTCACCAGCAGGTGGGCTTGATTGTCGTCGGCATAGCCCTCGAAGGATTCCCGGAGCGGGCTGAGGCCCTCGGTGGCGGAGGGGTCCGTCAGCAGCTGGACCTGGTGGGCCAGCACGCCGAGATCGCGCACGATGTCCTCCGGGCGCTTGTGTTCCTCGCTCAATCGCAGCAGGGTGCGGAACTGGGCTTCCACCTGCTCCACGGTGGGGGGCTGGTCATTGGCCACGCCCCGGGCACCCTCCAGCAGGGCCTGGGGATGGGCGCGCAACAGCAGGGCCATGCTGCGCGGCAGGAGGCGAATGGCCTTGGCGGTCTGGGCCTCGTGGACCCTGGGCGACCAGGCGCTCAGGGGGCCGAAGGCCAGCAGCATGGCCAGCGTGGGCCGAATCGACTTGCGCATCAGGTGACCTCTCGGACCAGGGCGGACTCGGCCTCTCCCATGGGATCCAGGGGAATGCCCAGGGCCCGGAGACGATGGAGCAGCGTCGTCCGGCGCATGCCAAGGCGGCGGGCGGACTCGCTCTTGTTCCACCCCGTGGCCTGGAGGGATTCCAGGAGCAGGTGGCGCTCCAGATCCTCCAGAAACCGGCCCAGATCCTGGTTCTGAGGCAGTTTCGGAAAGGCCACCGAGGGCAGCACGCCGGCGATGGAGGCCGGCAGATCCTGCAACAGCAGCCGCTCGGGATCAGACCCCAGGGCCATGGCCCGTTCCACGGCGTTCTCCAGTTCACGCACGTTGCCCGGCCACCCGTAGGCCTCCAGGGCCTGCAGCGCCGAGGGCTCCACCTGCTTCAGGGGCAGCCCGAGTTCCCGGGCGAATTTCCGGATGAAGTGCGCCACCAGCACGGGGATGTCCTGGGGGTGCTCCCGCAGCGGGTGCAGCTGCACGGGAATCACGTTCAGGCGGTAGAAGAGATCCTCCCGGAACCGCTTCTGCTCCACGAGGCCGCCGAGATCCTCGTTGGTGGCCGCCAGGAGCCGGAAATCCGCCTTCACCGTGCGAGCCGAGCCCAGGGGGGTGAATTCCCGTTCCTGGATCACGCGCAGCAGCTTCACCTGGAGGTTCAGCGGCATGGTGCCGATCTCGTCCAGAAACAGCGTGCCGCCCTCCGCCTGCTGGAAACGCCCCGGCCGGTCCGTGCGGGCATCCGTGTAGGCCCCGCGCACGTGGCCGAACAGTTCGTCCTCTAGCAGGTTCTCTGGAATGGCGCCGCAGTGGATCGGCACGAAGGGCCCCCGGGCCCGCAGGCTCCACTGATGGATGGCCTTGGCGGCGAGTTCCTTGCCGGTGCCCGAAGGTCCCGTGATGAGGACCGTGGAGGGCGAGGGCGCCACCCGGCGGAGGAGGGTCTGCAGGTTCTGCCAAGTCTCGGACCGGCCCACCATGGACGGCCCCGGGGTCTGGCCCTGGATCTGCTCCCGCAACTGCTTGTTCTCCTGGTTCAGCTGGGATTTTTCGATGGCCCGCAGCAGCGTGTGTTCCAGTTCTTCGGACCTGAAGGGCTTGGGCACGTAGTCGTAGATGCCCATCTTCATGGCCTGGAGAGCCGTCTCCACCGAGGTGGAGCCCGAGAGCACCACCACCACGGTGTCGGGCTTGGCCACGGCCTGGCGGGCCAGTTCCAGGCCGTTAAGGTCCGGCAGCATGAGATCCACCACCGCGAGATCGAAGTGCTCGTTGCGCAGGAACTGCGCGCCCCGCAGGCCAGAACCGGTGCCCACCACTTCATGCCCGTGCCGGGACAACAGCGTGCCCACCACTTCTAGGATGGTCGGATCATCGTCCACCAGCAGCGCCCGGGCAGGATTCATGGCTTCAGGTTCCCCGTGCTGCAGGCCCCTGTCAAGGTTTGGACAGGCGGGATAGACTCTTCCCATGCTTTCCAGATCCAGCTTGTGGCAGCGCCTGTCCGGGGCCTCGCTCTGGCCCCTGGCCTGGGCCCTGGCCGCGGCCTGCGCGGTGCCCTGGCTGGTGCCTGAACGGTGGAACGGCCAGGTGGCCTGGCGCTGGCTGCTGCTCGGCGGCGGGCTGTGGTGCCTTTCATTGGTCTTGGTCAGAAGCCGCCGCTGGGCCGTGGTGCCCCTGGCCCTGGGGTTGGCGGGCTTCACGTTCCTGGGTCTGGCTCGCCGAGCCCGATGGGAGGTGGCCCTGCCAGCGGGTTTTACGGCCGTGGAAGGCCAGCTCTCGGCGCCCTGGACCCTTCAGGGCGAGCGGCTGCGCAGCCGCCTCGACCTCTCGGCGCCCGAGTCGCTTCGCGGCCTCAGCCTGCCACTGACGGTGCCCGCGGAGGGTGAGCAACCGCCGCCCGAGCCCGGCACGCCAGTGCGGCTGCGGGCCGACCTGCGGCCCATCCAGCCCGCGCCGAGCTTCCTGGCCGAGCGCCCCCTCTGGCGGGCCCGCAGCGACGAAGCGCCCCGCCGCATCCACCTGACGTCGGCCCAACTGTTGGAAGTCACCGGACCCGCCAAGCCCTCCCTGCTGCTGCGGCTGCAGACCTTCGCCCGGCGCCGCTTCGAGGCCCTGCCCCTGGGGCCCACGGCCCGGGATCTCTGGGGGGCCCTGGCGCTCGGCATTCCCCCGGCGGACGAAGCCCACTTCAGCGTGTTCGCCGAAAGCGGGACCATCCACATCCTGGTGGTGTCCGGCTTGCAGGTGACCCTGGTGATGGCGGCCATCGAGGCCCTGCTCCGCCGCCTGCGCCTGCGCCGAGTGGCCGCCGGAGCCATCGCGGCGGGCCTGCTCTACTGCGCCTTAGTGGGCTTCTCTGCGCCAGTCTGGCGCGGCCTCTTCATGGGCATCGCCTGGGCCATCGGCCGCAGCAGTGGCTGGAAGCTGCCACCGGTGGCGGGCCTGCACCTGGCGCTGCTGCTCTGGCTACTGGGCCATCCGGCCGCGGGCGTGGAGCCGGGCTTCCTGCTGGCCTGGTGGGCGCTGCTAGGCGTCTTCTGGGGGGCGGAGCCCCTGGCGGGCCTGCTCTCGCCGCTGCTGGGCCGCCTGGCCCTGCCCGTCGCTCTGCCATTGGCCCGGCTGGCGGCGCCCTGGCTCTCCACCCTGCCGCTGCTGGCTCTGCTGCACGGGGGCGCGCCCTGGTGGGGCATTGTCGCCAACCTGCTGGTCCTGCCCCTGGTGGCCTTCCTCACCCCGGTCTGCCTCTTCCTGATCCTGGTCCCCCTGCCCGGCCTCACGGAGGGCGCCGGTGTGGTGCTGACCTGGATGGGCGATCGCCTCGTGCCCGCCCTCACGGGCATCGCGCCCCTGGCCACGGGCCTGCTCTGGCCCTGGCTGCTGCTGGCCTTCGGCTGGCTGGCCCTGGCCCACCTGCAGGGCAACCTGAAGCGCACCCGCGCCCTTACCGTGGTACTGGTCACCCTGTCCCTGGGTTTCCTGGCCTTCCGGGGCACGGGGCGGGCACCGGGAACGCTCTCCCTGGAAGCTGTGGACATTGGGCAGGGTGATGCCCTGCTGCTGCGCGAGCCAGGCGGAGCAGCCACCCTCATCGACACGGGGCCAGGCCCCTGGAGCGGCCGTCGTCTCGCCCGGGTGCTCAGCCGGCGCGGCGTGCGCGAGCCGGTGCACCTGGTGCTCTCCCACCCCCACGGGGACCATGCCGGCGGCTGGGCCACCCTGGCGCGGATCTGGCCCCTGGCCACCACCTCGGTGCCGGTCACAGCCGATATGGAGGACCCCTGGGCTCCCTTCCGTCCCACGGCGGGCACGGATCCGGCGGGCCTGTTGCGGGGCGACGCCTGGACCCGGGGCGAGGCGGCCTTCAGTGTGCGCTGGCCCCCTCATGCCTTCATCCTGCCGGACGCCAACATGGTGTCCCTGGTGCTGCGCGTGACCTGGCGGGATCGGGAACTGTGGCTCATGGGTGATGCCCTGGGCATCCAGGAACGGGACCTCCTCGATCTCGGAGATCCCGGCACTGACCAGGCCGGGGGGGACCGCCTGCTCGCTGGCGCTCGCGATGTCCCCCCGGGAATCCCCCGCGTGTGGCCAGGCCCAGGCCACACGCCCATCCACCACCGCCTGCTTAAGGCCGGGCACCACGGCAGCCGCAACGCCTCGGATCCAGCCTGGGTCGCGGCCCTGCAGCCCGAAGTGGTCATCATCCCCGCGGGTTTCCGCAACCGCTTCGAGCATCCGCATGCGGAGACGCTGGAGACCTTCCACCACCTCGGCCTGACGCCTTGGATCACGGGGCCCTCATCGGGAGTTCGCGTGGCTGCCGTGGCAGGTGGCTGGCGCGTGGACACCGGCGATGGTGCCTCGGCCTTCACGCCCCTTCGAAATAACCCGAAGCCCTGAGGGCCGCCACCAGGCGCCGGCTGCCTTCACCATGGTTGGCCGTCCACTGCTTCTGAGCCTCCGGCCCCACGTCGTTGACCACCACCAGTGCCCCACCGCAGGGCACCCCGGCCCCGTGGCAGGCCGCGAAGACGCCGGTCAGTTCGAGCTGTTCCACGGGGGCAACCTTGCTCAGGAAGGCTGCGCCTTCCTGAGTAGAAGTTATTGCGGGGGGGACTGCCACCGCCTGAGATGGCAAAGGTCCAGCCAGGGTCGACGCCCAGCGCCCCTGTTCGATCTGGGGGCGGTAGGCACCGCCGCGTAGTTCTTCCAGGGAGGTGGCGATGGCCTCCGTGGCCCAGAGGCACTCGAACAAGTTGAGGCGCTCATCATAGCGGCCACAAGTGCCCAGAAAGAGCACGGCTTCGGGCTGCCGCTCCGCCAGTAGCCGGGCCGTGGTGGCGGCGGCGGTGACGGCGCCGACGCCCACGGTGGCCACCTCCCATCCTTGAGGCGGGTCGCTGGCGAGGGGGCCCAGTTCCGGGATGAAGGCGGAGAGCAGGAGACGCATGGGGTGATTCTACCGGTTGAGGAGATGATCGAGGGCCCAGGCCGCCACGGGAATGGATAGGCCATTGCCCAGCAGGCGGTAGCGCACTTCCAGGGACAGCACTTCGGGGAACCGGAAGCCCTCGGGCAGGCCGTGCAGCCGCGCCACTTCCGCGGGCGAGAAGCGACGCACGCCACGCTCCGTCTGCAGGAAGGAGCCGCTGCCCACGAAACGCCGGCCGTAGCCGCCGATGAAGCAGGCGCTGTGACGGTCGCTAGGCGTTACCAGATCCAGCCCCTGATGGTGACGAGTGTGGCCCTCGGCGCGGAGATACAGGCTCTCGTCTTCAGTCGCATCCAGGAAATCGGCCAGGAGACGGGGGGGTAGATCAGGCAGCGGCAGCGCTTTCAGGGGCTGCCGCGAGGCCACGATGAAGACACGGGGCCGCTGGTTGGGCAGGCCGAAGCGGCTGGGGCAGGCCGCCCGGTCCAGCTGGTGCATGCCGTGGTGCTTGCTGTGCCGGGACAGCAGCGCGTGGGCATCGGAGCCCAGGAAGCCCGGCACGTTTTCCAGCACCAGATGCTCCGGGGGGGCCTGTTCGAAGAGCTCCATGAGATGCAGGAAGGCCCGAGAGCGGCGATCGGCCAGACCCTCGTGGTTCCCCATGTGGCAGAAGGGCTGGCAGGGCGGGCTCAGGAGCCAGGTGTCGGCACCGAGGGCAGCCAGTTCATCTAGCGGCACGTGGGCCAACTCCTTGGCCCGGGGAACGTTGCCGTGATTCAGGGCGTAGGTGGCGTTGGCGGCCTCGCTGACGTCGTAGGCGGCCACGACGGCGCCCCGGTTCTGGAGAGCCACGCGCCAGCCACCGAGCCCACTGAACAGCTCCAGGACGCGCATCAGCCGCAGCTGCAACTGCCTCCGCAACCGCTGGCGGCGGCCGGAAGGGAGGTGGCCTTCGACAGGGTGCGTCCTGCCACGAACAGCCAAAGCGCCATGGCCAAAGCCGAAACCGCATCGGCCCAGGGGAACCAACGGCCCAGCAGGCTGCCGACCAGCAGCAGCGCAGCCAGTTCCAGCAGGAGGAAGCTCCGGTCGGCAGCGAGCGCGAAGGTGGGATGAGCGCCCTTCTGGCTTTGTTTGGCGTACCACATGGCTGCGAGCAGGCCGGTGGCCAGGACCGCCAGCCCCGGCGCGGCGACACCGGCGCGGGGTGCGCGGTCGCCCAGGAGCGCGGAAACCGCCGCCATGGCCATGCCCAGAGCCAGGAGGCGCAAGAGAAAACTCATGGCCCGCAGCGTCCGGCGTTCCCGTTCCAGGCCGCTGTTGCCAAAGCCAGCCCGAATGCGGCTACGCAGGCTCAGGGAGGGCGGCACCTGCAGGAGGCAGGCCGCGCCGAAGCCCCAGAGTGCTATGGCACCCTCAGCCACGCCCAGCCACAGGGCGGCGCCTCCCAACAACAGGCCCGCCAGGGCCATGAGCAGGGCCAAACGGGCGGCCCGGGCCATGGACTCGGTCATCGCGTCAGCTTGCGGTACTTGATGCGGTGCGGATCGAAGGGTTTCAAGCCCAGCACGTCCTTGCGGTACTGCTCGTACTGGCTGTAGTTCCCGTCGAAGAACTGCACCTGGGAATCGCCCTCGAAGGCCAGGATGTGCGTGGCCAGACGATCCAGGAACCAGCGGTCGTGGCTCACCAGGACGGCGCTGCCCGCGAAGGCCTCGATGGCCTCCTCCAGGGCGCGCATGGTGTTCACGTCCAAATCGTTAGTGGGTTCGTCGAAGAAGAGCAGGTTGGCTTCGCTCTTCAGGGTGAGGGCCAGGTTCAGGCGGTTCTGCTGGCCGCCGCTCAGTTCCGAAATCTTCTTCTGCTGGGAATCACCGGAGAAGCCGAAGCGGCTCAACCAGGCACGCGCATTGATGAGTTTGCCGCCCAGCTCGATCTGCTCGTAGCCCCCCGAGACCGCCTCGAAGACATTCTTATCGAGGTTGAGGTTGGCGCGCAGCTGGTCGACGTAGGCCAGGCGGACCGTGTCGCCCAGGCGGAGGGTGCCAGAGTCCGGTGCCTCCTGACCGGTCAGCAGGCGCAGCAGCGTGGACTTGCCGGCGCCGTTGGGGCCGATCACACCGAGGATGCCCGCCCGCGGGATGGCGAAGCTCAGGTTCTCGAAGAGCACGCGGTCGCCATAGGCCTTGGAGACCCCCTGCAGTTCCGCCACCAGATCGCCCAGGCGCGGGCCGCTGGGAATGTAGATCTCCAGCTCCTGCTCCTTCTGGCGGCCTTCCTCGCCGGCCAACTGTTCGTAATTGGCGATGCGATCCTTGCTCTTGGTGTGCTGGCCCTTGGGCGACATGCGGATCCAATCCAACTCGCGCTCCAGGGTCTTCTGGCGCTTCTGGTCGGACTTCTCCTCCCGGGCCAGGCGGCCCGCTTTCTGTTCCAGCCAGCTGGAGTAGTTGCCCTTCCAGGGGATGCCTTCGCCGCGGTCCAGCTCGAGGATCCAGCCGGCCACGTGGTCCAGGAAGTAGCGGTCATGGGTGACGGCGATGACCGTGCCCTTGTAGTCCAGCAAGTGCTTCTCCAGCCAGGCCACGGTCTCGGCGTCCAGGTGGTTGGTGGGCTCGTCCAGCAGCAGGATGTCGGGCTCCCGGATCAGCAGGCGGCAGAGGGCCACGCGGCGGCGTTCCCCCCCGGACAGCACGCCGATCTTCGTATCGGCATCGGGACAGCGCAGGGCGTCCATGGCCTGATCGAGCTGCGTATCGAGATCCCAGCAGTCGTGGGCGTCGATCTTCTCCTGCAGCTCGCCCTGCTTGGCCAGCAGCGCGTCCATGTCCGCGTCCGGATCGGCGAACTTGTCGCTGATGGCGTTGTAGTCCCGCAGCCAGCCCACCTTCTCGGCGGCACCCTCCTCGACGATCTCGCGCACGGTCTTGTCAGGATCAAGCTGGGGTTCCTGGTCGAGAATCCCCGTGGTGTAGCCCTTGCTGAGCACCGCCTCGCCATTGAAGTCGTGGTCCACGCCCGCCATGATGCGGAGTACCGTGCTCTTGCCGGAGCCGTTGAGGCCCAGCACGCCGATCTTGGCGCCGTAGAAGTAGCTGAGGGAGATGTCCTTGATGACAGTCTTCTGGTTGTAGATCTTGCTGACCCGCATCATCGAGTAGATGATCTCGGGCTGCACTGCTGCCGAACTGGGGACGGTCTTGGCCATGGCTGCTTCCGACAAAAAGGCCGCGCGTAGCGCGGCTCCTCCAGGATAGCGGGTTCAGACGCTGTGAGCGGGCTTTGCCCGGTCACAACGTGGGGTGCACGAGGGGGACGCAGAGCCCGCGAAAGCGGGCGGGCGGTCCCCCTCGTTCATGTCATGGCTCGAGAGCCGCCTGGGCCGCCGCCAGGATGGCGATGGGCACGCGGTAGGGGCTACAGCTCACATAGTCGAGGCCCACTTTGTGGAAGAAGGCCACGCTGCGGGGATCGCCGCCATGCTCGCCGCAGACGCCGAGCTTGATGCCCGGGCGGACGGCGCGGCCCTTTTCGCAGGAGATGCGCACTAATTCGCCGATGCCCTCCTGATCCAGGCTCTGGAAGGGGTCCTCCTCCAGGATCTTCTTCCCCACGTATTCCGGCAGGAAGCTGCCGGCATCGTCACGGCTGAAACCGAAACCCATCTGGGTAAGGTCATTGGTGCCGAAGCTGAAGAACTCGGCTTCCTGGGCGATCTTGTCCGAGGTGATGGCCGCCCGGGGGATCTCGATCATGGTGCCGATGGGGCAGGCGAACTGGGTGCCGCGTTCCTTGTTCACTTGGGCGATCTCATCGAGCATCTCGGTCTTGGTGTAGGCCAGCTCGCGCACGGTGCCGATGAGGGGGACCATGATTTCCGGCACGGCCTGGACGCCCTTCGCGGCCACGTTCAGCGCGGCTTCGGCAATGGCCCGGGTCTGCATGCGGATGATCTCGGGGAAAGTGATGCCCAGACGGCAGCCGCGATGGCCCATCATTGGGTTGAACTCGTGGAGCTGGGAGACCCGGCGTTGCACGCTGCCAAGATCCACGCCCAGCACGTCAGCCATCTCCTGCTGGCCAGCCTCGTCCTGGGGGAGGAATTCGTGCAGGGGCGGGTCCAGCAGGCGGATGTTCACGGGCAGCCCGTCCATGGCCTTGAAGATGCCTTCGAAATCCTCCCGCTGCATGGGGAGGAGCTTGGCCAGGGCCTTCTTCCGGCCCTCTGGGTCCGTGGCCAGAATCATCTCGCGCACGGCCAGGATGCGTTCCCCCTCGAAGAACATGTGCTCGGTACGGCAGAGGCCGATGCCCTCGGCACCGAAGGCCCGCGCCACGGCAGCGTCGTGCGGTGTATCGGCGTTGGTGCGGACCTTCATGCGCTTGGCCTGGTGGCTCCAGGCCAGGATCTTGGCGAAGCGCTGGTAGAGCTGGCTGTCCTCGGCCTTCAGGCGGCCGTCCACCAGCACCTGATTGACTTCGGAGGGATGAGCGCTCAACTTGCCGGCGAACACTTCGCCCGTGGAGCCGTCGATGGAGATCCAGTCCTGGCCGGCCTTCAGCTCACGGGAACCCACCTTCACGACGCCCCGGACGGTGTCGATCTGCAGGGCGGAGGCACCGCAGACGCAGGGCTTGCCCATGCCGCGGGCCACCACGGCCGCATGGCTCGTCATGCCGCCCCGGGCCGTGAGGATGCCCTCGGAGGCCACCATGCCAGAGATGTCCTCGGGACTGGTCTCCACGCGCACCAGCACCACGGGCCCTTCCGGGGCCATCTTCTCGGCCGCTTCGGCGGTGAGGGCGATGCGCCCCGTGGCCGCGCCGGGACCGGCATTCAGGCCCTTGGTCAGCAGCTGGCCGTCCTGGCGGAGGCGGTCCTTCTCATTGGGATCGAAGACGGGCGCCAGCAGCTGGGAGAGGCTGCCGGCATCGATGCGCTGGAGGGCGGTGCCGCTGTCGATGAGGCCCTCGTCCACCAGGTCGATGGCGATGCGGATGCCGGCCATGGCCGTACGCTTGCCGTTGCGGGTCTGCAACAGGAACAGCTTGCCGCGCTCGATGGTGAATTCGATGTCTTGCATGTCCTTGAAGTGGGTTTCCAGGCGCTGACAGGTTGCATCCAGTTCGGCGAAGGAGGCCGGCATCACATCCTCGAGGCTCTTGAGGCCTGTGCCTGCGGCCTGGGAGCGCGTGATGGGCTGGGGCGTGCGGATGCCCGCTACGACGTCTTCGCCCTGGGCGTTGATGAGGTACTCGCCGTAGAAGAGCTTCTCCCCGGTGGCGGGATCCCGCGTGAAGGCCACGCCTGTGCCGCAATCGTCGCCCATGTTGCCAAAGACCATGCTCTGCACGTTCACGCCCGTGCCCCAGTCATCCGGGAAGCGGTTCAGGCGGCGGTAGGTGATGGCGCGGCCCGTGTTCCAGCTTTCGAAAACGGCGCGGATGGCGCTCCAGAGCTGGTCCATGGGCTCCTGGGGAAAGGCGTGGCCGGTCTCTTCAAGCACGATGTCCTTGAAGGCGGTGACAAGCCCCTTCCAGTCGTCGGCGCTCAGATCGGTGTCCTGATGCTTGCTCAGGCGCTCCTTGGCGCGCTCGAGTTCCGCCTCGAAGAGGGCGTGTTCCACATTGAGGACCACGTTGCTGTACATCGTGATGAAGCGGCGGTAAGAATCCCAGGCGAAGCGCGGGTTCCCGCTGGCGCGCTCCAGGGCGGTGACGGTGCGGTCGTTGAGGCCCAGGTTGAGGACGGTGTCCATCATGCCCGGCATGGAGACGCGGGCCCCGGAGCGCACCGAGAGCAGCAGCGGATTTTCCGCGGCCCCGAAACCGCACCCGCGAACGCCCTCGAGCCACCGGAGGGCTTCCATCACCTCGGTCTTGAGGGGCTCGGTCAGTTGTCGGCCATTGGTGTAATAGGCCACGCATTGTTCGGTCGTCAGGGTAAAGCCCGGGGGTACGGGAATGCCGAGACCAGCCATTTCGGCCAGGTTGCAACCCTTGCCGCCCAGGAGGTTGCGCATCGTGGCGTTGCCCTCGTTGCGGTTCCCCCCGAAGGTGTAGACCCCCTTGCTCATTTGCTCCCCCAATTGGATGCCTCAGTGTATCCGGCGCGGAACGCAAAAACCCCCGTGGATACGGGGGTTGGGTACGCAAAAACGGGTCACCCGTGGGGGTGACCCGTCTTGTTTTAACGTCGCAGCGACCTACTTTTCCACTCCTGTGCAGAGCAGTATCATCGGCCCTCCAGGTCTTAACGGCCGTGTTCGGGATGGGAACGGGTGTGACCCCTGGGGAAAAACCGC
>JBBQHW010000060.1:0-17109 GCA_038324335.1 Holophagales bacterium
CGGGTGATGAAAGCCTGCAGTTGCCGGGTCACGGTCTGGGGTGAACCGATGGCCGAGCAGGACAGAACGGAGTCGAGCATGGCTTTCTCCTGGGGCCCGATCTGATCCAGATAATCGGCCCTGGGTGGCGGCAGGCGAGACGGGCGGCCGCTGCGCAGGTTCACGAAAGCCTGCTGGGTGGAGGTGGCAAGGAACCTGGCCTCCTCGTCGGTCTCCGCGGCGATCACACTGACACCTAGCATCAGATAGGGCCTGGCAAGCCGCGCTGAGGGCCTGAATTTCGTTCGATAGAGATCGATGGCCTGCATCAGGTGCGCCGGCGCGAAATGGGAGGCAAAGGCATAGGGCAGGCCCAGATGGGCCGCCAATTGCGCACCGAACAGACTCGAGCCGAGAATCCAGATGGGCACCTTGAGTCCGGTTCCAGGCACGGCGCGGACATTCTGTTCCGGTTCGTCCGAAAAATAATCCAGCAGGACCAGCACATCCTGCGGGAACGCGTCCTCATCGGATTCCAGGTTGCGGCGCAGGGCCCGCGCCGTGGCCTGATCGGAGCCCGGTGCGCGGCCCAGGCCGAGGTCGATGCGGCCCGGGTACAGTGACTCGAGGGTGCCAAATTGTTCGGCGATCACCAGCGGCGAGTGGTTCGGCAGCATGATGCCGCCGGCGCCGACCCGGATGATCGAGGTGCCCGCAGCCACATGGGCGATGAGCACCGCGGTGGCTGCGCTGGCAATCCCAGGCATGCCGTGATGTTCGGCCAGCCAATGGCGGTGGTAGCCCCAGCGCTCGGCGTGCTGGGCCAGATCCAGCGTGTGGCGAAAGGAGGCCGCCGCATCGCTGCCTTCGGCAATGGGGGCGAGGTCGAGGATGGAAAAGGGAATCATGGTTGGACTCTCGGGCCGCAGGAGGAAGGCTAGCGCCATGGTTGACGCCCTGCGGAGAGCAGGCACCCCAAGCATGTCATGGCCTTGCCTGCAGAAGGTACTGGCTTGCTCTAATCCCCCTCCAGCCGCCGTGGATGCACCATCCGCCGCAGGGCGGGGGTGACGCTGCGGCTGGCGACGAGGACACGGGTATCCTCGTCCAAGGCCTTGATCCAGGGTGCGGCATGGCCCAGTACCAACCCTGAGTCGGGCAGCGCGAGACTGCGATCCAGGGACTGGAGCACCTGCTCGGCCACGGGCCCGGTCTCGCGCCAGCGGGAGGCGGCCAGGGCCTCGGCCTGCATGGGCCGCAGCGGGGGCTGGATGAGGGCCAGCAGGGTATCCAGGCCCAAGCGGGGATGTTGCAGAAAGGCCTCCAGGACGCTGCCCATCGGGGCTCGCCAGATCAGGGACCAGAGGGGGCGGGGCGCATGCAGGGCCAGGCTGCGCCGCTCGCCGGTGCTGAGGCCGGGCCAGAGCTGCTGCAGCTTTTCGGTGGCCTGCTGCCGGGCCTGGGGATGGGCCGCCGGATCCGCCGCCACCGCTGCCAGGGCCCGCCAGGGCAGGCGGCCCATGAGGCGGGCGCGGAGGTGGGCGGAGGCCTTCGGATGCTGCGCGATCCAGCGCAGCAGCAGAGGCCGCTTCTTCAATTCCGGCAGCTCCGCTGCGGCTTCGAGCCACCCCGGCGGGGGATCCACCTGCCGCAGCAGCCGCAGGAAGCGCGGCCACGGCAGGTCGGGTGGAAGCGCCCAATGGAGGTCGGATGAACGGGGCATGGAGAGAGTGTAAGGGGTAGTGGGCTGTGGGCTGTGGGCTGTGGGCTGTGGGCTGTGGGCTGGAGGCTGGAGGTTCGGTGGGAGGGGGCCCTGCGGGCCCCGCCTGTGTTTGCCTTTGAGTCGTTCGGGTGGGTCGGCACCAAACTAAACCATCATCGCGTCGCAAAGCGACGCCTCAGGAATCAGTTCCCACAGCCCACAGCCGACCGCCCAACGCCCCACGTCCATTTGCGCCACACTATCCCCCATGACCATCGACTTCACCATCCTGGGCCGGGGCCTCGCGGGGCGCGCGCTGGCGGAGGCCTGGGGATCGTGCGTGGCGCTGGTGGACCACACAGCCCAGCCCGAAGGCCTCGTCATTCTGGCGGTGCCGGACCGGGTGGTACCCGAACTCGCGCCGCGCTTCCCGGGCCGCTGTGTGCATCTGGCGGGCGGCCTCCACCTGGAGGGCGTGCCCTGCGCCCATCCCCTCACCAGCTTCGATGGGCACGTGCAGGATTGGACCGGCACGCCCCTGGCGATCACGGGCGCCGTGCCGGACGAGCTGCGCCGGGCCTTCGGCGACCTCGGCTTCGCAGCCTTCGACCTGCCCGCGGAACTGAAGGCGCTCTACCACGCGGCGGCCGTTCTCAGCTCCGGCCACACGGCCACCCTGTGGCTGGGTGCCGAAGCCCTGCTGCGCGCCCAGGGCGTGGCCCTCCCCGGCCGGGGGCTGCTGCCCCTGGCGGAAGCCACCCTGCACAACATCGAGAAACATGGCGCCAAGGGCCGCACGGGGCCCTTTGCCCGCGGCGATGAGGCCACCATTACCCGGGACGCGGACGCACTGCCGGAACCTTGGCGCGAGCTCTTCCTGAAGCTGGGTCGAAGCCTCGACTAAGTGCGTTGCCAATATCCGGAGAACCATGAATCTGCTATTCATCGTCTCGGTCATCTGGGCCCTGTCCTTCGGCCTCACGGCCCAGGTCGCCGGCCTGGGGGCCCCCTTCGTGACGGCGGCCCGCACGGTCCTGGCGGCCCTGGTCTTTCTGCCCTTTCTGAACCTGAAGGGGCTGCCCCCGAAGCGCGTGCTGGCCTTCGCCGGCATCGGGGCCCTGCAGTTCGGCCTCATGTACCTCCTCTACGTCGCCTCCTTCGCCTGGCTGCGGCCCTCCGAGGTGGCGCTGTTCACCATTTTCACGCCCCTGTTCGTGACGCTGATTGACGATTTGCTGGAGCGGCGCCTGTCATGGAAGCATCTGCTCACGGCCACCTTGGCGGTGTTGGGCACCGGCATCTGCGTGTGGTCGGGGCTGGGGCGCGGCGGGCTGATCTGGGGCTTCATGCTCATGCAGGGCGCCAATGTCTGTTTCGCCCTGGGCCAGGTGTTGTACCGCCGTCAGGCTCCGGCCTCGGGCAGGCGGGATCGTGACCTCATGGGCCTCCTCTTTCTGGGAGCCGCTGTGGTGGCGGTGGCGATGGCCGCGCCGTCGTTCCAGTGGAGTCGGGTGGTCGGCATGAGCCTGTGGCAGCTGGCCGTGCTGGTCTACCTCGGGGTCGTGGCTTCGGGTCTGGGCTTCTTCCTCTTCAACGCCGGGGCCCGCCGCACAGACATCGGCACGCTGGCCATCTTCAACAACATGAAGATTCCCCTGGCCATCCTGGCCTCGGGCCTGGTGTTCCGGGAGGCCGTGGACTGGCCCCGGCTGGCCGCCGGCGGGGTGGTCATCGCCTGCGCCCTGGGGCTGAACGGCAGGCCGGGAGACAGGAAATGAGTGCCTTCAAGGCTCCGCTCCCCCTCCGGGCCGAGACGCCCGCCGCCTGGGCCCTGGCGGCCCTCGCGGATCCGGCGGCGTTGCTGTCGGATCATGCCCACTGCGAAAAGAAGGCCGCCCTTACGGCCCTGACCCTCAGCCAGGCCTTTGCGGATCTGCCGCGGGCCTCTGTGCTGCTGGCGCGCCTCGCCGAGGAGGAGTTGAACCACTACCGGCGGGTGTTGGAGGCGCTCCAGAGTTTTGGGTGGGAACTGCGCCCGGATGCGGGCAACGCCTACGCCCAGGCCCTGCACAAGCTGGCCGCCAAGGGCCTGCTGGACCGCCTGCTCATGGCGGCGCTCATCGAGGCGCGCAGCTGCGAGCGGCTATGGCTGCTGGAGCAGGCAGGCAGCGCACACCCCGAGCTGGGCTCTGCTCCCTGGGTGGCCTTCCTGGTGGAGCTGGAACGCTGCGAGGCGGGCCATGCCCTGGCCTATCGGGGTCTGGCCGAGGAACGCTTTGGCGCCGCGGTCGGGCCGCGCCTGGAGTGGTGGCTGGACCGGGAGGCGGAAATCATCCAGAGCCTGCCCTGGCGGTCTGCGGTGCATTAAGCCGGATCACAGGCGCCCCCGGTCGTTTAACCCGCGGTAAAGGGGTTCGTGGCATCCTGGAGGATCTTCCGAGGCAGCTCATGTCCACCGTTCCTGACCATGGTCTCAAAGAGCTGGTGCCGGTGTTCGGGCCCAGGGCCCTGGGCGTGGGTGCCCACGGCAGCTTCCATGCGGCCCTCGAGCGGCTCAGCGGCCAGGGCGACCTCAAAGCCCGCCTGCTGCTTTCGGCCCTCTCGCATTTCGCCGCCAAGGGCTATGACGGCGTCCAGGTGAAGGAAGTGGCCGAGGAGGCCGGTGTCTCGAAGCCGACCCTCTACTACCATTTCGGCAGCAAGGAGGGCCTCTTCCGGCAGCTCTGCCTGGTGGCACTGGCCAGCATGGCCGTGCGCATCCAGGCCATGGTGGAGCCTTTCCTGGCGGCGCCGATCACCGGCGCCCAGGAGGTGGAGGCAGCCTGCCTCAACCTGGCCCGGTCCTACCTGGGCCTGTTGCTGGAAAGCCAGGAATTCACCGGCTTCATCCTGCGGTCCATCGCCGTGCCCTCCCCGGATTCCAGCTTCCGCGACCTGATGCCCCTGGTGGAAAAGGGTCTGAGCCCTCTGGGTCTCTTCGTGAATCATGTGTTCGGCATCGGCCTGGAGGCCTCCCGCAAGGAGGTGCTGCTCTTCACGTCCCTGGTGGGCTCGCTCATCGAGGAGAAGCTGCGGGATCCGCACTACCAGATCACCGAGGCTGAGATCCAGTGGGCCACGGGCCGCTGGCTCCATGGCATCCTGGATTGATGACAGCCACGGTGAATCCCGCCCCGATCCAGGCCATCCTGCGTCCCCTGGACCTGGCCCAGCATCTCTTCGAAGTGGAGCTGACCCTCCCGGCCGAGGCCCTGGCCCAGGGGGCTGTGGCCGCCCTGCCGGCCTGGACTCCGGGTTCGTACTTGGTGCGAGACTATGCGCGCTTCGTGGACCGTGTGCGCATGCTCGGGGGGAACAAGGAAAGGCCCCTGGAGAAGCTCGACAAGCAACGCTGGCAGGTGCCGGCCTCGAAGCAGGATCTTGTTCTCCGCTACCGGGTCTACGGCAACGACCTCACGGTCCGCACCAACCACCTGGATGCCAGCCACGCCCAGATCATCCCCGCCGCCACCTTCCTCTACCTGGAAGGGCAGCTGCAGCGCCCCGTGGCAGTCCGCTTCGAAGGCTTCCCGGCGGAGTGGAAGGTGACCTCGGCCCTGCCCATGAAGCATGACAACTATCTGGCCAAGGATTTCGACACGCTGGTGGATTCCCCCTTCGAGCTCGGCACCTTCCGGTCCCGCCGTTTCAAGAGCGGAGGCACGGCCTTCGAGCTGGCCTTCACGGGCCCGCACAACGGCGACGAAGCGCGCATCACGGAAGCTACACAGAAGATCGTGGCGGCCGCGGGTGCCATCTTCGGGGGCTTCCCCTTCAAGCGGTACCTGTTCCTGTTCACCTTCTCACCCAGGCTGCGGGGTGGGCTGGAACACCGCGACTGCACCAGCCTCATCGCCGACAGCCACGCCTTCGACCGGCCCGAAGGCTACTTCAACCTCTACCAGCTGGTGGCCCACGAATTCTTCCACGCCTGGAACGTGAAGCGTCTGCATGATCCCGCCCTGGGCCCCTTCGACTACAGCCGCGAGAACCCCACGAAGGCCCTGTGGTTCCACGAGGGACTCACCTCGTACATGGAGCACCTGATCGTCCTCCGGGCCGGCGTGGTGCCCTGGAGCCATGCCGCGAAGGAACTGGCCCACTGCTGGAGCGAGCAGGTGCAACGTCCGGGGCGGCTCGAGCAGAGCCTGGAGGAAGCCAGCTGGGATGCCTGGATCCGCCACTACAAGCAGCACGAGTTCAGCACCAACAGCTCCATCAGCTACTACGACAAGGGCGAGATGGTGGCGTGGCTCATGGACGCCACCCTCCGCGAGGGAAGCCAGGGCAAGGCTGGCCTGCCGGACCTCTTCGCCCTGCTGTGGACGCGGCATGGCGAGCAGGGCCTCAGGGATGCCGACATTCGCGGGGCCTTCGAGGAGCTTTCCGGCCAGGATTCCAGGCCCTTCTGGGATGCCTACATCATCGGCCGCGCCGACCTGGATTCCGCCTCCCTGCGGCAGGGTTTCGGGCTGGAGATGGCCAGCCACGCACCCTGGGAGGACCTTTCCGACCAGGAGCAGGAGGATCCCGCCACCCTGCGGCGCGCCCGGGCCTGGACGGGAGTTGTGCTGAGCCCTCAGGGCCCGACGGTGCAGAACGTGCTGCCCGGGAGTCCTGCGGCGAAGGCGGGCCTCAGCTTCGGCATGGAGATCCTGGCTGTGGATGGCTGGCGCACCACCACCGCCGCGGAGGTCCATCGGGGATTGGTAGAGCCGGGTCCGGGCGGCAGCGTTTCCGTGCTGGCGGCGGACCATGGCCGCATCCTGGATGCCACGGTGCCCGTGATCGAGAATCCGGAGCGGACCCATCGACTGGTGCCTGCTCCCAAGGCCACCGCCGTCCAGCGGGCCGCCTTCGAGGCCGCCTATGGCCAGGCCTTCCCGGCCTCGCGCCAGCCTGGGCAGCGCCGGTGAAGATCGCGGCCATCCTCGCCGCCCATGACGAGGCCGATCACATCCGACCCGTGCTGGAGGGCCTCCGGCCCTTCGGCCTCCATCGGTTGCTGGTGGTGGATGACGGCTCCACGGATGGCACCGCTGCGGTCGCGGCGGCTGCGGGCGCCGAGGTGCTGCGGCTTGAGCCTGGCACCGGCGGCGGGAAAGGGCATGCCCTGCGTGCGGGCATCGCGCACCTGAAGGCCGACGACTTCGACTTCTACCTCTTCCTGGATGCGGATGGGCAGCACGATCCCGCCGACCTGCAGCGTTTTCTCGACCACCTGGCGGCGCATCCCGAGACGGACTTCCTCATCGGTTCGCGCCTCCTGGACCGGGCCAGGATCCCGGCCAAGCGGTGGCGCACGAACGCCCTCGGCACCTGGACCCTGGGCCGCATCGCGGGCGTCACCTGGGAGGACAGCCAGAGCGGTTTTCGCATGATCCGCAAAAAGGTGCTGGACCGCCTGGAACTCCGCGCCACTGGCTTCGCCATCGAGATGGAGATCGCCATGAAGGCCGCCGACTGGAAGCTGCGCTGGGCCCATATCCCCATCCAGGCCATCTATCGGCCGGGGGTGCACCGGAGCCATTTCAAGGGGGTGAAGGATACCTGGTTGATCGCCTGGGAGTCCCTCAAATGTTGAGCTGGCTTCAACCCGGTCTGATTGATCGCGTGGGAAGCGCTGAAGTACTGAATGGGCTGTGGGCTGCGGGCTGTGGGAAGGATTATTTGGGCGGCCCTGGGGGGCCGCGCCGATGTTGGCTTTTGGGCCGTTCGGGTGGGGTGGCGTCAAACTGAACCATCAACGCGCTGCTTGCGGCGCATCAGGAATCAGTTCCCACAGCCCACAGCCCACAGCCCACAGCCCACAGCCTCCAGCCCACCTGCTACCTTCATACTCATGATCAACCCCCTGGACTGGGATCTCGGCAACGTGCCACCGGGCGTGGCCTGGGGTGGCGTGGACGAGGCGGGGCGGGGGGCCTGGGCGGGGCCGGTGGTGGCGGCCTGCGCGGTCATCGACACCGACACCGTGCGCAAGTGGGGCCACGTGCTGCGGGGCGTGCGGGATAGCAAGAAGCTGACGGCCGAGCGGCGCGAAGTGCTGGCGGCGGAACTGAAGGCCATCCTCCCCGCCTACGGCATTGCGGAGGTGGACGCCATGGGCATCGACCGGGAGAACATTCTCGAGGCCACCCTAATGGCCATGCGACAGTCCGTGGCGAATCTGGCCCTGCGGCCGCGCCTCCTGTTCATTGACGGGAACCGCGGCCCCAGGACGGGCCTGCCCGAGCGGCTGGTGGTGGATGGTGACGCCCTCAGCTGCGCCATCGGCGCCGCGAGCATCCTGGCCAAGGCCCATCGGGATGCACTGCTTCAAGCGCTGGAGGAAACTCATCCAGGCTATGGCTTTGATCAGCACAAGGGCTATGGCACGGCCCTGCACCGGGCCCGGTTGCGGGAGCTGGGCGCGAGCCCCGTCCACCGCATCAGCTATGCGCCGGTGGCGGCCCTGCAGCAGTTGAATGAGGCCCGTCGCGACGCGCTGCACCACAGCCTGGAGCGCTGCGTCACGGTGGCGGATCTCCGGACCTGGGTGCTTGGCGAACTTCGGCCGGCCTACGGACACCTGAAGCTGGTGTGGGTGGAAACGCTGCGGCGGAACTACGCGGACCGTCTCGCGCAAATGGCGAATGCCGAGGGACTGGCCGGGGAGGCTGAATGACGGAAGTCGCCCTGGCCCTGCTCCAGCGCGAGGGGCGCTGGTTCCTGCAGCGGCGCGACCCGGGCAATGCTGTCCTCCCGGGACTCTGGGAATTCCCCGGGGGCAAGGTCGAGACCGGCGAGTCCGTCATCGAGTGCCTCCGTCGCGAGCTGCGCGAAGAGGTGGGACTCGTGGCCCATGAAGTGCGGCCCCTGCCCGTCCTCGAAGGTCAGGTGCGCCTCCATCCCTTCCTGGTGGATGCGATCGGCCAGCCCCGCACGGAGCTTGCCTGGGGCTGGTTCGACGTCGCAGAAATGGCGAGGCTGCCCCTCCCGCTCATGAACCAGTCCCTGATCGCGAGGCTCCAGGAGCCTCGGAACTTCGGCTCACCCCAACTCATCTGATAGGCTGAAGCTCTGGAGATTCCATGCCGCAATTCCTCATTCGGATCTTCCTCTGTGTCCTCGTCGCCTCGGGCCTTTGTGCCCAGCAGACGGAGGTGGTCCTCAGTGCCACCAGCAGCGCCAAGCTCGTGTTGGCCATGACGCCGCCCAAGGTCACCGGCTTGGATGAAGCCACGGTGGCGGCCGAGTTCACGGCGGTCCTCAAGCGGGATCTCGATGAGACGGGTGTCATCGCCATGTTGCAGGAACGGCTGCCCGTAGAGGGTGCGCCCGTGAAGGCCTGGAAGGAGGCCGGTGCCCAGTGGCTGCTGAATACGCGCCTCAGCAAGGCGGCCAATGGCGACCTCCGCCTGGAAGCGGCCTCCCTCGATACCGCCGCGGAGAAATCTGTTTTCACCCGCACCTACAACGCCAACAAGATCGTGCCCCTGCGCCACCTGGCGCACTACCTTGCGGATGACCTGGTGGCGCGGCTGACGGGTGAGAAGGGCGTGGCCTCCAGCCGCATCGTGTTCGTCCGCCAGTTGTCGCCCGGCGTGAAAGAGATCTTCCAGGTGGACCGGGATGGCGCGGGTCTGCTGCAACTCACGCGGCACGGCAGTCTCACGCTGTCACCCACGGTGGCGACGGACGGCCGCCTGGCCTACGTCACCTACAAGGGGGGCGCGCCGGAGATCTGGGGCCAGGTAGCCAAGGATGGCTCGCACCAGAAGCTCTATCCCCTCACCGGCGCCGGTGGCATGGTGTCTTCGCCGGTATGGTCGCCGGACGGCAAGCGCCTAGCTTTCGTGCAGGGCGATCGGCGTGGCAACAGCGACATCATGATCCTGGACCTCGGTTCGGGCCGGGCCCGGCGGCTCACGGACGGCAACGGCATCAACACCGAGCCCAGCTGGAATCCCCAGGGCACCCAGGTGGCCTTCACGTCGGACCGCGAAGGTGGCCCCCAGGTGTTTCTCATGCAGGACGACGGCTCCAACCTCCGCCGCCTCACCGGCGAAGGCCTCTACAACGCCAGCCCCGCCTGGAGTCCCAACGGCGCCATGGTGGCCTACGTCTCCCGCTTCGAGGGCAAGTTCGATCTTTTCGTCTACAAGCTGGGGGAGGGAAAGGCCTACCAGATCACCACGGGCGTCAGCACCTCCGAGTCTCCGGCCTGGTCGCCGGATGAGCGCCGGCTGGTGTTCACCAGCAACCGGTTCGGTTCCTCCCAGATCTTCACCACGGACCTTTCGGGCCGCCAGATCGTGCGTCTGACGGAGCTTCCGGCCTGCCAAAGCCCCCGCTGGCTGCGCGGAAGGTGAAAATTTTGACGATTTCCTGACTATCCACCATCTATACTCAGGCCATTACAGGAGGAACAACCCCATGCGATACGGAATCTACCTTGTCCCTGCAGCCATCGTGCTCACCCTCGGCAGCTTGGCGTGCAAGCCCCCCAAGACCGCCGATCAGCTCAAGGCTGAGGCCCAGGCCGCCTTCAACGAGGGTGTCCAGGCCTTCAAGGACGGGAAGGCCCGCGCGACCAATCCCTACATGAACGACAAGGACAACGCGCACAAGGCGCAGGGCTGGAACGAGGGCTGGGACAAGGCCGCCGCCGACAAGGCCGCTGCCGACAAGGCCGCCGCCGCCCAGGCCGTCGCCGACAAGAACGCCGCCGATGCCAAGGCCGCCGCCGATGCCAAGGCCGCCGCCGAGGAATCCGCCCGGAAGGCCGCCGAGGCCGAAAAGGCCGCCGCCTTCAGGAAGGCTGCCGAGGCTGCCCTCCTGACCATCCATTTCGACTACGACAAGGCCGAGATCAAGGAGAAGGACCGCAACATCCTCCAGGGCATCTCCGACTTCCTGAAGGCCTTCCCCACCGCCAAGGTCGAGATTGCAGGCCACTGCGACGAGCGTGGCACCAACGAGTACAACCTGGCCCTCGGCAACAAGCGTGCCGCCGCGGCCCTGGCCTACCTGAAGACCCTGGGCGTGGACGAAGCCCGCTTCACCACCATCAGCTATGGCAAGGAGAAGCCCGTTTGCACCGACGCCAAGGAAGCCTGCTGGGGCCAGAACCGCCGCGGCGAGTTCAAGCTCAAGTAACTTGTTTCATGACGAAAAAGGCGGGGGCGTTCGCCCCCGCTTTTTTCGTCTAGGATTGAAAGCGGTATTGGAGCTCCCATGACCCGTCGCTCGATGAAGCTTCCCGCCCTGGCCGCGTTGACCGCCATGACCGCATTACTCACCGTGGGCTGTGGTTCCGAGGACCAGCTCCGCCGGGTGGAGCAGGAGGTGGGGGATCTCAAGCTGGAGGTCTTCAAGCTGCGCCAGTCGGTGGAGGAGGGCAACAAGCGGGCCCAGTCGGATCAGCAGGCCTCCACCGAGGCCCGCGGTCAGGACCGCCGCTTCCAGGCGGATCTCCAGGACAGTCTGCGGCAGGTGCAGGAGACCACCCGGGCCCTGAACAACCGCCTCAACAGCCAGCCTGCCCGGAGCAGCAGCCGGCCCGCACCAGAGACCCAGCCGTCCGCCGCCGCCGCCGCCGAGGATGAGAGAGCCTTCAACGCCGCCGTGCTGGACTACAACCGCGGCAACTATCCCCTGGCAGCCGAGGGACTGGATCTCTTCCTGATCACCTATCCGCACAGTGCGCGACGGCCCGACGCCCTCTTCTTCCTGGGCCTTTGCCACTACAACCTGAAGGCCTATGACAAGGCCCAGACGGCCTTCGACCGGATCATCCGGGATCACGCCGCCTCGCCCCAGTTCCTGGCGGCCAAGCTCAAGCGCGCCCAGTCCCTGCTCAAGCAGGGCCTGAAACCTGCCGCCGTGAAGGCCTTCCGGGAACTCGTCGATGGCTTCCCTGGCAGCGCCGAAGCCCGCACGGCCCAGCAGGAACTGAGCGACCTCGGCCTTTGAGCGGGGTCGCCTCGAGTCCTGAGACCTGGCGGGTCCCCGTCCGGGTGGATTTCGCGGGGGGCACCCTCGATCTGTGGCCCATCTACGCCATGCTGGGCGGCTGCGTGACGGTGAACGCCGCCGTGGATCTCTGGATCGAGATCCAGGTTTCCCGGCTGGGGCAGGGCCACCGGCTCACCAGCCGCGACCTGGGCCACGACCTGGCCTTCGACACCTGGCCCACCGAGCCACCGTCGCGGCTCTCCTGGGTTTGGCGCGTTCTCGCCGCCTCGGGTGCGCCCCCGGCCGCGATTACCATCCACAGCCCCGTGCCCCAGGGCTCGGGCCTGGGGGTGTCCTCCTGTCTGGGCGTGGGCCTACTGGGCGCGGCCCTGGGCGAGGAGGCCGGTCCAGGTCTCGCTGCCAGGATCGGGATGCTCAGGGACCTGGAAAGCCGTGAATTGCAGACTCCCACGGGCTGGCAGGATTACTTCCCGGCGGCCCTGGGGGGGGCTCTGGCCCTGCACTGGGACCAGCCCGCGCCCCGCTGGGGAAAGTTGACTCCCCATCCGGGCCTACTGGCGGATCTGGTGGTGTTCTACACGGGGAAGCCCCATCACTCCGGCCTCACGAACTGGGAGGCCTACAAGCGGTTCATGGAAGGGGACGCCCAGACACGACAAGCGCTGTCGGATATTCGCGACATCGCTCATGAGATGGCTCTGGCACTGCCCTCCGATCCGGCGGTGGTGGCAGAACTGTTGGAACGGGAAGGCCAGGCCCGGGTGCGGCTCTCGCCCGCCGTGGAGACCGACGCCATGCGCGCCGTGCGCGACCGCGGCCACCGGGAGGGCTGGTACGCCGGCATGAAGCCCTGCGGTGCGGGCGGCGGTGGTTGCTGCCTCCTAGTGGTAAAGGCCGGGCGACGCGAAGCCGCCGAAGCCGCCTTGGGGGACATGGGCCTGCCCCCACTGGCGGTCCAGATCACGCCGAAGGGCCTGCACAGGCTCTGATCAAACTTTCCGGATCAGGCCCCACCAGAGGAGCCTGGCCTGGCGTCTCCAAGAGGTCCCGGAGACGCTGGTCCCGCTTGCCCAGTGGCAGACCCCGCAGCTCGCCGCGGGGCACCCAGAGCAGGCCTTCCTCTGGCACGAAGCGCGTCGTCAGCTGCAGGTGGACGGGGCTCACAGTCTCGCGCCTGTGGGTATAGACCTGGGTCCAGCCGGGCCAGGCGGTGAAGGGCTGTGGGCTGTGGGCCATTGGCTGTGGGACGAATGCGGTTACGTCGAAGGTGGGCCAGCGCCAGAGACCGGCCAGCAGGCCCTTGGTGGCGGGAGGGTGGAGCAGCAGGTGCCCCTCGACCTCCATGGCCAAGAGCCAGAGGGTGGACTCCTTCGGTTTCGCCCGTTTGGCCACGGGCGGGATCTCGCCGGTGCGACCGGCCTGTCGCGCGGCGCAGGGCTTAAACAGGGGACAGGCGCCGCAGAGGGGCATGGGCAGGCAGGCCGTGGCGCCCAATTCCATGAGCGCCTGGGTGAGGCGCGAGGGGCCGTGGGACGCCAGCGCCGGGATGAGCCAACTGCGCAGCTCCGCGGCCCGCACCTTGGGGTCGCCCTCGATCAGCAGCAGTCGCGCCAAGACCCGGAAGGCGTTGCCATCGAGGGCCGGCGTGGGCCACTGAAAGGCGATGGAGCCCAGGGCCGCGGCGGTGTAGGGGCCGAGGCCGGGCAGCTCCGCCAGACCCTCCAGATCGCCAGGCCAGCCCTCGGCTGCCACGAAGCCCGAGGCGGCCTTCAGGAACCGGGCGCGGCGGTAGTAGCCCAGCCCTTCCCAGGCCTTGTGGATCGCGTCGTCCTCGGCCTCCGCCAAACTCTGCGGCGTGGGGAATTCCTCCAGCCAGCGGGTGAAATAGGGAATCACCGTGGCCACCTGGGTCTGCTGCAGCATCAGCTCGGACACCAGCACGGCATAAGGATCCGGGTGCGGCGCATCGAGGTCCAGCGCCCGCCACGGCAGGTCCCGCCGCACCCGGTCGAACCAGGGGGCGAGCGGCGCGAGCAGATCAGCGGAGACGGGCCAGGGCATGGTGTGAAAGTACCAGCAGTTGTTGTCAGGGCGCAGAAACCCGGCTTCGCCGGGTTTCTGCGGGAAGTGAATAACCTTCGGTAAACAACGAGAGCGCCGCATGCGGCGCTCTCTACCTGGTGCCCGCGAGCAGACTCGAACTGCTACGGCTTGTGGCCACCACCCCCTCAAGATGGCGTGTCTACCAATTTCACCACGCGGGCAACGTGGAAGGTCAAGTGTGTCGCAAAGCGCGAATGCGGTCAATGACCGGTTTCGCGGAGGCCGCGCGGCTATTTCTTGGCGGGGATGGGAGCGGGAACGGGCGCGGCCGGCACGGGCATCAGCGGAGCAGGAGCGGCAGCCTTGGGCTTGTCCATGACCTTGTCCAGCACGGAACGGTTCTGGCGGATGATGAGGACTTCGATGAACAGGGTGGTGGCCAGGAAACCGCCAGCCAGCCAGTAGGTGGCCTTGGAGAGAAACGGAGTGGCGCCCTGGGCGCCGAAGGCGGAATTCGCGCCGCCGCCGCCGAAAGAGGCCCCGAGGCCGCCCTTGGTGCCGGGCTGCAGCAGGATCGCCCCGATGAGCAGGACACCGAAGAGAATGAGAAACGCGAGGGCGAGGCCGTTCATGGAAACTCCAACCTCCTAGTCTGCCATGACCAGGCCCTGCCATCAATCGGGGATGGCGGCCCTGGCGGGCACGGACGCGGGCCCCTACATCCACAGCCCCGTGAGGCTGGGGGCCTGGAGTACCCGGTGGATGGCCTGGGCCTGGGCCACCAGCCGAATGAAATCCGAGGGAAGGAGGGCCTGGGGGCCGTCGCTGAGGGCCTGTTCGGGATTGCAGTGGGTCTCCACCAGGAGGCCATCGGCGCCGGCCGCGACGCCTGCCAGGGCGCAGGGGATCACCAAGTCTCGGCGTCCCGTGGCGTGGCTGGGATCCACCATGACCGGCAGGTGGGTGAGGACCTTGGCGGCGGGGACGACGCTGACGTCCAGGGTGTTGCGGGCGTGATCGGACCAGGTGCGGATGCCGCGTTCGCAGAGGACCACGTTGCGATTGCCCTCGCCCAGCACGTACTCGGCGGCATAGAGCCATTCCTCCAGGGTGGCCGAAGGCCCCCGCTTGAGGAGTACCGGCTTGCCGCAGCGCCCGGCCCGGCGGAGCAGGGCGAAGTTCTGCATGTTGCGGGCGCCGATTTGCACCATGTCGGCGCTGCGCTCCACATCGTCGAAGGTCTCCACCTCGGTGGCCTCGGTGACGATGCCCAGGTCGAATTCGGCGCGGGCCGCCTCCAGGATCCGCAGGCCCTCGAGGCCGAGGCCCTGGAAGGCGTAGGGGCTGGTGCGGGGCTTGAAGGCGCCCGCCCGCAGCAGCTTCACGCCGGCCTCGGCCACGTAGCGGGCCACGGTGAAGAGCTGCTCGCGGCTCTCGACGCCGCAGGGACCGCCCACCAGGGCCAGCTCCGGACCGCCGATTTTCACGCCGCGCACGTCCACCACCGTCCGGCCGGCGGCGGCATCGGCGCTGGCCAGCTTGTAGGGGCTGGTGATGGGTACCACCCGGCGCACGCCGGCCAGGGGCTCGATGCGGTCGGGCTTCAGCGCCCTGGAGGCGTTGGGCGCCACGATGCTCACGGCTTCAGGCGTTTCGTGCACCTGGCAGCGGATGTCCGCGGCCTCCAGCAGCGCCACGACCTGCCCCACCTGGTCCGGCGTGGCGTGGGGTTCCATGAGAATGAGCATGATGCGACCTCGGCCTGCCCATTCTACCGGGCTCCTGGACACCTTCGCGCCACAGGCCGCACACTAGGCGCGGAGGTCTCCCATGAGGCGCGCTTCCTGGCTAGTCATCCCCATCCTGTTTGCCTTCGGTTGCACCCGGCCCGAGGTCGAGGCCTTCCGGCGCCGGCCCATGCCCGTCAGCGTCACCGTGAACCTGCCGTCCAATCTCCTGGACCGGGACGGCTTCCAGCAGGAATACGCCTCGGCCCTCCGGGCCCGGCTCGCCACCCGCGTGGTGGTGGTACCCCAGGGCGTGACGCCCCCCGCGGAGGCCGTCAATCTCCAGGTGGACATCCGCGACATCTCCCCCGCGCCGGGCCAAGCCAGCCCCGCTGCCATCGGCGTGGCCACGGGCGTCACCGTGGGGGTGCTCAGCGCCGTCTCGGGCAACCGGGGCTGGGGGGCCGTGGATGGCCTGTTCTGGGGCCTTTGGGCGGGCAGCCACGCTGCCATGCATCAGCAACATACTCAGAATCGCCTGGGCTACCGGCCCCAGGTGGTGCGGGCCGAAGTGCGCCTCATGCAGCCCGGCAACGCCGAGCCCCTATGGGTGGGTTCCATCGAGCCCAGCGAGGTGGTGGAGGCCATGGATCCCCTGCCGCCGGGGTACCGTGACGACGATGGCCGGATCCGGGAAGAGGAGGCCAAGGGCTTCGCCCGGGTGGTGGTGCAGAAGCTGTCGGCCGAATTCCAATGGACCCGATACTCGGAGCAGCGCTATTACGGTGTTGCGCCGGGGTACCAGGAACCCGCCCGGCCCCTGACGCCCGCGACCCCGCCTCCCACGGCGCCGCCACCCCCGCCACCGGCCACCCTGCCGCCGCCACCATCAACCACGCCCCCGGCGTCGGCCGAGCCCAAGTAGCCGCCATGGAGGCCAAGACCATCCGCTGTTCCGGGTGTGGCGCTGCGGTGCGCTTTGACGCCCTGCAGTGCCACTACTGCCGGGCCCAGTTGGCCACGGTGGCCTGCCCCGCCTGCTTCGCCCTGGTGCCCCTCTCCGCGAGCCACTGCCCGGGCTGTGGCGCGGCCATGGCCCCGCGCACCGTCGCGGCGCCGGACGGTGCGCCCTGTCCCGCCTGCACGAAGCCCCTCGCCCAATCCCAGATCGGGGATGTGCAGGTCCAGGCCTGTCAGGCCTGTGGCGGCCTCTGGCTGGACCGGGCCGTGTTCGAGCAATTGGGTGCCAGCCGCGAACGCCAGGGGGCCCTCCTCGGGGCGCTGCCGGCACCCTCCGGGCCTGCCTCGGCGACCCTGGAGCCGGTCCGCTACCGCCCCTGTCCCGCCTGCGCCCAGCGCATGAACCGCGTGAACTACGCCCGGCGCTCCGGCGTGGTGCTGGACGTCTGCAAGGCCCACGGCATCTGGTTCGACGAGGACGAGCTGCGCCGGGTGCTGGCCTTCGTGGCCGAGGGCGGCCTGGACCGCTCCCGTGAGCTGGAACTGGAGGAACTGAAAGAGGCCAAGCGGCTGGCCGCCGTCCAGATCCCCCAGCATGCGGCCTCGTCCTACGAATTCCGCCAGCAGATGAACGCCCAGGGCCACTGGCTCAGTTCCGTGGGCCTGGTAGCCCTTGCCGCCGAAGTGGCTGACATCTTC
>JBBQHW010000061.1:0-15377 GCA_038324335.1 Holophagales bacterium
AACACAACCCAGGCCCCGGCCTTCCAAGGGTGGGACAGATGATGGATGCAGGGGTCGCGCACCATGCCTTGAGCCGATCCGACGCCACCGGCTGGAAGGGCAAGTGGGCTTGGCTGGGCGTCCTGCTCATGGCCCTCCTGGCGGGACCGGGTGGCGCACTGCGGGCCGCCAGTCGCGAAACCTGGGTGGAAGTGCGCTCGCCCCATTTCGTTGCCTATTGCGACGCCGGGGAAGCCGAGGCCCGGAGGACGCTCGAGGGGTTCGAGGCCATCCGGGAAGTCTTCACCCTGCTCATGCCCGGGCTGCAGGTGGATCTGCATAAACCGACGGTGATCCTGGTGACGGCAGACCAGCGGTCCATGGGGCGCTTCGCCCCCGGCCAGTTTGAGGGCAAAGATCCCAAGCGGCCCGTGGGCCTGTTCAACCAGGGGCGGGACCGCAACTACGTGCTGCTCCGCCTGGATGTCTCCCATCAGGCCGACCAGCCCTACTTCGTGATCTTCCACGAGTACACCCACCAGGTGGTGCACCAGAACTTTCCGCACCTCCCTACCTGGCTGGACGAGGGCATCGCTGACTATTACGGCACCACGGAGCTCCACGAAAAGAAGATCTACCTGGGCCGCCTGCCCCTGGGACGCCTGGCGACCCTTCAACGCGGGCGCATGCCCCTGAAGGAGCTGCTCACGGTCACCCAGGACTCGCCCCACTACCAGGAGGGCTCCAAGGCGGGCACCTTCTACGCCCAAAGTTGGGCTCTGACGCACTACCTCCTCATGGATGCGGAAGCCCAGAAGGCGGGACGCCTCCAGTCCTTCTTGCGGGCCCTGGCTCACACCCCGGATCCCTTGGCAGCCGCCCAGGAGGGTTTCGGCGATCTCGGGAAACTGGAAGGGGCGCTGAGTGGCTATTGTTCGCAGTCCCGGTATCCCTTCTGGACCCTGCCCCTGAAGGTGAACCTGTCAGGCCGGGATTTCGTCACCCGAACGCTGAGCGAAGCCGAGGCTCTGGCGTTCCGGGCCGAGTATCTGCTGCAGCAACGGCAGCAGAAGGAGGCCCAGGCACTCCTCGATCAGGCCCTGTCCCTCGCCCCCCGGAACGCCGCCGTGCAGACCGGTTGGGGCCTCGCCTGCGAGCGCCAGGGGCGCTACGAGGAAGCCCGGGCGGCCTTCCAGGTGGCCCTGGAGTTGGGCAGCCAGGATTTCCGGCCTGCCCTCCACCTTGCGCGGCTGGCCCAGGCGCATCGTCTGAACCCGCCGCCCGGCGCGGACCAGGTGCTGGGCTGGCTGGAGGTCGTCCGCAGCCTTCGGCCGGATTCCCCCGGCCTCCACTGGGCCCTCTGCTGGCAGTACGCAGAGGATCCCAAGTTGGCGGAGCGGGCCATCCAGGAGGGCATCGAAGCCGTGCGGCTGGACCCAAGGGACCTGTTCCTGCGGATGAACTTCGGCACCCTGCTCATGCGCCTCGATCGGCCCGAGGATGCCACCCGCATCTGGGAACAGCTGAATCAGATGGCGCAGACAGCCGCCGAACAGAGACGGGTCGCGACCTACAAAAGCCAATTGGAGGACTATCTGGCCCGCCGAACCCAGGCGGCCACCGATCAGGCTGCCCAGGGGACAGACCAGGCTCCTTCAGTCGTGGTGCAGCCCCTGAAGTTCAGCCTGCCTTCCAACTGGGCTGAGCTGGGACGCGCAGTCCAGCAGCTGGTCCTGCAGGGGGAGCTGGATCAGGCCATCCGGAAAGTGGAGCAAGCCGTCGCCCGGGCCGGCAGCGCCTATGAGAAGAAAGCCCTGAACGCCCTGCTGGACCAGCTCCGGGAGCGCAAGGCCGGCCAGCCACCCGCGCCTTGACGATCTGCAGGGCGAGGCGCCCTGGATGAAGCGGTTGAGGCACACTGGAGGCAGCAGCCTGGCGGACAGTCCCGGGGCCTGCTGACCCATCGAGGCCCCATGCACCACGAACGCATCGCGATCATCGACTACGGCAGCCAGTACACGCGGCTCATCACCCGGCGGCTGCGGGAGCTGGGGGCCTTCGGCCTGGTGTACGGCAGCGGCGCCACGGCCGCGGAAATCGGCGGGGCTGATCTCAAGGGCGTGATCCTGTCCGGCGGGCCCAATTCGGTGCTGGAGCCCGGCGCGCCGGATCTGGACCCGGCCATCCTGGAACTGGGTGTGCCCATCCTCGGCATCTGCTACGGCCAGCAGCTGCTCGCGCGCAACCTGGGCGGCCAGCTGCACCGCTCCGCCAGCCGCGAATACGGCAAGGCCGAGATCCAGGCCTCGCCCGAGGCCTCCATGCTCTTCGACGGCCTGCCCCACGTGCAGCAGGTGTGGATGAGCCATGGCGATCACGTGGAAGTGGCGCCCGAAGCCTTCATCGTCACGGCGAAGACGCCCAGCGTGCCCGTGGCGGCCATGGAGGACGCGGCCCACCGCATCTACTGCATCCAGTTCCATCCCGAGGTCACGCACACCACCCAGGGCACGCCCCTGCTGCTGAACTTCCTACGGCACTGCGGCATGGCCCTGGACTGGAACGCGGGCAACTTCATCGAGGAGAAGGTGAAGGCCATCCGCCACCAGGTGGGCAAGGGCACCGTGGTGTTGGGCCTCAGCGGCGGCGTGGATTCCAGCGTGGCGGCCCTGCTGCTGCACAAGGCCATCGGCAAGCAGCTCACCTGCGTCTTCGTGGATCACGGCCTCATGCGCAAGGACGAGAGGCAGCAGGTGCAGGCCTACTTCGCCCCCTTCGAGCTGCAGGTGGTCTGGGTGGACGCCGCGGACGAGTTCCTGGGGGCCCTGGCCGGTGTCACGGACCCCGAGCAGAAGCGCAAGATCATCGGCGGCAAGTTCATCGAGGTCTTCGAACGGGAGGCCGGCAAGGTGCAGGCCGACTTCCTGGGTCAGGGCACCACCTATCCTGACGTGATCGAATCCAGTGGCATCGGCGGCGCCATCCTCGTGAAGTCCCACCACAACGTGGGCGGCCTGCCCGAGCGCATGAGGATGCAGCTGGTGGAACCCCTCCGGGAGCTCTTCAAGGACGAGGTCCGCGCCACGGGCCTGGCCTTGGGCCTGCCCGAGGAGATGAACCAGCGGCATCCCTTCCCGGGGCCGGGCCTGGCCGTGCGCCTGCCCGGTGCCATCACCCGCGAGCGGGTGACCGTCCTCCAGAATGCCGACGCCATCTTCCTCCAGGAACTGCGGGAGAGCGGCTGGTACGGCCGCACCAGTCAGGCCTTCGCCGTGCTGCTGCCGGTGCAGACCGTGGGCATCATGGGCGATGAGCGCACCTTCGAATGGATGTGCGCGCTGCGGGCCGTGACCTCGGAGGATTTCATGACCGCCGACTGGGCGCGGCTTCCCCACGAATTGCTGGATCGCATTGCGCAACGAATCGTGCGCGAGGTGAAGGGCATCAACCGGGTGGTCTACGACATCACCTCCAAGCCGCCGGCGACCATCGAATACGAATAAAAGCAATCATCCACAGATTGCACAGATTCACACAGATTCAAGGGCACGGTGTTCAGCACAGATTCGGGCCCTGGCGCAATGGCTTTTTAATCTGTGAAATCTGTGGAATCTGTGGACCCAAGTTTTTCGATAGGACCCCATGGCCAAGCGCAACGAGCCCGTCCGCAAGTCGGTGAAAGACACCCTGGAGGATCTGCTGGCGGGCCACCGCGAGGCGGCCTTCAGCGGGCCCGAGGCCGCGTTGAAATACCTGCGCCGCACCTTCGAAAGCCAGGCCAGCTTGCCCAACGCCGTGAAGGCCGTGGCCTACGACCTGACCGCCGACGCCCAGGCCCAGGTGGGGCAGTGGGAGGCCTGCGTGGAATCGGTGGATCTGGCCCTGGGCTATCTTGCGGATCTCGAGGTGGCCTTTCCCCATGAGTACCGACGGATGCTCGAAGGCATGACCTGTCTGGAACGGGGCATTCAGGCCCACAGCGAGTTGGGGGACTTCCACGGGGCCCTGGAGCTCTGCGAGCGGGCCATCAGCCTGGAACTAGGCGCCCATTACACAGCAAAACGGGACTCCTTGGAGTGGGCCCGGTAGGGCATGCTGACTCGGGCACATCCTGTGCCCTCGCCCTCCGGGCCGTCTGCTGCGCTGCCGGTCCTATTCGCCAATCCTGGCGAATGGTGGAATTGGGCCCGCAGACCTCCCCGGCCAATCCTGCCTGTGGCATCATGCCGTACTACAGCAATCCAGCCTGGAGACCGTTCTAAGGACATCAGGGGAGGAGCATGGGCGGGGACAGCCAGGTGGCGGCGCAGCCGGCGAGCATCCTGATCGTGGATGACCTGCCCATCGTCCGCCTGTCCCTGCAGCGGATTCTCAGCAAGGCCGGCTACCGCTGCCGCGAGGCGGAACACGTGGCGGACGCCCTGGCTGTCCTGGAAGAGGACTGCATCGACCTGATCCTCTGCGACATCCAGATGCCCGGCGCCTCGGGACTGGACTTGGTGAAGGCCATCAGTCCCCGCATCCCCGAGACTTCGGTGGTCATGGTGAGTTCCCTGGAGGATGCGGAAACGGCCATCGAATGCCTGCAGAAGGGGGCCTTTGGCTACGTGCTGAAACCTTTCCAGCCCCGGGAGATCCTCGTACAGGTGAACGGGGCGCTGCGCCGGCGGATGCTGGAAATCGCCTTCCGCGACCGCGAGGCCCAGCTGGCCCAGAAGGTGCGGGAGCAGACGGTGGAGCTCAAGGATTCCCGCGAGGAGATCGCCCTGCGCCTCATCGCGGCCAGCGAACACCGGGACAACGAGACCGGCATGCACGTGCGCCGCATCGGCCTCTATGCCGCGGAGATGGCGCGCCTGCTGGGCTGGGACCCCAAGGACGTGGACACCATCCAGTCCGCGGCCCCCATGCACGACATCGGCAAGATCGGTGTGCCCGACGCCATCCTCCAGAAGCCCAGCGCCCTCACCGAGGAGGAGTGGGTGACCATGAAACGCCATACGACCATGGGCGCCACGATCCTCAAGGGCTCCACCGTGCCCTTCATCCAGATGGGCGCGCGCATTGCCATCGGCCATCACGAAAAGTGGGACGGCAGCGGCTACCCCAAGGGGCTCAAAGGTGAAGGGATCAACCTGGAAGCCCGCATCACCGCGCTGGTGGACGTCTACGATGCCGCCACCAACCGCCGCCACTACAAGGAGCCCTGGCCCGAGGATCAAGTAGTGGCGCTGATCCGGAAAGGCAGCGGCGTGCACTTCGACCCCCATCTGGTGGACCTCTTTTTCGCCAACCTGGACAGTTTCCGCGCCATCCTCCTGGCCCATCCCGACGAGCCCCACGACGAGGATCCGGGCATTTGATTCGCGGTAGTCTGGTGGCCGCCGTGCTTTCAGGAGGCTCCCATGCTGCTCAGCGACTACCGCACCCTTGGCCGTTCCGGCCTGCGGGTGAGCCCCTTCTGCCTCGGCACCATGACCTTCGGCACCGACTGGGGCTGGGGCGCGGATGTGGCCGCCAGCCAGGCCATGCTGGACCGCTACCTGGGGGCGGGCGGCAACTTCATCGACACGGCGAATATTTATACCAAAGGCCACAGCGAGGCGATCCTGGGTGACTACTTTGCGGAGCGGGGCGGCCGGGATGGGGTGGTGCTGGCCACGAAGTTCTGCGGCAGTCTCCACCGGGGCGATCCCAATGCCGGCGGGGCCGGGCGCAAGGCCATCCAGCAGCAGCTGGAGCAGAGCCTGCGCCGCCTGCGGACCGACTGCATCGACCTCTACTGGATGCATTTCCACGATCCGCACACGCCCATGGAGGAGACCCTGCGCGCCCTGGACGACCTGGTGCGGGCCGGCAAGGTCCGCTATCTGGGCGTCTCGGACACGCCTGCCTGGCAGGTGGCGCAGGGCCAGGTCGAAGCCGGTTTCCGGGGCTGGTCGCCCTTCATCGCGCTGCAGATCGAGTACTCCCTCATCGAGCGCACCGTAGAGCACGACCTGTTGCCCATGGCCCAGGCCCTGGGCTTGGGCGTCACGCCCTGGTCGCCCCTGCGAGGCGGCCTGCTGAGCGGCAAATACGGTCGGAACAGGCAGCCCCAGGGCGAAGGTCGCCACGTGCCGGGCGTGTCCAAGAGCCTGAATGACCGCAACTACGCCATCATCGAGGCCGCCGAAGCCGTGGCTGCCGAGTTGGGCATCGGCCTGGCGCAGGTGGCCCTGGCCTGGGTGTTGGTGCGCCCGGGCGTGGCCAGTCCCATCCTGGGCGCCCGCACCTTGGCCCAGCTCGACGGCAACCTGGCGGCCCTGGAGCTGGTGCTTTCCCCGGAGCTGGTGGCTCGGCTGGACGCGGCCAGTGCGCCGGCCCCCATCTTCCCCCACGGCTTCCTCGCCAATACCCGCCACGTCATGCAGAGCGGCGCCGCCATCAACGGCGTGCCCTCGGATCCCTGGCCCCTCGCCCCGGCAACCGACCAGGAACGCTGGTGATGCCGGCTCGAAAGGCCAAGGATCCACCGCCAAGTCGCCAAGTCGCCAAGGAACAGAAGGGTTTTTCAGTTCTTGGCGCCTTGGTGTCTTGGTGGTGAGATTGTTCAGTGGATTTGAACGGCCTCATCCCCCGCTTCGACGCCCTTGCGGCCCTTGGTGATGGTGAACTCGCCCAACATCATGGGCACGGCGGCTTTGAGCATGATCGTGAACACCAGGGCGCCCAGGGAGAAGATTCCGGCGGCTACCGCGATCTCCGTGAAGGAGGGGCGGTAGACGTAGATCTCGCCGAGGGCATCTGGCGTCAGGCCGGGGATGATGAGGCCCATGCCCTTCTCGATGTAGACGCTGGCGTAGATGAGGACACAGCCGATGTTCAGGGTGGTCCAGTTCATCCTCGTCCTGGGGCTGAGGAAGAGCAGGAAGGCCACGAAGCCCGTGATGATCGAGGCCCAGGCGAAGGGCACCAGGGTGTTGTAGTGGACCCCGTTCTTCTGGATGCCGAATAACAGGTACTGGAAATACACCATGTGCTCGGTGCCGGAATAGAGTTCCTTGAAGGCCTCGGCCGCCGTGAGGAAGAGGTTGAAGCCCATGGTGTAGGCCATCAGTTCGGCGATCTTGAAGATGGCCTCGTCGGTGATCTTCAGGCGGGTGGTCTTGCGCAGCACTTGCAGAAGGATGAGCAGCACCGCGGGCCCCGAGCAGAAGGCCGAGGCCAGGAAGCGGGGCGCGAGGATGGCCGAGTTCCAGTAGGGACGGGCGGCCAGGCCGTTGTAGAGGTAGGCGGTGACGGTGTGGATGCTCACGGCCATGGGGATGGACAGCAGCACCAGCGGCAGGACGATCTTCTTGTTGTAGTGCTTCTCCGTGTAGGAGCTGAACAGGAGGTAGGTGACCACGAACCAGTTCAGCAACAGGTAGAGGTTCAGCACGATGACGTCCCAGGCCAGCATGGAGTGGGGCCAGTTGAGGCGTCCCACCAGGGGCATGATGTGCCAGAAGCGGTCGGGCCGGCCGATGTCCACCATCACGAAGCCCAGGCACATGATGAGGGCGGTGACCGCCAGCATCTCGCCCAGGATGGTGATCTCCTTGATCGGGCCCCAGTCGTAGATGTAGGCCGGGATCACCAGCATGATGGAAGCCGCGGCCACACCCACCAGGAAGGTGAAGTTGCCGATGTAGAAGCCCCAGGAGACCTGGTCCCGCATGTTGGTGACGATGAGCCCATGGTTCAGCTGCCCGAGATAGGCGGCGCCGCCGAGGGCGATGAGCAGCAGCAGGAAGGCCAGCCAGGCGTAGTAGAGCCGGCTGCCCTGGATGATCAGGCCGATGGTGTCGACGATGAACCGCTTGAAGTTGTCCAGGATGACCATCCTCACACCCCGTAGTAGTAGAAGAAGTTGGGTTGAGTGTTCAGTTCGTCCTTGAGCTTGAAGACGCGCTTGGTCTCAAGAATCAGGCGGATCTCGCTGGTCTTGTCCAGCAGGTTCCCGAACTTGCGGGAGCCCGTGGGGCAGATCTCCACGCAGGCGGGATAGAGGCCTTTGCGGGTGCGCTGGACGCAGAAGGTGCACTTCTCCACCACGCCCTTGGGGCGGGGGCGGTTGCCCAGGTAGTGGGTGTCAGTGTTGACCTGGTCCGCAGGAAGGTTCGGCTCGCCCCAGTTGAAGTGGCGGGCGCCGTATGGGCAGGCGGCCATGCAGTAGCGGCAGCCGATGCACCAGTTGTAGTCCACCACCGTGATGCCGTCCTTCTCGCGCCAGGTGGCGCCCACCGGACACACCTTCACACAGGGGGGCTTCTTGCACTGCTGGCACTGGACCGGCATGTAGAAGTGGCCCTCGCGCGGCACCTCGGCGGGGTCGTAGTACTGCTCCGCATGCTGGAGGTTGACGCCCTCCTCCTTGTCCAGCTCGAGGACGCGGATCCACTGGATTTCGGGATCCCGCGACTGGTTGTTCTCCTTCACGCAGGCGTGCACGCAGCGGCGGCAGCCGATGCAACGGCTGAGGTCCAGGGCGTAGCCAAAGATCACGCCGGGCATGGGCGGCGTGGTGGCGACCTTTACATCTTTGCCGTACTTCGCCTTGTACTCCTTCTCGAGGCGGGCGATGACGGTGAGCACCTCTTCCTTGGAGAGTTCCTGGAAATTGTGCTGGAGGAATTCCTCCGTGCTGAGCCTGCCGCAGCCCGTCAAAGCCGTAGCAACTGCGGCCACGGCGGTGCCCAGGAAGGCCCGGCGGTCGAAGCCCTGGGCGGTGTCGCAGCCTTCCGGCGGCGGCGTGAGGTTCAGGTCCGTCATCGCGCACCCCCTTTCTTGAGCTGGATCTGTTCGGGCCGCGTGGGCGGCGGCAGGGGTTTCAGGGGGGCGAAATGGGGCGAGTGGGGGTTGTGGCAGTTGACGCAGAGCAGGTACTGCTTCTGGCCGTTCCAGCTGCCGGTGCGCTTGCCGTGGATGCCCACTTTCCAGTCCCGGAGCTTGTCGCCGTGGCACTGTCCGCAGAGCTGGTACGAGATTGTGAACTCGATCTTCTCGCCGCTGGCCAGGTGCAGCCGGTCACGGTTCTGGGCATCGTGGCAGTCCAGGCACCAGCGGCTCTCGGGCCCGTGGTGCAGGTCGATGTCGGTGTGCATGTCGACGAGCACGCGGCGGTTCGTATTGAGCTTCACGGCCTTGCCGTCATGGCAGCCGGTGCAGGGGAAGATGCCGTCCGTGAAGGGCGGCCCTGGCACCTGGATGCCTTCCTGGGCGCTGACTTCAGTCTTGGTTTCAGGGGGATTCGCGCAGACGGGCAGCGCCAGGAGCAGCAGCAGCCCTGCGAGGATCGGACGCGTGTTCATGGATCAACCTCCGGCATGGATGGGTTCGGAGCCCCGTCGCCCTCGGTGGGAGTGGGGGCCTTCAATAGACGGGGAGCAAGAATGAGGGTGGTGCCGAAGCACATGAACCCCAGGAAGAGCGTCAGGGGCCGCCCCACGGCCAGGTCCTCGAAGAGGAACTTCAGGGCGGTGACGATCAGCAGGGGGTAGACCAGCCAGCGCAGGTTCAGGGCGGGCAGGCCCCGTCCCGACCAGGCGAGCAGGATCGCCAGACTGGCCAGGACGGCGGTGCGGACCACGGCCAGCAGGCCCGCATCCACCGGACCGGCACCGAGGGCCACAGCACCAACCCGGATGGCCAGGGCGCCGAACCCTGCGGCGGTGACCGCGCCCAGGAACAGGACCAGAGGACGCACCTTGGCCGTGGTGGCAGCTGCGGGCCGTCGCAGGAGGAAGAGCGCCAGCGTGCCCGCCAGGCAGACCAGGACGAGGAGCCCCGCGCCGGCAAGGGGCGTGACCGGCCCCGCGGGGGCCAGGAAGGCGCGGAAGGTCCAGGCGGCCAGGCCGGAGGCTACTGCGGCAGCACCGAGGTAGAGGCCGCTCTGGAGCATGAGGACGGTCCGCCGCAACTGGAGCGCGGCCTGCATCGCCCCCAGTCCCAGCACACCGCTCAGGGCCGCGAAGGCGGGCAGGGGCAGCACGAGGGGACCGCCCAGCAGCAGGAGGAGGAGCGCGAGGAACGTGAAGAAGTTGAAGTTCGCCCGGGTCGCCTCCTGGTCCTCGCCGAAGGGAATGGCCGTCGCGTAGCAAGTCACGCCCGCCAGGGCGGCGCCGGCGCCCAACAGCCCGACGCCGGAGCCCGAGGCCAGTCCCACGCGCAGGGCGCCTCCGAAGCCGAGCAGCAGGACCAGGGTGGTCTGGATGATTTCGAAGGCGTTGATCGCGCGATGTCGCCGCAGCATGCGCACGGCAAAGCTGACGAGGTAGCCCAGAACCAGGGCCAGGGCGAGGAGCATGGCCCGGCCCGAGGTGATGCCGCGGTAGGCCTCGGGCGTTCCCCCGGGCCAGGCGGCCAGCGACGTGAGGATCAGCACGCCAAGATCCGCCGCTACGGCGGTGGGCCAGCGGAGGCCCTGCCATTTGCGGTCGTAGGTGAGCCAGAGACTGGCGACGCCCAGCAGGAGGAAGACCATCAGGAAGGGCTCGATGGATCGGAGCGCGGCCATGAGGGCGAGACCCGAGCCCAGCGACGCGAGGGTGGCCGTCCAGAGGATGGGCTGCAGGTCCCGGCGCCAGGCGACGGCACCGTGCACGCAAGTGACGAGCAGAAGCAGGAGGGCTACCAGGCCCGGGGTCAGGATGCCGAAGCGCGCCGAGGATTCCACCAGCAATGGATAGGCGATGAGGATGGAGGCCAGGGCATGGAAGGTCGCATCAAGCTTGGACCTGGCGCGGTCCGCCAGCAGGATCCAGGTGAGGGCGTAGGCCAGGCCCAGGGCCACGCCCCAGCCGCGGTGGATGCTACCGGCGTCCACCAGGGCCCGGATGAGGGTGGCTCCGCCCAGAATGAGGCAGACCCGGCCGAGGAGACTCATGAGGCTCGCTGGGGTGGGCAGTCCTTCCGTGGGCAGGGCCGCGGTGGCTCGGGGGAAGTCCCGCGGCTGGGCTTCGGCAGGCAAAGGGGCCGTCGCGGTGCTTTCCAGGGTGGCGACCCGGCTCTCCAGCCGCAGGACCGCCTCGACGAGGGCGTCCAGGCGCACCTCCAGCGGGCCCGAGGCATCTGCCGGGGCACGACGGAGAGGGGGGACCCCTGCGGTGGCCATCGATTGTTCCCCTGAAGAGGTGGAATCGAATTGAAGTGGGATGGGAAGTGGGTTCCATGCCACGGCAGGCATCCGGGTGCGTCAACATAAATAAAGACATTCCAAGTGATTCATAAAGAAAACAATGAAAGGTGTTAGAACATCGTGGACCTCGGGGTGATCGACGCTGGGCCAGGGTCCTATGAGAAAACCGTTGGGATCATGCCATGCCAGGCCCGGGCGCCACCACGGCGTATGTGCCGGGCGTCACAGCCGCAACGTAAGCTGAGAGTGGGAGCCAACCATGTTCATCCTGCGCCTCCGCCACGGGATCCTCCTGGCGAGTCTGTTCATCCTCGCGGCCGTTCTCGGCGCCCAGGACATCACGGTCGTGCTGTTCCGGCATGCCGAACGCCAGTCTCTCTTCGATGGTGATTCAGCGCTCTCCGAGGCCGGGCTGCGCCGGGCCAAGGCTCTCGTGCCGCTGCTGGCAGCCTTCCAGCCCGTCGCCGCCTATACCTCGGACCTCCGTCGCACGCAGCAGACCATGGCACCGACGGCGGTGCAGCTGGGCCTGACTCCCTACGTGCGGCCCAAGGACGGCAGCAGGGCGCTGGCCGCCGAGCTCCTGCGCGACCAGCGTGGTAAGACCGTGCTGGTCTGCTGGCACCACGACCTGATGAAGCAGCTGGTGCGCGGCCTGGGCGTACAGGGTCCCGTGCCCTACTGGTCCATCGACACCTACGACCGCCTGTGGATCGTGCGCGTGCCCGCAAAGGGCGAAGCCACGCTGGAGGAGCGGCAGCAGGTTCTTGCGGGTTCATCCGAAAATCGGCAATGAACAAATGAAAAGCGGAACACAGAGGACGCAGAAATTCACAGAGGACACAGAGAAAAGCAAAGAAGCGCAAACAGAGCTTTCTTCTGTGCCCTCTGTGTTCCAGCTTTTTTGGATTGCGGAGTCCGCTAGCGCCAACTACCGCCGCGGTGGCCAAGGGCTGCTAGCACTTCTTCGGAGGCACGGAGGCCATGGTCCTGGGCTTCCTCGAAGAGGGCCAGGCCGCTCAGTTCGGTGTGGGCGAAATGGACGCCGCCGAAAGGTTTCGACAGGGCCAGGAAGTCCGCATCCCAGATGAGCCCGGGCGCGGGTCGCACCATGGCGTGGCCCCAGCGCATGACGTCCAGGCGCGCCACCAGGCCCTCCAGGTCGGGGTGGGCGGGGCGCAGATCGTTCATCACCATGCGGGCGCACGCGGCCCAGTCCAGGGCGTGCAGGCGGGCGCGCTCGGCCTCGCAGTCGGCTCCGGCGAAGGGCCGATACCAGGTCCACACGGTGGGGCCGTAGTCCCGCAGGCTCTGGTGCGAGGCGACCACGTAGCCCAGGGCTTCGCTGTCGCGCAGCACGTTGTCCCAGGCCAGGGGGAAGGTGGGCTCCTTGGGCCGGGCTCGCAGGGTGAGGTTGGCCACCAGCCAGGGCGCGTTGTGGATGCGGGTCAGGGCGGGGCGCGCGGCCTGGAGGCCCTCGATCAGGTGTTTGGCAACGTGTTGGGGCCCCGCGAAGATCACCCGCTGTGCCCGCCAGCCGAGGCGCCGCTGCTTCGCGACATCCCAGGCCGTGACCAGGAGGCCATCCTGCTCCTGCCGGATGGCCGTGGCCAGGACGCCGCAGTTGAGCCGGTCGCCGATGCCCCGGCGCAGATGGTCCACCAGGAAGCCATTGCCCTGGGGCCAGGTGAGCAGGGGCCGTGAATCCTCGCCGGGGCCCTGCTTGCGGGCCGCGAAATAAAAGAGTCCCGCCCAGGCGCTGGTGGTCGCCAGCCGGGAGCCATAGTCGTCCCGGCATGCGTAGTCCAGCAGCCAGCGCAGGCGCGGCGAAGAGAGGCCCCGCGCGTCCAGCCAGGCCGCCATGGACAGGCCGTCCAGGGCACGGGGCTCCGGCGCGTCCGAGCAGCGGGAGCGCGGAATGCTGAAAGCGGGGCGGCCCTTCGCATCCCGGAAAGCCGCCCAACGATCCACCTCGGTGAAGAACGCATGGTATTGGCGCTCGTCCTCGGCGCTGGCTCCGGCCCGCAGGTAGAGGCCCTCCCACCACTGGCCGTAGGCGAAGAGGCGTTCCTCCGGTGCGCGCACCGTGGCCTCCTCCGCGAAGACCGGATCGCCCTTGGCACCGAAGCCCTCGATCACCCCGCACTCCTGCAGCAGGCGCAGTACCGCGTGGTTCCCGCGGTCGGGCACCGGCAGGTAGTGCGCCGCCCAGGGGAAGGCAGATACATGATTGCGCCCCGAGCGGGAGGTGCCGCCGGGTTCCGCTTCCAGCTCCAGCACGCGGAAATCCTCAACCCCCGCACCCGCCAGCCGCCAGGCGGCGCTGAGTCCCGCAACCCCGCCGCCCACGATGAGCACGGAGATGGGCTCGAAGTGATCCGGATCGGGATAGTTGCCCCCCTTCAGCCAGTGCCCCAGGGCCATGTCGGGGCCCACCAGCTCGCCAGGAAAGGGGAACTCAGGCCTTTTGCGGCAAGCGAGCGGAAGCGCCGAAGCGGCCGTGGCCGCAAGGAAGTCGCGGCGTTTCATGGTTGCGAAACCACAGATGAAAATGAATTTGATATCGCAGATGTCGCAGATGGCGCAGATGAAAAAGGAAAGATTGAATCCACAGATTTCACAGATTCACGCAGATTGAAATAAAGGAACTGTCGCTTGTTTTGAAGGTACCGATTCGAGGATTCGAAATTCAGTGAGGAATGGGAAGGCCAGTCTCCATCTGTGTAATCTGTGGAATCTGTGGACCATTTGCTTTTCTGTGGCCTCAGGACCATCGCCGCCACTCCCGGGCGTAGAGGTGCACGAGCACCTGGTTGTCCAGGCGGTTCACTTCCGTGGGGACGCGGTCCATGTCTTTGGGGAAGGCGAACATGGCGGTGGTGGCCTCGTCGGACAGATGGCGCAACCCAGGCAGCACGTGGGTGGGCACCTCGAAATCGCGCTTCGATGCCAACACGAAGCCCCACACGCCAAAAGACGGCACGGCCAGATGATAGGGCCGCACTTTCAGGCCTGCGGCTTCCATGGTGGCGGCAATGCACCAGAAGGATTGCCGGGCCATGAGGGGCGAGGTGCTCTGCACGGTGACCATGGCGTCGTCCGTCAGGCGCCGCTGCAGCAGGCGGTAAAAGCGCGAGGTGTAGAGCTTGCCGAGGGCGTAGGTGTTGGGATCCGGGAAATCCACGAAGGCCAGATCGAAGGGCGGCCCCGGCGTCTCCTGGAGCCACACCATGGCGTCGGCGTTCACGACCTTGACCCGGGGATCGTCGAGGGCGGCACCGTTGAGTTGGCGCACCATGGGCTGCTTCCGCGCCATGTCCGTCATGGCCGGATCCAGGTCCACCAGGACGACTTCCTGGACGGAAGCATGCTTCAGCACTTCGCGCACGGCCAGGCCGTCACCACCTCCGCAGATGAGCACGCGCCTGGCGTCGGGCCGCACGCCGAAGGCCGGGTGCACCAGGGCCTCGTGGTAGCGGTACTCGTCGGCGCTGGAGAATTGCAGGTTGCCGTTCAGGAAGAGCTGGAAGCTGCCCCGGCCCCGGGTGAGCACGATGCGCTGATAGGCGCTGTCCTTGGCGTAGACGATCTCGTCCGCGAAGATCTCCTCTTCCACTGCCAGGGTGAACTTCCCGGCGAAGGCGAGCCCCACGGCCAGCAGGGCCATGACCGCGAAACAGCGCAACCGGAGCATGCGCGTTGGCCCCAGCTGCGATTGCAGCAGGTGGGTGGACCAGAGGCCCACGCCGGCATTCAGCAGGCCGAAGAGGAGGCTGGTGCGCACCAGGCCCAGCTTGGGCATGAGCAGCAGCGGGAAGAGCAGGGAGGCGAAGAGGGCGCCGATGTAGTCGAGGGTGAGGACGCCCGCCACCAGGTCCTTGAAGCGCACCTGGTCCTTGAGGATCCGCATGAGGATGGGGATTTCCAGCCCCACCAGCGTGCCCACGGCCAGCACCACGCCATAGAGCACCACCCGGAAGGCGTGAGTGTGGGCGAAGGCCTGGAAGAGGATGGGCGCGGAGAAGCCGCCCACCAGGGCCACGGCCAGCTCCAGGTCCACGAAGCGCCGCGCCAGCCCCCGGTGCAGGAACTTCGACAGCCACGATCCCAGCCCCATGGCGCTGAGATAGACGCCGATGACCGTGGAGAACTGCGTGACCGAATCCCCCAGCAGGTAGCTGGACAGCGTTCCCGCCACCAGCTCGTAGATCAGCCCGCAGGAAGCGATGAGCAGCAC
>JBBQHW010000062.1:0-15300 GCA_038324335.1 Holophagales bacterium
TGGGTGGTCTTGAAGACGCCGCCCTTGCCCTTCACCTCGTCGAGGATCTCGGAGCGGCTGGCATCGGCTACGTCCTCGCCGAACACGAGGATGCGCGGATCCCGCTTCATCTCGTGTTTCAGGGTGGCGTTGATGAGGTCAAGCATGGTCTTGGCACCGACCGCCTGGTCGCCGGGAGCGTTTTCCGTGTCGAAGGCAGGGGCCGTGGGATCGATCTCCTCGCTGTAGAGATGCTGGTAGTAGCTGCCGGGCTCGGGTCTCGGGGCGGCATCGGCCTCGTCCCAGGCGGCATCGATCTCGGCCTGGACTTCATCCTTCAGCAGCTGCAGCTGGGCCTCGCTGAGGTCACCCCAGGCCACCAGCTGCTGGGCGTAGGTGGTCACCGGATCCCGCAGGGCTTCTTCCGTGCGCTGCACCTTCGACTTGTAGAGCTGCTCGTCGTCCGACAGCGAGTGGCTGTAGGGCCGGATCACCTTGGCCCGAACCAGAGCGGGGCCCTTGCGCGCCCGAGCATGGTCCGCGGCGGCCTGCAACGCCGCGTGGCTGGCGATGGGATCGCAGCCGTCCACATCATCCAGGATCAGCAGGCCGTGGGCGGCATAGCCCTGGACCAGAGCCGCCACGTTGCCGCCGGGGTACTGTACCTCGCTGGGCGTGCTGATGGCGTAGCCGTTGTCCTCCACCAGGAAGACTACGGGCGCCTTGAGATTCACCGCATTGCTGATGGCCTCCCAGAACTCCCCCTGGCTGCAGGTGCCGTCGCCTGTGGTGACCAGGGCCACCTCGTCCGACTTAATGCCCAGCTGTTCCTGCAAGCCGCCCTGTTCGGCCCGCACCACCGCCTCCACCGCCCCCACTGCCTGCAGAAACTGGCTGCCCGTGGGACTGGAGGTGGTGAAGATGTTGAGGCCTTTGTGCCCCCAGTGGCTGGGCATCTGGCGGCCGCCGCTGGCGGGATCGTCCACGGCGCCCACGGAGCCCAGGAACATCTCCCTGGCCGTATAGCCCAGACCATAGGCCAAGGCCCGGTCGCGGTAGTAGAAGAAGAACCAGTCATGGCCCGGGCGGAACACCATGGAAGCCGCTGCCTGCACAGCCTCGTGGCCCACCCCGTTGATCTGGAAGAAGACCTTGTTCTGGCGCTTGCCCGTGATCTCCTTGTCGTCGATGCGGCGGGCCGCGTAGATCGTGCGATACAACGCGACCCGCTGCTCGCGGGAGAGGGCCGTGGAAGGCAAGGACTGGACTGCCGGTGTGGCCAAGAGCACTCCTAGCGGGACCTTTGGTGGCCCTCAATCTAGCATGTCAGGCTGTTCACACATGTTGCCCGTCTATCCCGGCTTTTCCACCGGGATAAACGGGCAATTCCAGGACTTGACACAGACCGCCGCAGATCAATTAATGACAGGAAGGTCGAGATACTTTACAGCGGCTCCCCGGGACTCAAAGGCCCTGGGGGTAGGCCTCCTCACCCTGCAACTCGTTATCCAAGCCCTTGACCTCGGCGCTGGCGGTCACGCGCACCGGCGTGATCCGATCGATGATCCAGAGCATGCCGTAGGTGAAGCCGAAGGCCCAGACGGAGGAGATGAGCACCGCGGCGCACTGCTTGCCGAAGAAGCCGACGTTGCCAAGCAGGAGGCCATCGGAGCCGGCCGGGTTCCAGACCTTGGAGGCGAAGATGCCGAGGAAGATCACGCCGATGAGACCACCGACCCCGTGCACGCCCCAGACGTCGAGGGCATCATCCCAGCCCAGCTTGTTCTTCAGGGCCACGGCGTAGTAGCAGATCACGCCGGCCATGATGCCGATGAGGGCGGCCGTGCTGAGGGACACGTAGCCCGCGGCCGGCGTGATGGTGGCCAGACCCGCCACGGCGCCCGTGAGCAGACCCACGAACTTGGGTTGCTTGGCGTTCATCCACTCCACCAGCAGCCAGGTGGCTCCCGCGAAGGAGGCGGCGATGTCGGTGTTCAGGTAGGCGCTGGCGGTGATCTCGTCCACCCGCAGCTCCGAACCGGCGTTGAAGCCATACCAGCCGAACCAGAGGAGGCCGGTGCCCAGGGCGATGAGGGGCACGTTGTGGGGAATGTTCTCCACCACCGATCGGCGACCCACGTAGAGGATGGAGGCCAGGGCGGCGAAGCCCGCGGTGTTGTGCACCACGATGCCGCCGGCGAAGTCGAGCACGCCCCACTTGGCCAGGATGCCCTCGGGGCTCCAGACCATATGGACGAAGGGGAAGTAGACGAAGACCAGCCAGCCCGTGAGGAACAGGAAGTAGGCCTTGAAGGTCACGCGGTTCGCGAAGGCGCCCGTGATGAGGGCGGGCGTGATGATGGCGAACATCATCTGGTAGGACACGTGGACGATGAGCGGGATGCCGGCGTCATTGCCCGTGTACATGGTGTGCAGCGTGATGCCCTTCAGGAAAGCGTAGTAGGTGGGATCGCCCACAATGCCGTGCCAGGTGGGGCCGAAGCACATGGAATAGCCGAAGGCGAACCAGAGCACCGTGGTCCAGACCAGCGAGACGAAACTCTGGGTCATGATCGTCAGCACGTTCTTGCGGCCCACGAGACCGCCGTAGAAGAAGGCCAGGCCCGGGGTCATGAGCATCACCAGGCTGGCGCAAAGCAGCATGAAGGCCGTGTTCCCGACGTTGAAAGGCACCGGTGTCATAAAAATTACCTCCTCATCGTAAAAAATTAGACGACGCCGGAAGTATGCAGAGGATGGCCTGTGACCGGGGTACGCTCGCGGGATTTTTTACGCACTTTTTATGAGGGATCCATCTCCGCTTAACCTGGAGCGATATGGAAACACCCCCCCTGGCCCGCCCCATCCTCGTGGCCCTCAGTTCCGAGGCCCAGTCGCTCCGCCTGATCCACGCGGGATGCCGCCTGGCGCGGGACCGCTCCGCCCCCTGGATCGGCGTCTATGTGGACACCGAGGGTGCGCGGGGAACGCAGGACGCAGAGCAGGTGCAGGTCTGGATGCAGGAGGCCCAACGCCTGGGCGCCGAAGTAAGGCTGGTGGAAGCCCCCACCTTGGCCCAGGGCCTGGCGGATCTGACGCGCCGGACCTGCGCCCAGGCCCTGGTTCTGGGGCGCTCCCGGGATCGCTGGCCCTGGGCGCGGCTGGGGCATTCCACGGCGGACGAGCTCCAGCGCCGAGGGCTGGATACCGAGCTGGTCATCCTCGACGATCGGACCGCCCCCACCGAAGAAGAGGCCCCGGGCATCCGGCTCAGTGCCATGGTTGGCACCTTCCTGGTCCTGGCCGCCTGCACGGCCCTGGCGTGGCTGGTGCCCCGGGAGGGGAACCTGTCGCTCGTGCTCCCGGTCTACCTGCTGGGGGTGACCCTCATCGCCCACCGGTGGGGCTCCGCCTTCGGCATCCTGGCCTCGGCCCTGAGCGTGCTGCTCTACAACTTCCTCCTGGAGACGCCCCGCTTCCGCCTGGCCGCCTACCACTGGCCGAACCTGCTCTTCTTCCTGCTCATGCTGCTGGCGGCGCAGTTGATGATCGGGCTCTTGCGGCGGCTCCGGGACCAGGCCAAGGAGGTCCGGCGCCGGGAACTGCACACGGCCTCGCTCTACCTGCTGGGCCGGGCCCTGGCCCGGAGCCTCAGCCCGGACGAGGTGGCCGCCACCGCCACTGAACACATCCGGCGGGTGTTCAAGGCAAGGGCCTGGCTGCTGTTTCCGGACGACGTCACCTGGCTCGCCCGGCCGGCCGACCTAGACCTGGCCACCCTGCCTGCTCCCAGTGCGCTTCTGCCCCGCCTGGTGCTCGGCGAGCAGGCCGGCGATCCGCTGGAGCCGGTGCCGGTGGGCGACTCCCTCTGCCTCTCGCTCACGGGCACCGATCAGAGCGAAGGGGTGCTGCGGATCCTGCCCGCAGAAGGTGAACCACTCCACCCCCGAACCTGGGAGCTGCTCAAGGCCTTCGCCGTGCAGATCGCCCTGGCCCTGGAGCGGCTCCGCTGGCTGGAGGAGGCGCGAAAGGCCCAGCTGGAAAGGGCCACGGAACGCATGCGGAGTACCCTGCTGGGGGCCATCGGCCATGATCTCCGGACGCCCCTCGCCGCCATCCATGGCGCGGCGGGCAGCCTGCTGCTGCCCGGCGACGTCAACGATGCCACCCGGCGCGACCTGCTCACCATGATCCAGGAGGAAAGCGAACGGCTGGCCCACCTGCTGGGGAACATCCTCGACCTCACCCGGCTGGAGAGCGGCGCCCTCCAGGTCCAGAAGGAGTGGCAGCCCCTGGAAGAAGTGATCGGCTCGGCCCTGGGCCGCCTGGAGCGGCGCCAGGGGGTCCTGCCCATCCGGGTGGAGCTGCCTGAGGCCCTGCCCCTGGTGCCCCTGGATGCGGTCCTCATGGAACAGGTGCTCATCAACCTCCTCACGAATGCCCAGCGCCACGCGCCGGGCCTGGACCTGGACCTGCGGGCCTGGGCGGAGCCCGGCTGGGTCCATCTCGAGGTGGCCGACCGGGGGCCGGGCATCCCCGCGGAATTCGAAGAGCGGATCTTCGACAAGTTCTTCCGCCTGCCCGAGGCGCGCGAAGGCGGCGTGGGCCTGGGCCTGGCCATCTGCCGGGCCATCCTCCAGGCCCATGGCGGCAGCATCCACGTGGAGGGCCGCCGCGGTGGCGGTTCGAGCTTCCGCCTGGCCCTGCCCCTCGATGGCATTCCGCCCGAGCTGCCCGAGGGGGCCGAACCCCTCGCCCCAGGGGCCGATCCCGCCTCCCCAGGGGCGACTGATCCCGCCTCCCCAGGGGGGACCCGGTGAACCAGCCCCTGATCCTCATCATCGAAGACGAGGAGGCCCTCCGGCGCTTCCTGATTCCCACCCTGGCCGGACGGAACTACCAGGTGTTGAGCGCGGCCAGCGGCACGGAGGGCCTGGCCATGGCGCGCAGCCACAATCCGGACCTGATCCTGCTCGACCTGGGACTGCCTGACCTGGACGGCATGGCCGTGCTGAAGGAGCTCCGCACCTGGAGCCGCAAGCCCATCGTGATCCTCAGCGCCCGCAATCAGGAGCGGGACAAGGTGCGGGCGCTCGACCTGGGCGCGGACGACTACCTGGCCAAACCCTTCGGCGCCGCGGAGCTGCTGGCACGGCTCCGCGTGGCACTGCGGCATACTTTGCAGGCCGACCTGGCCGAACCGGTGATCCGCAGCGGCGGGCTCTGCATCGACCTCGAAAGGCGCGAAATCACCCTGGACGGACGCAGCGTGAAACTGACCGCCCTGGAGTACCGCCTGCTGGAGGCCCTGGTGCGCCGCCAGGGCAAGGTTGCCACCCACCGCCAACTGCTGGCGGAGGTGTGGGGGCCCGGCGGCGAGGGGAACACCCACTACCTGCGCATCTACATGGCCATGCTCCGCAAGAAACTCGAAACGGATCCCACCCGGCCCCGCCACTTCATCACGGAACCGAACGTGGGCTACCGGTTGAACCTGGATGGCCCGACCGGCTCATCGGCGGCCCCGATACACTGACTGCCTGGCGGCCCCATGCAGCTCATCAAGGATCTTCAGGCGGAGCACGACCTCATCGAGCAGGTGCTGGGCTCTCTGCGGGCCTTCGTCACCCTCCGCTTGGAAGGCCAGGGAAACCCTGCCGACGGGGGCCGCTTCCTGGCCTTCTTCCGCCGCTACGCCGGGGATTTCCATCACGACAAGGAGGAAGAGGTCCTCTTCCGGGCCCTGGCGGAGAAGGCCGAACTGCCGGCGGACCGGGGGCCCATCCTGGCCCTGACCGAACAGCACCGGCGCATGGGCGGACTGCTGGATGAACTGGCGGCGCAGCTGGGTGCCCCCCTCACCAGCGCCGTTGCACGCCAGTTGCTGCAGTCCACAGCAGTGGACTACAGCCGCTCCCTCTGGCGGCACATCGACGCGGAGAACTCGGTCCTCTTCCCCGAAGGCCAGGAGCGCCTACGCCGCAGCCATGTTCTCGAGCTGCCCTCCCGGCCCATGACCGAGGAGGAGCGCAAAGCCCACGCCGGAGGTCTGGCCCTGGTGACCACCTACCCGCCGCTGCACGATTCCGAGGTGCACCGCGGCGATGGCTGCATCGCCTGCCCTTCCTATGGCACCACCTGTGAAGGGCTCGAAAAGGAATGGTGGACCGAGCTGGACTGGGAGGACTTCGAGGACCGGATGAAGGGCGACTAGCACCTCGCTCCCGGCCGAAAAGCCTGGCCTAGGCCGGGCTGGCGCCGGATTTAATCTCTAAAGCTGATCTGCCGATCACTTGGCATCGATCCAGTGCCCGGGGTCCAGCCTTCCTTGCAAGGATGGCCAGCTCCCGAAGTGGCTGGGCAGGCAACTGTTCGACTGTCAGGGCGATAGCGGAGTTCACGATGCGGCTGATCAAAGCGCTCTACCACTTCGTGGAGCGGTCCTTCTTCAACTCCCTCCTCCGGAAAATCCTGGGGTGCATGATCCCCACCTTCGTCCTGCTCCTGGGCCTCAGCTGGCACACCTTCCACCTGGCCCGCAGCCTCCGCATGGCCCTGCCGGAGCAGGCTCGACAGGGAACCCAGATCCTCGAACTCCTGGCCCGGGCCGAAACGCTGGCCATGTTCCTCCCTGTTGCGGCCTTGGTGTTGGGCCTCGGGGCGCTCCTCACCTTCCACCTCTCCGTGGCCGCTCCTCTCCGGAAGATCACGACGACCATCCAGGGTGGTGACTTCTCCCAGGACATCCAGCTGGACTCCCATGACGAGATCCGGCGTCTGGCCGATGGCTACAACCGCTTCGCGAGCGAAATCAGGGCCATCCTCGACCAGTCGAAGCGCCTGGGCCTTTCCATCGCCGTGGGCTCCACGCGCACCACCAAACTCGCCGCCGATTCCGTCCTGGATGCCAAAGCCCAGGGCGAACTCTCCGAGCGCATCACGCACACCAGCCAGGAGGTGGCCGAAGCCGTGGGCGACATCTCCCGCGTGACGGGCCACGTCCGGGACAGCACCCTGGCCAACCTCGAATCGGCCCGGATGACCCGGGTCGAGCTGCTGGAGGCGGATGCCGGCATGGCCACCACCAACCAGCGCCTGGTGGATTTCCAGCAGCTGGTGGCACACCTCAGCGAACGCTCCGAGCGCATCAGCGACGTGGTCCAGCTCATCGAGGGGGTCTCCTCGCAGACCCAACTCCTGGCCCTCAATGCCTCCATCGAGGCGGCCCACGCCGGAGAAGCCGGCAAGGGCTTCGCCGTCGTGGCGGACGAGGTGCGGAAACTGTCCGAAAGCGTGGGCCAGGCCGCCGACGAGATCTCCCAGAACCTCGGGGGCATGCTGCAGGACGTGGCACAGACCTCCCAGGGGATCCAGGACATCACCGTGGACTTCAGGGGAACTTCGGCGATTCTCAGCCGGGCTTCGGAGCACTTCGCCAAGCTGGTCCTCGAGTTCGAAGAGAATACGTCCCAGTTGAGTGGCGCCACCGCCGCTGTGGAAGGTATCTCGGGCACCAGCGTGGAGATCCACCACCAGGCCAAGGCCATCCAGAGCCTCAGCCTCGAAGCGCAGCAGCGGCTTCAGGACTCGACGCACCTTTCGGGCGACATGAACCGCGCCACCGAGAAGCTGCTGGAGCTCGTCTCCCGGTTCCGGACCGGCACGGGCGAACTGGAACCCGTGATCCAGCGGGCCACCCTCTGGCGGGATGCCATGCAGGCCCGGATCCAGGAACTCGCAGAGCGCGGGATCAATGTCTTCGACCGGGACTACCGCCCCGTGGCGAACACCAACCCCCAGAAGTTCATGACGACCTATGCAACCGCCTTCGGGAAGGAGCTCCAGCCCCTGTTCGACGAGGCCCGGAAGGAGCTGGGCTCCATCTACGCCGTGGCCCTGGACACCAATGGCTTCCTGGCCATCCACCACAGCGGCGTGTCTGAGCCGCTCACGGGGGACCTCAAGGTGGACGTGGTCAACAGCCGCCACCTGAAGATCTACTTCAACGTCGAGACCGAGAAGCGCCGCTCGCGGAACACCGAGCCCTTCCTCTTCCAGACCTACATGCGGGACACCGGGGAGATCCTCAACGACCTCTCCATGCCCATCCACATCCAGGGCAAACACTGGGGGGCCATGGTGACGGGATTCAAGCCCGAGCGGTTCCTTCAGGCCTGATCCGATCAATGCCCTACAGCAGGCGACACCCTGAGAGCCCACCTTGGAAGCCCCGGCTTCCAAGGTTAAACTGATCCATTGGGCTGGGTATTCCGATCAGGATCCGTTCCCTTGCTCCAAATCGGCGATGCCGATCTGGAGTCGGAGAAAGCCAAAGCAAGGATGCACATGCGCGAAATGGACAAGGCCTTCGATTTCAGGACCGCGCAGACGCGCTGGTACGAGCAATGGGAGGCCGCTAAGGCCTTCGAGGCAGCCCCCCACAGCGGCAAGGAGCCGTGGTCCATCGTGATCCCGCCGCCAAACATCACGGGCAACCTGCACATGGGCCATGCCCTGGTGAACACGCTGCACGACGTGCTCACGCGCTTCAAGCGGGCCCAGGGCTTCGACGCCCTCTGGGTGCCGGGCACGGATCATGCGGGCATCGCCACCCAGATGATGGTGGAGCGCCAGCTCAAGGCCGAGGGCACGGATCGCCACCAGCTGGGCCGCGAGGCCTTCGAGGCGCGCATCTGGGCCTGGAAGGAGAAGAACCAGGGGGCCATCGAGCACCAGTTGCGGCGCCTGGGCTGCTCCGTGGATTGGACCCGCAACCGCTTCACCCTGGATCCTTCCCTCAACAAGGCGGTGCGCAAGGTCTTTGTGGAAAGCTACAAGGCCGGGCGCATCTACCGCGGCCCCCGCATGATCCAGTGGGATCCGGCGTTGCAAACGGCACTCAGCGATCTGGAAGTGAAGTACGAGGAGCGGCGCGGCAAATTGTGGTACCTGCGCTACCCGTTGACGGGCGGCCCGGTGAATGGCGTGGCCGACGTGGTGGTGGCCACCACCCGGCCCGAGACGATGCTGGGTGATACGGCCGTGGCCGTGCATCCCGACGATGAACGCTTCCAGGGCATGATCGGCAAGCTGCTGGACCACCCGCTCACCGGGCGACAGATTCCTGTGGTGGCGGACAGCTTCGTGGATCCCGCCTTCGGCACCGGCTGCGTGAAGGTGACCCCGGCCCACGATCCCAACGACTTCGCCGCCGGGCAGCGCCTGGGGCTTGCTTCCATCACGATCATCGGCTTCGACGCGAAGATGACCGCGGAGGCGGGCGCCTACGCGGGCCTGGACCGCTTCGAGGCCCGCAAGCGCGTGGTGGCTGACCTCGAGGAGCAGGGCTTCCTCGTGAAGGTGGAGGACTACGTCAACAAGATCTCCCTCAGCGACCGCAGCGGCGCCGTGCTGGAACCCCTGGTCAGCGAGCAGTGGTTCATGGACGTGAAGGAGGCCGCCGCCAAGGCCCTGGAAGCCGTCAACACCGGCGCCATCCAGTTCACGCCCGAACATCACGCGGCAGTGTGGAACCACTGGCTCACCCACATCCAGGACTGGTGCATCAGCCGCCAGCTGGTCTGGGGCCATCGCATTCCGGCCTGGACCTGCGCGAAATGCGGGGAACTTCATGTGGAGATGGAGCAACCCTCCGCATGCTGCGCATGCGGAGATGAACAGCTGATTCAGGATCCGGATACGCTCGATACCTGGTTCTCGTCGGCGCTGTGGCCCTTCAGTGTGTTCGGGTGGCCGGAACAGACGGCGGATCTGCGACGCTACTACCCCACCAGCGTGCTCATCACCGGCTACGACATCCTGTTCTTCTGGGTGGCGCGCATGGCCATGGCCGGTCTCACCTGGATGGGCGAGGTGCCCTTCCGCAAGGTCTACTTCAACAGCCTGGTCCGCGACGCCAGTGGCCAGAAGATGAGCAAGACCAAGGGCAACGTCATCGATCCGCTGGAAGTCATGGAGGAGTACGGCACCGACGCCCTGCGCTTCTCACTGGCCATCATGGCCGCCCCCGGCACAGACATCGCCATGAGCACCGCGCGGTTGGAGGCCAGCCGCAACTTCTGCAACAAGCTCTGGAACGCGTCCCGGTTCGTCCAGATCAATCTGGATGATTCCATCACGCTGGCGACGGCGCCAGAATTCGGCGAGGCCGAATTCTGGTTGATCAAACAATTGCGGGATACGCTGGCGGCCGTCACGAAGGCCCTGGAGGAGTTCCGGTTCCACGAGGCTTCGGATCTGCTGTACCACCTGGTCTGGGATGACTTCTGCGCCACCTACATCGAGCTGGCCAAGGTGCAGCTGCTGAGCGGCACACCGGGCCAGAAGGCCGCCATCCTGCACTTCCTCGACATCCTGCTCCGCGCCCTGCATCCGTTTGTGCCGTTCCTTACCGAAGACATTCACGAGGCGGTAATCGCGCAGCGATTACCCATCTCAGAGCCAGCTCTGCTGGCTCTGAGGGCGTGGCCGATGGACGAAGCAATCCTCCAGACCAACGGCGGCGACCCCACGATCATCCCCCGCTTCCAGGAAGTGCTCTCCGGCTTCCTCCGCCTCAAGGCCGAGCAGGGCGTGGATCCCGCTAAGCGGGTGCCCGCCTTCTGCTCTCTCGCGGAGCTGGAGCCCTTCACGGAAGCCCTCAAGTCCATCGCCCGGCTGGAATCCGTCACCTTTACCAAGGACGAGCTCGCCACTCCCACCCGCACCGTGGGGGTGGTGGCGGGCGGCATCTTGGCCTTGGAACTCGCGGGCCTGAAGGATCCGGTCGCTGAAAAGGCCAAGCTGGAAAAGGAACTGGCCAAGCTGGAGAAGGAGCTGGAACCGCTCCGCGCCCGCCTCGCCGACGAGAGCTTCGTCACCAAGGCGCCTGAGGCGGCCGTGGCGAAGTTGCGCGGCCAGTCCGAGGAAAAGGAACAGCGCCTCGCCCAGGTGAAGGCGCTGCTTGGCTAATTCGGGTGATGACTAGAGGTAGTAGCCCTGGACAAGGATGCGGGCGTTGGACATGAGGCTCGTGGGGTAGAAGGCCTGCACCCAGATCCGCATGCGCAGGCCCTCGGTCAGCGCGATGCCGCTGGTCCAGGTCTGGCGGTGGACTCCATTGGCGTTGGCCGGCACCTCATGGAAGGAGAAGAGGGCCATGGTCCCCCAGTAGCCTCCCGTGGCATGGTCCACCAGCAACTCCAGGGAAGCAGGGGTGCCCGTGCCCGATTCGTGCAGCACCCAGGCCTGGGCATCGGTGACCACGAAGGTGCGTCCCTTCGGCACCTCGAAGCCGGCGGTGCCGAAGTGCCAGGTCCAGACGCCGTTCTCGTATACGCCCAGGTTCGTGGTCACTGCGCCCGTGCCGAGGTCCGCACGGGTGCTCAGGTCCACGGTCACCAGGTTCGCGGCGGGCACACCCAGGTGGGTGAGAGGGTGGGCGTGCCGCCCCTGGGCCCAGGCGGGCGGAGCGAGAAGGCAGGCGGCAAGGATGAGGGGCTTGAGCATATGGGCTCCATCAAGGGCGGCACGGACCGCGTCTGCATCAGATTCCAGGTGACGGCACCCCAGGGCTAGGTGCGCTTTCCGAAAAGGCCCTGGGCCACCTCCCGGGTCATCTGTTTCAGAAATGCGTTGAAGCCATCGCCGACAAGCCAACGGATGTGACCGACGGAAGCGGTGCCACGCCGGTGCGAAGGGGCCCCAGGAACAGCCCGGGCACCGTCGTCGGCGTGGGCCGGTCCGTGGCAGTGCCATCCCCCAGGCGGCCGTTGCCGTTGAAGCCCCAGGCCTTGACGGTGAGGTCCGGAAGCACGGCATAGGAAGACTGCGAGCCGGAACTCAGAAGCAGGGCGTTGAGCCCCGCTATCCCCTGGGAGGCCGTATACGAAGTTGTGGTGGCCGCACCCAGTCCCAGCTGGCCGTACCAGTTGTAGCCAACGGAGGCCACACTACCCTGGCTGCCCAGGAACAGGGTGTGGTACTGGCCCGGCATCACATCCTTGAGGGTGGTGCCGGCGGGTAGCCCAGCTGTGCTCATGGGCACCCAGCCGGATCGAGTAGTCAGGCTTCCATCGCCGAGCTGACCATACACGTTTTCGCCCGTTCCGTAGGGCACACCATCCGACCCCAAAATGACCGAGTAGAGGGCAAAGGCACGGGCGCCGAGCACGCCACTCTTGAGGGAAGTCAGGGTCAGGTACTCCGTGCTGGAGGAAGGCAGTCCCAGCTGACCGTAGCCGTTGTCGCCGCAGCCGTGTAGCTGGCCCGAGGTCAGCACCAACAGGGTGTGCAGTTCCCCCAGGGCCACGTTGGCGATCTGCGAAGCAGCGGCGGGGATCGACACGGGATTCAGGCGATTCACTTTGTCCCCCTGGCCCAGCTGCCCGAGCCCGTTGTAGCCCCACAACCAGACGGACTGGTCGGCCTTGGCCATAAGGTTATGGTCATAGCCGCAGGCGATGAAGGTCGCGGTGCTGACGCCTGGGATGGCCCCAGGTGTGTTGCGCATGGTGGTGGTGCCATCGCCCAACTGGCCCGAGACGTTGTTCCCCCAGGCGAAGACTCGGCCATCGGCCAGCAGCGCCAGGGAATGCCCCCAACCCGCCGCCACTTGCACCGCCGGCCCCGGCAGAGACACCGCCGTGGGCACCATGCGGGCCTGGTAATCGCCCAAACCCAGCTGTCCATTTCCGCCCACGCCCCACGCGAAGACCTTGCCCTTGGTGGTGATAGCCAGCGTGTGATCGTGGCCCGCCACCACGGCGGGATCTGCGTAGAGCACATCCAGAATCGCGTCGGCACTGGTGGCGATGCCCCCGGCCGCTGCCGTGACCCGCACGCTGTAGCGAGCCTGGTCATCGGGTACCTGCACGGGCAGCACGTAGGTATCGGTGGTGGCCCCCGAGACGGCCGTGCCGTTGCGCAGCCACTGGTAGGCATTTCCCGAGCCCGTCGCCACGACATGGAAGGTGACCTTGTCGCCGACATAGCCGGCCTGGGCGGTGGGGGGCGTCGTGATGCCAGGGCCCGTGGGGGTTGGCGGAGGAGTGGCCGTGGAACTGGATCCTCCACCGCCGCAGGCAAGAAAGCAGGCCAAGAAACCGAGGGTAAGCAGGGCGCGACTGGGGGAGCGTAAGGCGCGATTCATCAGAATCTCCAGGGAAAAAGGTGGAAGTGAATCAAGGTCGAGAGCCACGGAGACGCCGTGGGTACGCGAAGGGACATCGGATCACGGTGGACCTCACTGATAGCGATTGCTCCAGATGCTGTCGGCGATGCCGTCGGATTGGTACCACACCACCAGGGCGTTGCCGTTGGCATCGATGGCAATCTGGGGCCACCCCGCGGGCGATCCGCTCGCACCGGGGATATTGATCCGGACCTGACCAAGATTGGCCGTCGTGCCCCAGCCACTGCCAACGGTGTAGCGGTTGACCCAGATATCCGGGGTGCTGTCCGAGGCACCATCGGGCTGGATCCAGACTGCCAGCGCATTGCCGCTGGCATCCATGGCGATCTGCGGCGCCGTGGCGTTGGCCGTGCCACCCCCATAGAGGTCGGTCTGGATCAGGGCCGGGAAGCCGCCCCAGCCGGAGCCGACCGTATAGCGGTTGGACCAGATCCGCGTGGGCGTTCCGAAGCTGCCGGACTGTTGCCACACCGCCACCGCGTCGCCATTGGCATCCACGGAAATCTGGGGATTGTCGGCGTCGGCGCCATTGTTCCACTCGATGAGTTCCGCCGTGCCCCAACCAGTACCGGCGTGGTAACGGTTGGACCAGATGTTGCGCCTGGAACCATCCGACTGCTGCCACACCGCCAGGGCATTGCCACTGGCATCAAAGGCGACCTGGGGAGCCGTGGCGGCACCGGTGTTGTCGGTCTCGATGAGCCCGGCCGTGCCCCAACCCGAGCCGGCGGTGTAGCGGTTGGCCCAGATGTTATCGAATGCAGACGTGCCGTCGGACCGCGACCACACCGCCAGGGCATTGCCGCTGGCATCAATGGCGATCTGGGGTGACCGTGAAGCCCCTGGTGTGGAGGCCTCGAGGGCGGCCACGGTGCCCCAGGCGCCTGCGGTAAAGCGATTCGACCGGATCTGACTGGCCGTGCCATCACTCTGCAGCCATACCGCCACCCCGACGCCGCTGGGGTCGAAGGCCACCTGGGGGCTCAGGGCGGGGCCCGCGTTATCGGTCTCGACCAGCAGGGCGCCACCCCAGCCGCTTCCGGCCGTGTAGTAGTTGGACCAGATGTCGTTGCGGCCAGCGCCCGTGGGATCACCATCCTGATACCAGACCACCAGGGCATTGCCATGGCTGTCGATGGCGATCCTGGGATCCCAGGCATCGCCCGCGCCAGGTCCAATGAGCGCTTCGGTGCCCCAGCTGTTCGTAGCGGCCGTATAGCGGTTCGCCCAGATGTGGAAGTACACCCCGTCGGACTGCTGCATCCACACCGCCATGGCGTCGCCATTGGGGGCGAAGGCGATCCGGGGTCGAGCTGCCCCCGTTGACCCCGACTCAATGAGGGTGGCCGTGCCAAAGGCCTTGGCGCCTGGGGCCGCATGAACCGTGAGCGTGGCGGCATTGCTGTTGACCACCCCTGCAGTGTTGGTCGCCACCACGCGGTACTGCCAACCGTTCTTGGTCAAGGCCACACTCAGCGCCGTATAGGTGGTTCCCGTCTCTCCGGCGAGGTTGCTCCAGTTCACACCGCTGTTCGTGCTCAGCTGCCACTGCAGGGTCGGCACGGGGGTGCCACTGGCGGCGACCGTGAACTGGGCGCTCTGCCCTTCGGTGACGGTGACATTGGTGGGCTGGATGGTGAAGGCGGGAGCCACAGCAGCCGCATTGACCGTCAGCGTCACCGTGTTGCTGTAGGTCGTTCCCGCAGCATTTGTGGCCACGACACGGTACTGCCGCCCCGAATCGCCCAGGGTCACCCCGTACACATTGTAGACGGGGGTCGTCACTCCGAAGCTGAACCAGGGGCCGCTATTGACACTGACTTGCCAATCCAGGGCCGGGGTGGGCGTGCCGCTGACGGCCGCCACGAACTGCCCGTTCTGCCCCTCGGTGAGGCTGAGGTTGACGGGCTGGGTGATGAAGACCGGAGTGATGGTGGCTGCGGCCACTGTCAGCGTCGCCACGTTGCTGTTCACCGTGCCCGTCGCATTACTGGCCACGGCCCGGTACTGCCGCCCATCATCGGCCAGGGTCACGGCCAGCACATCGCAGGCCGTGCCGGTCACCCCCAGATCGGACCAGGTGCTGCCATTGGTGCTGGCCTGCCATTTCAGGGCCGGGGTGGGTGTGC
>JBBQHW010000063.1:0-15233 GCA_038324335.1 Holophagales bacterium
CCGCGGAAGTTACGCTGCAGCCCATCCGCCGCTTTCCCAAGATCGACGGCGCCATCATCTTCAGCGACATCCTGGTGATCCTGGACGCCCTGGGCTGCGAAGTGACCATTCCCGAAGGCGGGCCGCGCATCGGCAAGACGCTGGACCAGATCGACATCAACCGGCCCCTGGACGAGAAAGTCTTCGAGCCCGTCTGCGCCGCCATCCGCAAGGTGAAGGCCAACCTGCCGCCCCAGGTCACCATGCTCGGTTTCGCGGGCGCACCATGGACGCTGCTGGCCTACGGCATCGAAGGGAAGGGGAGCAAGAGCTGGTCCAAGGCCAAGGCCTTCATCCACCAGAATCCCGTGCTGGCCCAGAAGTGGATGGAGAAACTGGCGGACGCCGCGGCGCGCCTGCTGAACCTGCACATCGAAGCCGGCGCCCAGGGCGTGCAGCTCTTCGACACCTGGGCGGGCGAGCTGGACGCGGACGACTACGCGACCTTTGCGCTGCCTGCCGTGGAGCGCACCCTTTCCCAGGTGACCGCGGCGCCGACGCTTTTCTTCGCCCGCACGGGCTACCTGCCGGATGCCCTGAACAACCTGCCTTGTCAGGGTCTGGCGGTGCCCTGGCAGGTGCCCATCAGCGAGGCCCGGCGCCGCTTCCCGAAGATGGTGCTGCAGGGCAACCTCGATCCCATCGCCCTGCTGGCCGGGGCCGATACGGCCAAGCGGAAGGCCCGGGCCATCGTGGACGCCATGAAGGGCCATCCCCACATCTTCAACCTCGGTCACGGGCTGGTGCCCGAGACCGATCCCGCCGTAGTGGCGGCCGTCATCGACGAGGTGAAGGCATGAACCAGCTCGCCGACCTGATCCGCCGCTACGACCGCCCGGGACCCCGCTATACCGGCTACCCGATGCCCCCGGTCTGGTCCGAGGATTTTCCTGAGCTGGAAGTCCTCGCCGCCCTGGACCGTGCCGACGAACGTCCCGACGAGGCCCTGTCGCTCTACCTGCACATTCCCTTCTGCCCCCGCCGCTGCGCCTACTGCGGCTGCAACGTGGTGGTGAGCCCCCAGTACGATCCCGTGGAAGCCTACCTCGAAGCAGTCACGAAGGAACTGGACCTGGTCTGCTCCCACCTGAAGGACCGCCGCAAGGCCCTGCAGCTGCACTGGGGTGGCGGCACGCCCACCTACCTCAAGGCGGCGGATCTGAAGCGCACCTTCCAGCTCTTCAAGGATCGCTTCGAGTTCCTGCCCGGGGCCGAGATCGCCATCGAGGTGGACCCCACCTTTCTGGAGCCGGATCAGCTCCCGGCGCTGCGCGACCTGGGCTTCAACCGCGTCTCCTTTGGCGTGCAGGATCTCGACGAGAACGTGCAGGCCCTCATCACCCGCGGCCAGACCTGGGAGCACACCCTCACGGCCATGCGCCAGTGCCGGGAGCTGGGCTTCGAGGGCGTGAACCTGGACTTGGTCTACGGCCTGCCTGGCCAGACCCTGGATACCTTCCGCCGCACGCTGGAATCCACCCTGGAATTGTCCCCGAGCCGCATGGCCATCTACGGCTTCGCCTACCTGCCCAGTATCATGCCCTTCCAGCGCAGCATCCCGAGCGAGACGCTGCCTTCGCCCGAACTGCGCCTGGACCTGCTGCTCATGGCGTCGGACATCCTGGAGAAGGCGGGCTACCTGGCCATTGGCATGGATCACTTCGCCCATCCCGAGGACCCCATGGCCATGGCCGTGCAGGAGGGGCGCCTCATCCGCAACTTCATGGGCTATGCCGTGGCGGCCGGCTCGGATCTGCTGGGCTTCGGCCCCAGCGCCATCTCCAACGTGGCGGGGGTCTACGCCCAGAATGAGAAGATCCTCTCCAAGTGGGAACATAGCATCCGGGAAGGTCACCTTGCGATCCACAAGGGTCATCGTCTGTCCGAAGACGACGAGCTGCGCCGCTGGGTGATCCACCACCTCATGGGCCACTTCGAACTGCGCTGGGCGGAGCTGCAGCAGCGGTTCGGCGTGGATGGGCCGGTCCTCTTCGCCGATGCCGTGACCCAACTGTTGGAGGAAGTGCCCCAGGGCACCGTGGAGGTCCGCCCCGAGGGCATCTTCATCACCCAGCTGGGCCGGCGCTTCGTCCGCAATCTGGTGCAGCCCTTTGATGCCTACCTGGCCCAGCTCAGTGCCAAGACCCCTTTTTCCAGGACAGTCTGAGTCTTGTATAGCTGACCCAAAGGCCTACATTGGGGCTGTGGAGACCCTCCCGCTGGGGCCTGGGCTCCTGAGTCCGTGGTCCCTCTGGTGGTCTTCGCGAACTGGCCTGGTGTTCCAGGCACTGTCGCGGGGGATTCCATGTCTCGGTCCTTATTCCTTCTGCTTCCGGCCCTGGTGCTCCAGGCCCAGAACCCGGCCGTCCCGGGTGCCGCGGAGGTGCGCCCCGGCGTCTTTGTCCTGCGCGGCGTACCCATCGAATCGACCTATTTCGCGATCAAGATCCAGCGCATCACCCACGTGGTGGATCTGCGGCGGGACGGCGAACCCAACCTGGACTGCCAGGCCGAATCCATCAAGATGCAGGAACTGGGCGTGCAATACATGCGTTACGCCGTCGGGAAGGTACCGCCCGCCGGGGACCTCGACTTCCTTCGGGCTTTCATCAAGGACCTGCCGAGGGGTTCCAAGGTCCTGGTCCACTGTGGCGATGGCAACCGTGCCGCGGCCGTGATCTGCCCGTGGCTGGTGCTGGACAAGGGGATGCCCCTGGAAGAGGCCTTGAGGATCAGCAAGGCGGCCGGCCTGCAACTCCCGGAAACCGAGGAGGCGGTGCGGCGCTACCTTGGCAGCAAGGGACGCGCCTAGGGCCTCGTGGCAGGAACCTAGCTCCTCGGCTCCGCGTACAGCGCCTCGATCTGGGCGGCGTACAGCTCATTCACCACCCGGCGCTTGATTTTGAGGGAGGGGGTCAGTTGGCCCCCTTCCAGGGTCATCTCCTGGTCCAGCAGAATGATCTTCTTGATGCGCTCATAGTGGGACAGGTGCTCGTTGATGCGCTCCACCCGGCTGCCGACCTTGGCAAAGGCCTGGGGGTTCTGGATGAGCTCGGCGTGAGAGGCGTACTGGAGCTTCTTGTAGCCGGCCCAGCGCGCCAGGCTGTCGAAGTTGGGAACGATGAGCGCGGTGATGTAGTTCCGGTGGTCGCCGATGAGGACGGCCTGGGAGATGTACTTGTCGGCCTTGAGCAGGTTCTCGATGGGCTGGGGCGCCACCTTCTTGCCCCCGCTGGTGACGATGAGCTCCTTCTTGCGGTCCGTGATGTAGAGGCGGCCCTGGAGGTCCTGGTGGCCGATATCGCCGGTGTGGAAATAGCCATCCGCGTCGATGGCCTCCCGGGTGGCCTGCTCATTGTTCCAGTAGCCCAGCATGATGTTCGGCCCTTGGCAGAGGATCTCGCCATCCTCGGCGATCCTGACGAAGGGGCGGCCATCCCATTCCTTGTAGAGGGGCCGGCCCACGCAGCCGGGCAGCACTTCGCCAAAGCGGTTGATGGTGATGACCGGGCTGGTTTCCGTGAGGCCGTAGCCCTCGAGGATCGGCAGGCCCACGATCCAGAAGAACTCCATGATCCTGCCGCCCAGGGGTGCGCCGCCGCTGACCGCCAAGCGCAGGCGGCCCCCGAGGCGGGCCGCGATCTTGTCGAAGACGAGCTTACGGGCGATGCCGTAGCAGAAGCCATTCCAACCACCGGGGGTCTTGCCTTCGTAGAGTTGGGACACGACTTTGCGGCCTGCCACCATGGACCAGTGGAAGATCAGGCGCTTGACCAGGCTTGCGGAAGCCACGCCCTCGTAGATCCGGCCGAAGATCTTTTCGTAGATGCGGGGTACCGAAGCGATGACCGTGGGCTGGACTTCCAGCAGGTCCGCGGCGACGGTGGCCACGCTCTCGGCGTAGTAGATGGAGGCGCCGATGTAGACCATGAGGAACTGCCCGGCCATGCGTTCGAAGATGTGCGTCAAGGGCAGAAAGCTCAGGCAGCGGTGGCCCTCGCCCATGGGGACGGCCTCGATGGACGAGATGACGTTCGAGATCAAGTTGCCGTGGGTGAGCATGGCGCCCTTGGGGTCGGCCGTGGTGCCCGAAGTGTAAATGAGGGTGAGCAGGTCCGAAGCCTTCCGCTGGTCCCCCCAGCCGCGGACCTCGGGACGCCGGGCTTCCTGGGCCTCGCCCTCGGACAGGAGCTCGGACCAGCCGATGACGCTGCGCCCGGTGCCATCGGGAAGATCCCCATCGAGGAGAACAGCGACTTCCAGACTCGGCAGGTGGTCCCAATGGGCGAGCACTTTGTCCAGCTGCTCCCGGGTCGAGCAGATCACCCACCTGGATTGGCTGTCCCTGAGGATGAAGGCCGCCTGGGGGGCGTTCAGGGTGGCGTAGACAGTGACGTCCGGAAGCCCCTGGATCGCACAAGCGAAATCGGCGATGAACCATTCCGGCCGGTTCTCGGAGAGGATGGCGACCCGGTCACCCGCCTTGAGCCCCCGGGCGGCCATGGCCAGGGCGAGCCGTTCCACCCGGGCGACGATTTCCGCATGGGAAATGGGCTCATAGACGCCGTTCCGCTTGACCGCCAGGGCATCCGGCAGGTCCCGCTGGATGGCCTGATAGAAAAGCTGCGCAATGGTCTCGATGGGTTGCGGCACAATGACTCCGGACATTCAGGGGATATGACCGAATGGTAACAGGGAAGGGCGAGCCCCCTCTGGGCGAGGCGATCCAGGCCTACCACCTGGAGCAGCGGGCCCGTGGCGTATCTCCCCACACGGCCCGGGCGCAGGCGGGCGACCTGGGCAAGCTCCTCGAGCATGCCCTGCGCGCCCGGTGGGCCAGCTGGCGCGTGAGCCCGCGCACCCTGCGCGGCTTCGCCCTCGAATTGGGCGACCGGGGCCTGGACCCCGCCAGCCAGGCGCGCATTCTTTCCACGGTGCGGACCTTCTTCAAATGGTCCTGGGAGACCCGGCGCATTCCGGACAATCCCGCCTCCGGCCTGCGCAATCCGAAACAGCCCAAGCGGCTGCCGGCCTTCCTCACCGAAGGGGAGAGTCAATCCCTGCTGGACCTGCCACCCGCGGTGGACTTTCCGACCGCCCGCCTCACATGTCTGCTGGAGCTGCTCTACGCCTCGGGCTTGCGGGTTTCCGAATTGGTTGGGTTGGATCTGCAGGACCTGCTCACGGGCCAGCGAACCCTGCGCGTGCTGGGCAAGGGCCGGAAGGAGCGCCTCGTGCCCTTCCACGACCAGGCGGCGGCAGTCCTGGGTCAATATCTGGCGTTCCGTTCGGCCTTCCTGGCAGCTCGGGAACTCCCGCCGAGCGCTGCGCTCTTCCTGAACCAGCGGGGCGGCCGCCTCACGCCCACCAGCGTGCGGGCCCTGCTCCGGTCGGCTTTGGAGGCGGCGTCCCTGCGAGCGCGGGTGAGCCCCCATGCCCTGCGCCACAGTTTTGCCACCCACCTGCTCAACCGCGGCATGGACCTGCGCGCCATCCAGGAACTGCTGGGCCACGCGAGCCTGAGCACCACGCAGCGGTACACTCATCTGGGGCTGGAGGAACTGGCCCGGACCTACGAAAAGGCCCATCCCCGGGCCAGAAGCTGAACCTTTGATCCACCCGGAGTCTCCCATGGAATCGGTCGTCCCCGTCCCCGTCACGCCAGTGGTTACGGTGCTCGGCACCGCCGCCGTCTTTCCGATTCGTCGGATCTATTGCGTCGGCCGCAACTACGCGGACCATGCACGCGAAATGGGCATGGATCCCACCCGGGAGCCGCCCTTCTTCTTCGGCAAGCCCCATGACACGGTGGTGCCCGGGGGCGGCGACATCCCCTATCCGCCCTGCACGAGCAACCTTCATTACGAAGTCGAGCTGGTGGTCGCACTGAGGAAGGGCGGCCGGGACATCCCCGTCGCCGAAGCCCTGGATTGCATCTACGGCTATGCGGTGGGCATCGACCTCACCCGCCGCGACCTGCAGGCCAAGGCCAAGGACAAGGGACAGCCCTGGGACACGGCCAAGGGCTTCGACCAGTCCGCGCCGATCTCCCCCATCACGCCGGTCTCGACGGGTGGCCATCCTGCGTCCGCGGCCATCTGGCTCGCGGTGAATGGTGCTGAGAAACAGCGCGGCAACGTGGCCCAGATGACCTGGAGCGTCCCGGAAGTGATTGCGCACATCTCCCGGTTCATGGCCCTGGCGCCGGGGGATCTCATTTTCACTGGCACGCCCTCGGGGGTTGGCCCCCTCGTCCAGGGCGACCGCGTGCGCTGTGGCATCGATGGCCTGGGGGAACTGGAGATCCGGCTGGTGTGAGCCGTGCTGTGAGCCGCGGCAGGAGCCTTCGGGGTCAATTCCCGCCGGACTTCTTGAACTGGGCGATGATGTCGTCGACGCTGTCCTTGCCCCGATCGGCCTCCAGACTGGTCTCGAAGATGTGGTCCTGGGTGGCGACCTTCCGGTCGGCGAAGGCATGATCAGGCAGCAGATCCGTCTCGATGTTGAAGATCACGAGCAGCCGGTTCAAGCCGCCCTGGAACTGCTTGAGCAGGGTCACCACTTTTTCGATCTTCTGGCGGGTGATGTCCTGGAACTGAAGCACGTTCAGGATCTCGAAGGCCTCATCGCTGACCTTTGACAAGTTCGCCTGGGTGGGGCCGAGGTCCACTTCCGCCGCCGAGGCCTCCAGTTGATGGGCGAAGAGGAATTCCAGCACCTCCTGGGCAATGGTGGTCTGATCCTCACCCCCGGCGGCCCGGTCCAGGAAGCCCGTGATGGCCGCCTGGAGGTTCGCCTGGCGCGCGTTCAGGCTGCGGATGCCCTCTTCGCAGCTCTTGAGTTCGCGAGTGGCGTCATCGGAAGCGGCCATGAGGGTATCAAGGCGGTTCATGACGCTCTGGGTGGCCTCCTCAGTGTCCGAGGTGATGGCGTCCAGCTGGGCGGCCAGTTCGGGCACCTGGGTGCTCTGATGTTTGACCGAGGCATCCAGCTGCTGGAGGTTCATGAGGGTCTGGTTGATGCTTGCCACCAGGGCCCCGAGTTCGCCCTTGGCCTCGACGTCGACCTTCTGGTAGACCTGGCCATTGGCCATGTCCTGGGCCGCCTGGGCCAGCCGCTGCAGGCTGATCTGGGAGTCTCCCTGCAGTTCATTGCGGAGGTCGGAGATCAACTCTTCGAGGCTCAGCAGGCGCTGGTCGAGGCGATCGCGGCGAGCCTGGAAATCGGCCACCAAGCTGTCGGGGGCGTTGGTCACCGGCTGATCTTCGGGGACTGTCGGCTGATCTTCGGGGACTTCAGTCATGGGAACTCCAACAGCACCCTCACGGGGCAGGCCTCACCTTTACATGGGATCCTTCGGACAACCCCCAATCCTGCATGAGTTCTCGGGTGATGGCCACCTGGTTGTCAGGCACCGCGGCCAGGAATTCGACCCGCTCCACGGCGGATCCCTTCGGCCAGATCACCCGGAGGTTCCGGATTCCCTGTCGATAGGGTCCCAGCACGATCCACCAGCCTTCCATGGCCTTGGGCAGGGCAATGTAATCCCCCTTCTTGAAGAGACCAGTCTTCAGGGGACTGACGGTCACATGGGCATCGGGTTCGAGCAGATCGAGGCGCCCGGCGCTCTTGAGGATGGCGGCGGCCTGGAGAACCGCCACATCATGTTGCCCCGAAGCGGTCATCACGTCCTGGAAGTCCCGGTAGCCGTCGAAGAAGGGCAGGATCCGGCGCTCTTCGGTGAAGAGCTTGAGGCCTTCCAGCAGTTCAGGCTGGGGCAGGGTGGGCCAGGGCACGGCCGTCATGCGGGGGAACATGGCATGGAAGCGTTTCCGGCTGTCCTGGAGCCGGGCAGAGTCCATGAGGAGGTCCGGCACCGAGCGTCGAATGGAACTGGCGATCTGCACATGGGTGGTCAGAAACTCGAACTGGCCCGAAACCCATTCCAGGATCTCGAAGGCGGCCATTTCCCCCTGGGCAGCCTGGGTTTCCGCATGGATCACCTCGCCGCTGGAGAAATAGAGCACGCCGCTGACCTTGCCCGAATTCACCTGGAGCATCCCGGTCTTGCGGTTCGCATGGAGCAACTGCGCCACGTCCGTGAGGGAGATGCTCTGAAGGGTGCCCCGGAGGTTGCTCATCCCCGCTTCTCCGCGGAGAGGAGTTGTTCCAGGAGCACCTTGATCCGCTCATGATTCACGGGTTTCACGGCAAAGAGGTCGGCGCCGCTGCGAAGGCCCTGCTGCCATGACCTTTCCCCATCGAAACCCGTCAAGAGGACCACCTTGATGCCGCTGCACTCCGGATCGTCCTTGATGGAATGGCAAAGGGACATGCCACTCTCGCCCGGCATCAGGATGTCCAGGAAGACGAGGTCGACGGCCTCCTGGGCCATGGCCTTCCGGGCGAAGGACGCATCGGCCGCTTCCAGCACGCGGTGGCCCTCCAGCTCGACGAACTCCCGGAGGATCTGCCGGATGGAGGGGTCGTCGTCGACCACCAGCACGGTGCTCACGACCGGGCCTCCGCCATGGCGGCGAGCATCTCGTGTACGGCCCGTTCCAGGCCCACGAGCACGGCTCGGCCGATGAGGCTGTGGCCAATGTTCAGTTCCTCGATTTCGGGAATGGCGGCCACCGGGGCGACATTCTGCAGGTTCAGGCCATGTCCGGCGAGCACCCGGAGACCCAGGCGGTTGGCCAGTCGGGCCGCATCGCGCAGCCGGCCCAGTTCCGCGGTCGCATCGGAATCCATGGGCAGGTCGCTGTAGGTGCCAGTGTTCAGTTCCACGGCATTGGCTTCCAGCTTGGCGGCCATCTTCACCTGATCAAGCACGGGATCCACGAAGAGGCTCACGTGGATGCCGGCGCCCCGCAATTCCCGCAGCACCGGACGCAGCATGCCCTGGAGGAAAATGGCATCCAGACCGCCCTGGGTGGTGAGTTCCTCTCGGTTCTCGGGCACCAGGGTCACCCAGGAGGGCTGGGCGGGGATCACGGCCTCCAGGGCCTCCGGCGTGGCTGCGCACTCCACGTTCAGGGGAATGGCAAGCACCTCCTTCAGCAGGCGCAGATCTCGGTCCTGGATGTGGCGGCGATCCCCGCGCAGATGCACAGTAATGCCATGCGCGCCCGCACTCTGCGCCAACAGGGCCGCAGCCACTGGTTCGGGCTCATGGGCGCCGCGGGCCTGCCGCAGGGTGGCCACATGGTCGATGTTGACGCCCAACCTGAGATTCAATGAAGGCTCCAAAGATTCAGCTTAGCTTACACACAGCCGCACAACTGTCGGCATGTACCTTCCCCTTGGTCAAGCTGCAATAAAAGAGTTGCAACACCTAATACAGTGCCGGATCATGGTGCCATGAACGCTTCAAGGCCACTCCCCTCCTGGTTCCTGGCGCATGGGTCTCCCATGCTGGGCCTCGATGGAGGACCGTGGGCTGAGGCCGTGACCGCCTCGGGCCGAAACCTGCCGCCCCTGCGGGCCATTCTGGTCTGTTCGGCCCACTGGGAGGCCGCCGGACCTTTCCGGCTTTCCTCGGCGCAGCGACCTGGCGTCATGCACGATTTCGGGGGCTTCCCAAAGGCCCTGTACGCCTTGGACTATCCGGCTCCTGGTTCCCCGGAATTGGCGGAAGAAGCGGCGCTGCTTTTGCGCGGCGCTGGCATGGAGGCCGTCCTGGAGCCCCAGCGCCCCCTGGATCACGGGGCCTGGGTGCCGCTTCGCTATCTGAGGCCCGAGGCCGACCTGCCGGTGGTGCAACTGTCGCTGCCGGTGCCCCGGACGCCGGAACTGCTGCTGGCGGCGGGCCGGGCATTGGCGCCGCTGCGCGAAAGGGGCGTGCTCATCCTCGGCAGTGGCGGCATCGTGCACAACCTCAGTCGGTTGGATTGGGAGGGCGCTTCGGGGCCCCAACCCTGGGCCGGGCAGTTCGAGCATTGGATCCGCGAGAGGCTGGCTGCGGCCGATGCAAAGGCCCTGCTGGACTGGCCCCAGGCGCCTGGCGCGGCGGAATCCGTGCCAACCACCGAGCACCTGGATCCGCTCTTCGTGGCCCTGGGCGCGGCAACTGGCGCGCCCTCGCCGATCTTCGAGGGCTGGCAGCTGGGCAGCCTCAGCCTGACCAGCTACCAGTTCTCCTGAGCGTCAGGCTTCGGCCCGCTTCAGGCTCCGCAGGGCGGCGGTCCAAATGACCGCGGTGAGCCCCAGCAACTTCAGCACTTCGGGCCAGAAGGCCTCGAGCCCCACGCCGCGCAGCACGATGGCCCGGATGATGATGATGAAGTGGGTGAGCGGCATGAGTTCCCCGATGAGGGAGAAGAACAGGGGCATGCCTTCCCGGGGGAAGATGTAGCCGCTGAGAAAGACAAAGGGCAGGATCGTCAGCATGCTCATCTGCCCGCTCTGGGCCTGGCTTTGGGCGATGGTGGAGATGCGAATCCCGATGCCGAGCATTGGGATGATGAACAGTCCGGCCATGGTATAGAGCAGCAGGATGGATCCGGCCACGGGCACCTTGAAGAACAGATGGGCGACTCCGAACAACACCGACATCTGGACGTAGGCCATCACCACCACGGGAATCACTTTGCCCACGAGCAATTCCATGGGCGTCACCGGGGTCACCAGGATCTGGTCCAGGGTTCCCCGTTCCTTCTCCCGGACGATGGCGCCGGAGGCGAACATGATGCAGGTCATGGAGAGGATGACGCCCACCAGCCCCGGCACGATGAAGGTGGGGCTGCGGAGATCCGGGTTGTACCAGGGACGGACCCGGACCTCGATGGGCATGATGGGACTCGCCGCGCCGCCATAGCCCATGCGGTCAAACAGCAACTGCGTGTTGCGCAGCTGCCCCACCCCCTGGGCCGTCGCGATGGCGCTGGAGGCGGTGGTGGGGCTGGAACCATCCACGATGATCATCACCTCGCCGGTCTGGCCGGACCGAATGCGGCGGGCGTAGTCCGGAGGGAACCACACGCCCACCTGGGCTCTGCCCCGATCGATGGCGACCCGCAGGGCTGCCTCGGATGGAACCTGCAGCTTGACGTCGAAGTACTGCGTGGCCACGAGCCCGTCCACGAAGTTCCGGCTCTCCTGGCTCTGAGATTCGTCCAGAACCACGGCGGGCATGTGCTTCACGTCGTAGTTGATGGCCAGTCCGAAGATGATGAGCTGCATGAGCGGCATGCCCAGCGTGAAGGCCAGAGTCAGCTTGTCGCGTCGGAGCTGGAGGAATTCCTTCCAGACCAGGGCTTTGATGCGGTTCCACATGGGGATTCCTCAGGCGATGCGGGAGCGTTGGACCAGATCCACGAACAGGTCTTCCAGGGAAGGGGGTTCGGCGGGCATCGCCTCGAAGTCGTTGCCCTCTTGCCGCAACTGGGCGAGCAGATTCGCGGGATCAAGGCCGCCGGCCAGGGACAGCCGGACACTCCGCCCCAGCAGTTCGGCAGCCAGCACTTCGGAATGGGCGCGGGCCGCGGTCTGCAGCTCCCGGAACCGATCACTCCGCAACTCGATCACCTGTCGGCCGAGGGCTTCCTTCAGGCTCCGGGGCCGGCCGTAGGCCATGAGCTTGCCGCCGAGGATGAAGGCCAGGCGGTCGCACTGGTCAGCCTCGCTGAGGTTGTGCGTGGTGACGAGGATGCTCATGCCTTCCACCACCAGCTCGTCCATGGCTTCCCAGAAGAGGCGCCGGCGGAGGGGATCCACGCCGCTGGTGGGCTCGTCGAGAAACAGGATCTCGGGGCGGTGCAGCGTGGCCGAGGCCAAGGCCACCCGCTGGCGCTCGCCCGTGGACAGCGCCGCCACCGACAGCGCCCGCTGCTCCCACATCTGCATCCGGCGCAAACGCAATTCCAGCTCGGAAGCCAGCCGCTCCCCCTCGAGCCCGTAGAGTCCACCAAAAAAGGCCAGGTTCTCGGCCACGGTGAGATCGGTGAGGAGGCTGGATTTCTGGCTCATGTAGCCCATGCGGCCGCGCACCTGGTCCGCCTCCGTGAACAGATCCAGGCCCAGGGCCCGGGCCTCGCCGGCACTAGGAGCCAGCACCCCGCAGAGCATGCGGATGGTGGTGCTCTTGCCCGCGCCGTTGGGCCCGAGGAAACCGAAGATCTCCCCCTTCTCCACCTCGAAGGTGAGCTCGGACACGGCGGTGAAATCGCCAAACCGGCGCGTGAGGCCGCGGACCTCGAGGACGGGCTCAGCCATGGCCGACTCCCGCGTCGGACAGGGCGTGCAGGAAGATGTCCTCCATGCTCGGCTCCGCGAGCCGCACCTGCTCTACGGCCGGAATGGCGGACAGCCGGGCCATCAGCGGTGCCGGATCCTGCTCGGGAAACCGGGCCCGGATGATTTCGCCTTCCGCGAAGAGATCCAAGGGCCCCAGGGCGGCCACGGCCTTCTGCACCTCTCGCCGGTGGGGGCTGACCAGGCGGAACACCAGACCGGGCAGCCCCTGGCGGAAGGCCGTCAGGTCGCCCTCTTGCAGCACCCGGCCTTCGTACATCAAGAGCATCCGAAGGGCGTACTCGGCCTCGTCCATGTACGGCGTCGAGAAGAGGATGGCCACGCCCTGGTCATGCACTGCATGCAGCAGTTCCCAGAACTCCCGGCGGCTGACGGGGTCGACGCCCGTGGTGGGCTCGTCCAGCAACAGGAGCCGCGGTGCTGTGAGCAGGGCTGAGCAGAGCGAGAGTTTCTGCTTCATGCCGCCGGACAGGGCGCCGGAGAGTCGCTCGCGGAAGGCGGCGAGGTCCACGGATTCCAGCAGCGTGGCGATCCGGGCTTCGGCGTCCCGGAGACCATAGAGACCGGCCTGGAAGCGCAGATTCTCCACCACGGTGAGATCCGGGGCGAGGCTGAAGGTCTGGGGCACGTAGCTGATGCCTTCGCGACCAAGGTGCCGCTTCAACTCACCGCCAGTGGGGTGCTGGAGGCCGGCCAGCATGCGGAAGGTGGTCGTCTTACCGGCGCCATCGGGGCCGATGAGCCCCACCAGTTCGCCCTCGGACAAGGTGAGGTCCAGCGCCTGAACGGCCTCCTTGGCACCGAAGCGGCAGGCCAGGGCATGAGCCTCCAGAAGGATCATCGCGCGGGGGCTTCCAGGCGGACGTCCACCGCCACGCCTGGGACTAGGCCCTTGTCCCAGCCTTGGGGCAGGTTCACTCTCGCCGGGTAGACCAGATTCACGCGCTCTTCGCGGCTCTCCACCATCTTCGGCGTGAACTCGGATTCCGCGGTGAGCTCATCCAGGGTGGCCGCCAGGTTCCGCTGATCGGCCGTCACCACGGTCACCGGAGCGCCGAGGCGAACCTGGCTCTGTAGGGCTTGGGGCAGGTAGATCCGCACCCACAGCTGGTCGAGGCGGGCCAGGGTCAGCACCGGCTGCCCCGGTGCGATCACGCTGCCGGGCTCCCTGAGGCGGTGGGTCACCACGCCATCAAAGGGGGCGCGCACCTCAGTGAAGCCCGCCTGGGCGCGGCTCTGCTGGAGCACCGCCTTGGCCTGGCGCGCCGTGGCCTGACCGGCCTGGCGGGCTTCGATGCGGGCACCGGCCTTCAGTTCCACCAGGGCCTTATCCTGGAGGTTCAGGGCAGCCAGGGCCCGGTCTCGGGTGCTCACCGCACCATCCAGGTCCGCCTGTGACATCACCTGATCGGCCACCAGGCGCCGGGCGCGACGGAGGCTTTCCTCGGCCAGCTTGAGGGCGGCCTTCGCATCCAAGACCCTCGCCTCGCCCTGGGCGATGTCTTCGGCCCGGGAGCCCCGGTCCAGTTCCAGCCGCTTGGCATCCGCGTTTTCAAAGCCGGCCTGATCACGGGAGACGGCCGCATCGAGTTCCTCGGCGCTGACCCGGGCCAGCAGATCCCCGGCCTTCACGCGCTGGCCTTCCCGCACGTTCAATTCCACCAGGCGGCCCCCCACCCGGGGACCGAGGTCCGTCAGGTAGGCTTCCACGCGGCCATTGAGGAGGGGACGGCTGTCCCGGTGGCAGGCGGTCAGGGCGAGCAGCGGAAGGAGGAGCAGGGGCTTGCGCATGGTGGCCCTTTCAGACGGCGGGATCGGGCAGGTGGGGCATCGGGATGGAAGGATCCAAGGCGACGCCCCGCCAGAAGAGGTCGAACCAGGCGCGCATGCCGTGGATCACCATTGATTCGGGGCCAAGGTTCACCAGATGGGGGAGGACAGCGGGCAGGAGATCCAGGATTTCAAGCTGCATCCGCATCAGGAAGAAGGTAGCCAGGAGTGGTTGCAGATCAGGACGGAGTTCGCCTCGGGCCAGGCCTTGATCGAAAAGGCTCCGGACCGTCAGCACCATGGGGCGAATCTGTTCCTCGATGAGCGCCGCCAGTCCATCGACGCCCCGGACCAGCTCGCCCCGGATCATGGCGCGGATTCCGGGATCATCCTTGAGGTGGCGATGGAGGACCAGCAGAACGGCCCACAGGCGTTCCGCGGTGGGCCGAACATCTTGGGGGTCGGCCAGTTCTTTCATGTCCTGAAGCAGCAGGGGAAACCGGCGGTGGAGCAGGGCCGTGAACAGCGCCTCCTTGCTGGCGAAGTGGTAGTAGATCAGAGAGGGATCGCAGCCGGCCCGGCGGGCGATGGCGCGCAGACTGGCGGCGCGCAGGCCATCCTCGGCGAACACCGCCTGGGCTGCATCCAGCAGGTGGTCCGGATCCACCTTGGTGGGTTTGGGACCGCGAGATTTAGGACGGGAGGCAAGGGGCATGGGCATCCAATTCAACAAGTGTTGAATAATGCCGACCATGACGAATACGGCGCAAGCAATTATTTCAATGATTGTTGAAATACCCATTCAGCCATGAAAAAGCCCCCGGAGCCGGGGGCTTTGCGGATTTCGCTGTGGATCACTCGCCGGAGATGGGGACGACCGTGGTGTCCTCAAGGATGGCGATTTCCTGCTCTTCGAAGGCGATGCGGTTCTCTTCGACTTCGGCCACCGCCACCTGGCCCCAGAAGGAGGCGAGCTTGGGTGCGTCCTGGGCCTGGCCGTGCTTGTTCACGGGCACGACCACTTCGACCTTGGGGAAGGCGCCGCGCTGAAGCTGCTCGCAACGCTTGCCCGCGATGACGACGAAGCGGTACTTGTTGGCGATCTCTTCAGGGACACGAACGATGGTGCGCTGGGTCATGGAGTTCTCCGAACCAGTGAGCATAGCATC
>JBBQHW010000064.1:0-15119 GCA_038324335.1 Holophagales bacterium
GGTTTGGGCGGGGTCTGCTTTTCCGCCTCCATCGCCTTCCTCGCCCGCTCCCGCTCGGCGTCGCTGGGGGTGCCCCAGACCACGCGGTTGGGCTTCTGCTTGAGGAGGGCCAGCAGCTCCTCCACGGAGGCCAGCGAGCGGCGCAGGCTCTTGAGGCTCTGTTCCAGCTCGGGGGACTGCTCGGCGTTGAAGCGGCCCAAGGCAGCCTCGGCCTGCTTGAGCGTGGCGGCCAGGCCCACGAGGATCTGATCCAGCTCGGGACCGCGCTTCTCCAGGAGCCCGCGCACGGTGGTGAGGCTCTGGTCGAGCGAGGCCAGGGCCTTGTCCGCCCCGCCCATGCTGTTATCCGCGTGACCCACCAGGCCGCGACTCTCCTTGGCCAGGGCCTGGAATTCGCGCAGGGTGCCGTCCAGGGAAGCCAGGGCCTGCCGGATGGAGGGATGGTCCAGCACGTCGCTCAGGCCCCTCTTCTCGAGGCGGGCGCGAAGGCCGTCAACGCCCGCGTTGAGGCTGGCCATGAGGTGGTCCGCGCGTTCGAGCACACCGCCGATGGACACGCCCGAGTCGCCCGGAATCTCATCCCCGGCCACCAGCAGCATCGTCCGCTCCGCCAAGGGGGGCAGCCGCAGATCGAGCATCACGCTGCCCACGCCCTTGGGCGCCAGATTGGCCCGGGTGCCCCGCCAGAGCTTGATGTCGTCGCGCACGGCAATGCGGGCCACGAAAAAATAATCCTTGCCCGACTGGCGCATGTCCACACGTTCCACCGCACCCACTCGGTAGCCCTTCAGCTGCACGTCCGTGCCCGGAGTCATGCCCTCCATCTCATCGAGACGCACCAGCAGCGGATAGGTTCGCTCGGTCACGGCGCCGGCATTCTTGTAGGCCACCAGGCCCCCGAAGAGTGCCAGCGAGATCAGGACCAGCAGACCGAGACGGGCATCCTGCTTCTCGAATTTCATGGGGACTCCACGGAGATCGACGCGCCGGAAAGCTGGAGGCGTTCCGCCTCCAGATGGGAAAAGGAGGCGGGCTCTTCCGCGGCGATCACCAAGGTACAGGCACTGTCCACCGACCAGGCCAGGATCAGTTCCTGGGCGATGGCCCGGTCGGCCGAGTCCAGGCCCTCCAGGGGATCATCCAGGAGGACCAGGGCGGGTTGCAGGGCCAGCACCCGGGCCAGGTTCGCGTGCTTGCGCGCGACGGCGCTCACCGCGTGGGGGCGGAGGGAGGCCACTGCAGCAAGCCCCAGGCGCACCAGCGCGGACTTTACTCGGACCTGGCTCTCGGCGGCGGGCACGCCCAGGAACCGCAAGGGGAGGGCCACGTTCTCCGCCAAGCTGAGGTTGGACAGCAGGCCGCCCGTGGCGAAGGCGAAGCCCACACTCACGCGCCCGGCCATGCCCAGGGCCCCATCCCCGGGCCAGATGTCGCGGCCGGCCACGCGCACCCGGTCGCCCGCGGGGCACTCGAGACCGGCGATCACCTTCAGCAGCCAGGTCTTGCCGCTGCCGCTGGGGCCGGTCACCAGGAGGTTGCCGCCCAGTGGCACGGTGAGATCGAGACCCGCCAGCAAGGGACGGCCATCCGGGGCATCCAGGGCGAGGTCACGGAGCTCGATCATGCGTCCAGCATCAGAAATAAAAAAGGGCGGCGATGAGGCCGTCCAGGGCGAAGACCGCCACCAGGGCCGATACCACGGTCTTGGTGACGGCCTGGGGGATCTCGGTCTGGCTGCGCCGGATGCGCAGGCCGAAATGGCAGGCCTGGAAGCTGATGGCTCCGGAGAACAGCAGCACCTTCAGCAGTGTGGCCACGAAGTCCCGGTTGGACAGCGTCTGGCGCACGGAGTCCATGTAGAACCCGAAGGTCACGGCGTACTTCAGCTTCGCCACCAGGAAGCCGCCGGCCAGGGCCGCTGCGTCGAAGCAGACCACCAGGGCGAAGAGCGACACCAACACCCCCAGCCAGCGGGGCAGCAGCAGGTACTGGTAGGGGTTGATGCCGTGGGCCGCCAGGGCGTCCACTTCACCGTTCAGCTGCATGCTGCCGAGCTCCGCCGCGATGGCTGTGGAGCTGCGGCCGATGATCAGCACCGCCGTGAGCAGGGGGCCAAGTTCGCGGAGGATGATGAGCACCATGAGGACGCCGATGTAGTTCTCCGCGCCCAGGCCCGACAGCTGGCTGAAGGCCTGGATGAGGGTCACCGCCCCCAGCAGCAGGGCCGTGCCCACGATGAGCCAAAGGGCATCCAGGCCCGTGAAGCGGATCTGCAGCTTGGTCAGCCCGCCCACCACCGCCATCTGATCCAGGCGCAGCAGCAGCGCGTGGCGCAGCGTCCGCAGGACCAGGTGCGCCTGGTCGCCCAGGAATTCCAGGAAGCCGCGAACCGGCGCGCCGAATCGCGCGAGAAAGGCCATCACACATCACCCATGGAGCGCATCGAGAAGATGGCCCAGGCTAGCAGGAAAGTGTCAGGGATTCAGGACGAAGCCCGTGGCGTAGTTAATGACGGTGACGGTGCGGTAATCCCGGTGGGGCGCCGTGCCGGCCCCGGCCTGATGCAGGTCCGGATTGAAGAGGTTGTGGCGGTGGCCCCGCTCGGGCACGCCGTCATCCACCAGCAGTTGGATGACGAGCTGGCGGGCATCCTCCTCCAGGGTGCCGATGTTTTCCGCGATGGTCCCCTGCCAGGTGCCCAGCCGGTTCACGCGCGTGGACAGGCGGGCGCCGTCGGAGCCCACGTGCTCGAGGCCACCCCTGGGACCCAGATCCTGGGCGTGCCGCCGGGCCGCCAAGGCCAGCCCCTCGCTGAAGCGCAGGGGCCCCACCGGCTGGGCGGCTTCCAGGAAGGCGATGGCCTCGTCCAGGGCCGCCAGCCCTTCTTCCGTGCGCAGAGCCGTGCGCCCGGGCCGCTTCAAGAGGGTGCCCACGAAGTAGCCCCGGTACTCCCGCAGGAATTTCGCGTAAGCCCGGGGCCGCACCCGCGCATCGCTCATCTCCTGCACCACCGCGCGCTCGAAGGCCGAGGCCGACTCCACCACCGGTGCCGGCCCCGGAAGTTGCGCCAGCGCCGCGAGGCCTGCGCAGAGCAGGGCAGAAACGAGCCATCGCAGCAGAGGAGCGGCAGGAACCGGCATGGCAACCTCGGGGCAGAAAACCCTATCGGACCCTGGCCGTTCCGGCGTGAATCCCTGGCCTGGCAGGAAGGTGCCCGAGCACCCAGGCGCTCTGGGCCCAGCCCAACAGGAGGGCGACGCCCAGGCTGATGGCCAGGGTCGCCGACACCCAGCGATGCCCGCGCTGAAGATCCGCCCTGCCCTCGGCCACCGCAAGGTAGCCCGCGAGGCCGAGCCCCAGCGCCACTACCACCAGCAGGAGCAGCCAGAGGCGGAGCATCCCGTCGAAAGCCCCGGCCGAGATCAGCTTCATGGTCAGGGCCCGGATGCCCCAGCCGAAGGCCGTCCAGGCGGCCAGGTCCAGGACCAACCACAGGGACCGGGAGCGCAGCTGGATGGAGACCGCATGGAACAGCAGCAGCAGGACGAGGCAGCCCGCCAGGCCCACACCCAGCAATCGGCCGGCCTCCAGCAGAGGGAGCTGTCGCCAGAGGCCACCCAGCAGGAACGAGGGCAGGCAGGCCAGGAGGCCGAAGGCCATGGCCATGGCAAGCCCGGCGGCGACCTTGCCAAAGAAGATTTCGCCCAACCGGATCGGCTGGTTCAACAGGAACCCGAAGCGCCGCTCCTCCAGTTCGCGACCCACCATGGTGGCGCCGAAGAGGGCGGCCACTGCCCACGGGAGCAGCAGGCTCGTGCCGAGGAGGATGAGCGTGGCCTTGTCGCGGGGAGTCTGCGTCCCGGAGTCGGTGCTAATCATGACCAGGTAGATGCAACCGAGGCCCAGGGCCAGCAGGAAGGTGTTGCGGCGGCCGATCCATTCCCGGCGGAAGACAGCAAGGGTGCTCATGGGGCTACCTCCGATTCCGAACCGACCAGGGTGACGAACAGCTCCTCCAGGGGCAGGGCCTGGACCCGCAGGTCCGGGCCAGCGGCCCCCAGCAACTCGCGGGGATCGCCGCGGGAGAGCACGGCCTCGCCGCCGAGCCCGCCCGCGCGGATCCGCAGCGGTCCATAGGGTGCGAGGTCGCTGGCCTGGAGCCCCGGGAAGGGCGCCCAGCTCACCTTGTGGTAGCGGGCCTTGAGCTCCTCCAGACTGGCATCCACGAGGAGTCGTCCTCCTTGCAGGATGCCCACCCGATCGGCGATGCCTTCGATGCCGGCCAGATCGTGGGTGGCGATGAGAACCGTGGTGCCCCGCTCGGCGAGCTCGCAGAGCAGCTCGTCGTAGACTTCGCGTCGGGCCACGGCATCCAGGCCGAGGGTGGGGTCGTCCAGTACGAGCAGCTCGGGGCCGGGGCCCAGCGCCAGGGTCAGGGAGAGCTGGGCCTTCTGCCCGCGCGAGAGTTTCCCGAAGGGGGTCTCCAGGGGCACGCGGAAGCGCCGCAGCCGCTCGTCGGAGCCCGTCTCGTCCCAGTGGGGGTAGAGGCTGGCGCAGAACTTCAGCAGCTGCCGGGGCGTCATGAGCGGCGGCGCATCCGGTTCTTCGGACACCACGCCCACCCGCTGCATGAGCGCCCGACGGGAGGACCAGACCTTTTGCCCGAAGAGGTCAACGCGGCCCGTCTGAGGCTTCTGGTGGCCCAACAGGCAGCGGATCAGGGAGGTCTTTCCCGAGCCGTTGCGCCCCAGCAGGGCATAGACCTGGCCCGGCTCCACCGAGAAGGAAACCTGTTCCAGAGCCTGGAGCCGGCCGTACCGGACGCCGAGATTCCCGCAATCCACGACAGCGGTTGCCTGGGTGATGATCATGACTTGCCTCCCGTGCGCGTTGGATTCAGGGCCTTCCAGGCACTGGCCAGGAAGGTGGTCGCCTGGGCCAGATCCGCCCCGGTCGTGAGGGCCGTGGCGGCAAAGCGCCGGGCGCCTTCCCGCAATAGCGCCGTCCGCTCGGAGGCCTTGAAGCCGGGGGGTGAGTCGGCGACGTAGGTGCCATCGCCGCGGCGGACGGCCAGCACGCCGGCCTCCACGAGGTGCTGGTAGGCCTTCACCACGGTGTTGGGATTCACGCCCAGCTCCCGGGCCAGATCCCGCACCGAGGGCATCAGGGCGCCAGCGGACAGGCCGCCGGAGGCCACGAGGCGCCGCACCCCCTCCTCGATCTGTCGCCAGAGCGGGGCTGCTTCGGTCGGATCCACTTGCAGCAGGGCTTTCATCCCGTGCCTCCTGGCGAGGGTTACTGTATCACTGAACTAATACAGTAAGGCACACCATCCCGCTGTCAAGGGCTTGCTAAAAAAAAAGCGAGGGCCCCGAAGGGCCCCCGCGTGGTGACGAATCGATTCGATCAGCTCAGCTCGCCGGCCCATCGATCTCCGCAAAGAGGGGATGGGTGAGGTAGCGCTCGCCGGTGTCGCAGAGGATGGCGACTACCGTTTTGCCTTCGCCCAGTTCCTTGGCCACTTCCAGGGCCGCGAAGACGATGGCGCCGGTGCTGATGCCCGTGAGCAGACCCTCTTCCCGGGCCAGGCGGCGGGCGATGGCGATGGCATCGTCGTAGCCCACGGGGCGGATGCGCTGGAAGGCCTTGCGGTTCAGGATGCTGGGCACGAAGTTGGGGCCGATGCCCTGGATCTTGTGGGGGCCCACCTGGCCGGTGCTCAGCAGGGGCGAAGTCTCGGGTTCCACGGCGATCACCAGGATGCCGGGCTTCTTCTCGGCCAGCACCTCGCCCACCCCGGTGATGGTGCCGCCGGTGCCCACGCCGGCCACAAAGGCATCGATCTCCGGCACCTGCTCCAGGATCTCCAGAGCCGTGGTGCGGCGATGCACCGCGGGGTTGGCAGGGTTGTCGAACTGGCGCACCAGAAAGAAATTCGGATCCCCGTCAGCCAGCTCCTGGGCTTTGTCCACGGCGGCCTTCATGCCGCCGGAGCCCGGCGTCAGCACCAGCGTGGCGCCGTAGGCCTTCAGCAGGGCGCGACGCTCCTGGGTCATGGTGTCGGGCATCACCAGCGTGATCGGATAGCCCTTGGTGGCGGCCACGAAGGCGAGGCCGATACCCGTGTTGCCGCTGGTGGCCTCCAACAGCGTGTTGCCGGGCTTCAGCACGCCCCGGGTCTCCGCGTCCTGAATCATGCTCAGGGCGATGCGGTCTTTCACGCTGCCGCCGGGGTTGGCGCTCTCCAGCTTCACGTAGACCTTGGCCGAACCCTTCGGCACGATGCGGCTCAGGCGCACAACGGGCGTGTAGCCGATCAGGTCGTAGGCGTGTTCCACGCGGTTGGGGCGGTCGGTGGGGCGGCTCATGGGAACTCCTTCTGGGTTCAGGCAAGGCCCGGATCCTGAATTATGGGAATGAAAGCAAAATTGTCAAGTTTGTTAATTGTTTTGCTTATATATTAAGGTATCTGAATGCGGAGGATCACCGATGAAGGGTTCGGCCAAGGGACGCTACGGCCTGCAGTTCATGGTGGAGCTGGCCCTGCAGGCGGGGCGCGGGCCCGTGCTGGTGGCTGCCATCGCCGAGCGCCAGGCTCTGCCCCCCAAGTTCCTCCGGGTGCTGCTGGGCAGCCTCAAATCCGCCGACCTCGTCAAGGTGCAGCGGGGGCCCAACGGCGGCTGCGAGCTAGCGCGGCATCCCAGCCACATCACCGCCCTGGAGGTGCTGGAGGCCCTGGAAGGCCGCCTCGGCACGGGCAGTCTTCCCCGTGAGGCGAACCACGGCGCCCGCGCCGTCCGCGAACTCTGGACCCGCAGCACCGAAGCCGCCCGCAGTGTCCTCCGAACCACCACCCTCGCCGACCTCGCCGCCCGGCAGCAGGCCCTGGAAGTGGACAGCCAGGGGTACTCCATTTAAGAGCCCCCCGCACCTCGCCGGTGGGGAGGCCGGTTCTACGGCCTTTCATTTCTCTCTACGGTCCGGGATCGTATGGAATGGACACCACGTGTCCTATCTGTTGCCGTAGCATTCATGACAGAGCCATACCATTCGTGACCAGATTCACGGATTATTAAGAACAATTCCTATAGCCTTCAGGAATTACCACGCGAACAGTCTGGAGCGACCCATGACCACGACCGGAGGTGGGTTCCCGCGCCCTCCTCTCGCCCATGTGCGGCAGGACGAGGCAGGCCGGTGGCACCTTCATTCCCTGGCCGAACACCTGGAGGGAACAGCCAGGCTCGCCGGAGCCTTCGCAGAACCGTTCGGAAATGGAGACTGGGGCCACCTCGCGGGGCTTTGGCATGACCTCGGGAAGTTCAGCCCGGAATTCCAGGCCTTCATCCGCAAAGCCAGCGGCTACGATCCCGATGCCCACCTGGAAGGAGCCCCTGGGAAGGTGGATCACAGCACAGCCGGGGCCCTGCTGGCTCTAAAGCATGGGCCCGCAGGCCGGATCCTGGCCTACCTCATCGCGGGGCACCACGCCGGGTTGCCCGATTGGATCCACGAAATGGGCATTGGTGGGGCCCTTTCTGAGCGGATGGAGCGCAAGGATCGACTGGACAAAGCCCTTGAAGGCTTGCCCGGGGTCAACATCCTCCAGGCGAAGCCCCCCGTCAGCCCTCCCTCTGTTTCTGCCCATGAAGACATCCACCTCTGGATCCGCATGCTCTTCTCCTGCCTGGTGGATGCGGATTTCCTCGATACGGAAGCCTTCATGGATCCGGGGAGGGCCCAGGCGCGCGGAAGCAAGGCCGAGGAGCTGCGATCACTCAAGGAGCGTTTCGACACTCACATGACTGCCAAGCAGGCTGCTGCGCCAGATACGCCCGTGAACCGCGTCCGGAAACAGGTGCTGGCTGGCTGCCGTGCCGGGGGAGCACTGGAGCCCGGTCTCTTCTCGCTCACCGTGCCCACCGGCGGAGGCAAGACCCTCGCCTCCATGGCCTTCGCCTTGGAACACGCGCTTCAAAAAGGCAAGCGACGCATCGTGGTGGTGATCCCGTATACCAGCATCATCGAGCAGACCGCCTTCGAACTGCGCAAGGTATTCGGAGATACCGCCGTTCTGGAACACCACAGCAACCTGGATCCTGAGCGGGAAACACGCCAGAGTCGTTTGGCTTCCGAAAACTGGGACGCGCCCATCATCGTGACCACGAATGTCCAGTTCTTCGAATCCCTCTTCGCGGCCCGGACCTCGGCCTGCCGGAAGCTTCACAACCTCGTGGACAGCGTGGTGATCCTGGATGAAGCGCAGATGCTGCCACCCGAATACCTCCGTCCCATCCTCGGTGTGCTCAAGGGGTTAACCGACAACTTCGGAGTCTCGGCGCTTCTCTGTACAGCCACTCAGCCTGCGCTGACCGGCAGGATCGGCTCCCAGAAGGCTGCATTCCAAGGCCTCGAAGGCGTGCGGGAACTGATGCCGGACCCGCTGCTCCTGGCCCGCGAGCTCCGTCGGGTGGAACTCCGCCCCCATCGCGCGGATCAGGCACGGTCTTCCTGGCCTGAACTCGCACAAGAACTATCCACGCTGAAGCAAGTCCTCTGCATCGTGAACACCCGGAAGGACTGCCGGGAGCTGCATGCCCTCATGCCGGAAGGGACCATCCATCTTTCCGCCCTCATGTGCGCCGAGCACCGCAGCGATGTTATCGCCCTGATCAAAGCCACGCTCCGATTAGGCTGGCCCATTCGCGTTATCAGCACCCAACTGGTGGAGGCGGGAGTAGACCTTGATTTCCCCGTGGTCTACCGCGCCCTGGCGGGTCTGGATTCCATGGCTCAAGCCGCAGGGCGTTGCAACCGCGAAGGCAGATTGAACGCCGAAGGGCGACTGGGACAGGTGGTCTTCTTCAAGGCGCCCAAGGATGCTCCGACGGGGCTTCTACTTAAAGGACAGCAGGCATGCGAAGAGATCCTCCGGTGCCATCCGGAGGAAGTAGCCTCCCTCTCCCCGGAAAGTTTCCGCCGCTATTTCGAACTCTTCTTCTCCAAGGTCATCAGCTTTGACTCGAAGGACATGAAGCGGCTGCTTGAAGTGGATGCGGGCACGTTCCAGTTCCAGTTCCGGACTGCGGCAGACCGCTTCCAGCTCATCGACGATCAGGCTCAGCAGTCCCTGGTGGTGTGGTACGCACCCCAAAAAGCCGAGGTTCAGAATCTCCTAAAGGACATCAGGGGAAATCGCCCCAGCCGTGATCGCATGCGCCGCCTCCAGCGGCTCACCGTCAGCCTACCCGAGCGGGCCTTCAATGCACTTCGTGATCGTGGAGAGGTCATGGATCACGGCGGGGTTTGGGCCCAGGCGGTAGATGGCCTCTACGACCCGATCCTGGGCCTCTGCCCCGATGGCGCCGCCTGGAATCCTGAAACCTACATTTCTTAATTCGAAACCGCCTGGAGGTACCCGTGGCCTACACCGACAAACGCTACTGCCTGGAGGTGCGCGGCGATTTCGCCTGCTTCACACGGCCGGAAATGAAAGTGGAGCGTGTGAGCTACGACGTGATCACGCCATCTGCTGCCCGGGGCATTTTCGAGGCCATCTTCTGGAAACCCGCCATCCGCTGGCAGGTGCGGAAGATCGAGGTATTGCATCCCATCCAATGGACCTCCGTACGGCGGAATGAGGTCGGGGCCGTGATGAGCGGCAAGGATGGCCTCTTCGTGGAGGACCACCGCCAGCAGCGGGCGGGCCTGTTCCTGCGGGATGTGGCCTACCGCCTCCATGCGGAGCTGGTGTTCATTCCTCCTCATCTCCGCAAGCCATCGCCCCGTCCACTCCCCGAGCGCCTCGTCGAGCCGGAAGAAAAGCAGCTGATGGGCCAGGATGAGAACCCAGGCAAGTACCAGGCGATCTTCGAGCGTAGGGTCCGAAAGGGCCAATGCTTCAACCAGCCGTACCTCGGCTGCCGCGAGTTCAGTGCCGCCTCCGTACGCCTGGTGGACGACCCCACCCAGGGCCCCGCGCCCATCCAGGAATCCCGCGACCTGGGCTTCATGCTCTACGACCTGGATTTCCAGGCCGAAGGCGGCCCGGCCCCGGCGTTCTTCCGCGCACAGTTGAAACAAGGTGCCGTCGAAGTCCCCGACTGGGACAGCGACGAGGTGCGGCGATGATCCTGCAGGCGCTGTACGACTACTATCAGCGGAAGGCCGCAGACCCCGAAAGTGGAATCGCACCTGAGGGGTTCGAATGGAAGGCCATCCCCTTCCTGATTGTTTTGAATGAGCAGGGGCAATTCGTGACATTCCAGGACACCCGGCAAGGTGAGGGAAAGAACAAACAAGCCAACGCATTTCTCGTTCCCCAAAGAGAGAAAAGAGCCTCAAGCATCAAAGCCAACCTTCTGTGGGACAACGCCGAGTACACTCTTGGCGCCAATCCTCGTGACCGGAGTGACATTGGTGAACGGCATGCGGCTTTTGTTGAGAGGCTTCGCAAGGATCTCCCTACCGGCCAGCCGGAGGTTCGGGCCATCCTCACCTTTCTGGAGAATGAGCCCTTGGCTCAGATCCAGGCCACACCCGGTGTGGAGGCGACCTGGAAGGAAATTCTGGAGAGCAACTCCAACCTGACATTCCGATTGGACGGTTCTCCCCAGGTAACCATCTGCGAAACCCTCATGCCACTGCTTGTGCAGCAGACAAGTGAAGAGCAAGCCGAGGGGCGCTGTCTGATCACAGGCGAGTCAGTTTCCATCGCCCGCTTGCACGCATCCGTGGGGGGAGTCCGTGGGGCCCAATCCTCCGGCGCTGCGCTGGTTTCATTCAATCTCCCGGCGTTCAGGTCCTACGGAAAGGATCAGAACCATAACGCGCCCGTAGGAGAGAAGGCCGCCTTCGCCTACACCACCGCCCTGAACCACCTTCTATCCAAGGATTCCACCCAGAAGCTTCAGGTGGGGGATGCCACCGCAATCTTCTGGTCCGAGCGGAAGAACGAGTTTGAGAATCAGTTCGCCGCATTCTTACGGATCCCAGGCAAAGACAATCCGGATGTAGAGACCCCGGCCGTCAAAGCCTTGTATGAAGGTGTCTACAGCGGAAGTATGTCGAACGAGGGTGATACGCGCTTCTTCGTCCTTGGGCTGGCCCCCAACGCGGCCCGGATCTCCGTCCGCTTCTGGCACCAGGACACGATCAAGGGCATATCGGAAAAGCTGCGCCATCACTTCGATGATCTGGAGATCGTGAGAAGTCCCAAGGATCCTGGCCACAGGGCCCTCATGCCTATGCTTTGCAACCTGGTGTTGGAGGGGAAGGTTGACAATGTGCCCCCCAACCTCGCGGGCGCGGTGGTCCGCGCGATTCTTTCCGGAAGTCCCTACCCACAAACACTGCTTCATCTCGCCGTACGCCGCATCCGTGCCGAGCGCACCGTGACACGCGCCCGGGCAGCCATTCTCAAAGCTGTTCTCAACCGTTCACTCCGGGCCTGCCCCGCCGACCACAAGGAGATCACCGTGTCCCTCGATCCCAACAACCCGAGCCCCGGGTACCGCCTGGGCCGTCTCTTTGCCGTCCTGGAGAAGATCCAGGAGGATGCTCAGCCAGGCATCAACGCCACCATCCGCGACCGCTATTACGGCGCCGCATCTTCCAGCCCGGCGAGTGTCTTCCCCCAGCTCCTCAAATTGAAGAACCACCATTTGGCCAAGTTGGATAATCCCAGCTACCGGGGCGCTCACGAAAAGCGCCTGGCCGAGATTTTCGATGGCATTGCCGATATGCCCTCCCACCTCTCCATGGAAGAGCAGGCCCGCTTCGCCATCGGCTATTACCACCAGCGCCAGGCCCTCTTCACCAAGACCGTCAAACCCGAAACCACTCAGGCCTAAGGAGCCAGCCATGACCCTCGACAAGCGCTACGACTTCGTCCTCCTCTTCGATGTGCAAGACGGCAATCCCAATGGCGACCCCGACGCTGGCAACCTGCCTCGCATCGACGCCGAAACCGGTATGGGCCTTGTTACGGATGTGTGCCTCAAGCGCAAGGTGCGGAACTTCGTCCAACTCACCAAGGAATTTCAGAAGCCCTATGACATCTATATCAAGGAAAAGGCCGTGCTGGGGCGTGCCCATTTGGCCGCATTTGCAGATCTGAATCTCGCCCTTGGAACCGAGTCCCGGATCGAAGTCCCGGCTTCGATGATCGAGGCACTTACAGATTTTTCCCTACCAGAGGGTATGACTTTAGAAGATGAGGACGACAAACAATTTCTTGTCGTTGCTGCTGATGCGGATACCAAAGCGATCAAGGCAGAGATCAAGGACACCAAGCCTGAAAAGGCGCTGAAAGGCTTCCTGGAAGCCAGCCTTAAGGGGGTCAAGGCAAGGAAACCTTCCGCTGAGGAGACAGAGAAGGGGCGGGACTGGATGTGTCGCAATTTCTATGATGTGCGAACCTTCGGGGCAGTCATGTCGCTCAAGTCCGCCCCCAACTGCGGCCAGGTCCGTGGCCCCATTCAACTCACCTTCGCCCGATCTCTCGAACCCGTCGTGGCACTGGAACACTCCATTACCCGCATGGCCGTGGCGACGGAAGCAGAGGCCGAAAAACAGGGTGGCGACAATCGCACCATGGGCCGCAAATACACGATTCCCTACGGCATCTATCGCACACACGGCTTTGTGTCCGCACACCTGGCCTCGCAGACGGGCTTCTCGCAGGCCGACCTGGATCTCTTCTGGCAGGCACTGGAGGACATGTTCGATCACGATCATTCGGCCGCCCGGGGCCTCATGACCACACGCCGCCTGGTGATCTTCGAGCACCAGACCGCGCTCGGAAATGCTCACGCCAGTGATCTCTTTGACCGAGTGACCTGGAAGCGGACCACCGAAGGCCCCGCCCGCGCCTTCACGGACTATGAGATCCAGTTAGACGGAAAGCCTCTGACCCAGCGGCGCACAGTTTTGACCGTTTGACCCATGGAAGACGACGACCTCCTCGTCCCTCTCTCCGCCCTTGAGCACTGGAGCTATTGCAAGCGGCAGTGTGGGCTCATCCATCTGGAGGGGCTCTGGGCGGAGAGTGCGCGCACGGTGGAGGGGAAGCAACTGCACGAGAAGGTGGATCTTCCTGGCCTTGAACAGCGCCCGGGCATTCGCCTGGCCCGGGCGCTGGCGTTGAAATCGGAGCGGCACAGCCTTGTCGGCAAGGCCGATCTGGTGGCCTTCTACGACGATCCGGCCTATCCGGACACGGGGCGCCCCTTCCCCGTGGAATACAAGCGCGGCGCCCGGAACAACTTCCGCCACGCGGAGCTGCAGCTCTGCGCCCAGGCCCTCTGCCTGGAGGACATGCTGGGGGTGCCCGTGCCTGCCGGGGCCCTCTATTTCGGGGCCTCCCGCCGGAGGCGCGAAGTGGCCTTCGACGAGTTGCTCCGGATGGAAACCCTGTCCGTCACCTGGGAGATCCTGGCCATGCTGCGCGATGGTCGCACACCCCCACCGGAGCCCGGGCCCAAGTGTGTTAAATGCAGCCTGATTGATCTGTGCATGCCCAATCTCCCAGGGCCTGGCGTCCTGGACCAGTACCTCCGGGGCCTCCGGTGACGATTCTGCTGAACACCCTCTACCTCACGAGCCCCGAGACGCAGCTCTACAAGGAGGGGGAGACGGTCGTCGTGAAGATCGAGCGGGAGAAGCGCCTGCAGGTGCCCATCCATCACCTCCAGGCCATTGCCTGTCTTGGGCCCGTATATCTCAGCCCGGACCTGATGCACCTCTGCCTGGAACGGGATGTCGCCGTGAGCTTTCTCACGGAACGCGGGCGGTTCCTGGGGCGCCTAGAGGGACTCGATCATTCCGGCGCCCTGCTCCGCGTGAACCAGCACCGGGCCCACGCGGATCAGGAACGCAGCCTCGCCCTGGCCAAATCCATCGTCCAGGGCAAGCTCTCGAACCAGCGCCACGTTCTGCAACGCGCCGCCCGGGAGGCGGAGGGGGAGGCTGCGGCAGGCCTGAACGAGGCCGCCGCACGCATTCAGCAGGCCCAAGCCCAAGTGGACCGCATGGAGACTCACGACCAGGTGCGGGGGCGCGAAGGCGAAGGCGCCGCCATTTACTTCGGCGTATTCGATCTCTTGGTCCGCCAACAGCGCGAGGCCTTCCCATGGGCTGGGCGGAACCGGCGTCCACCCAAGGATGCCCTCAACGCCTTGCTGTCCTTCGGCTACGCCCTGCTCATGGGGGATTGCATCTCGGCCCTCCAGGCGGTGGGCCTTGATCCCGCGCTGGGTTTCCTCCACGCCTTTCGCGCCGGCCGCCCTGCCCTCGCATTGGACCTGATGGAACACCTCAGGCCGCTCGTGGCCGATCGCCTGGTGCTCACCCTTGTCAACAACCAGCAAGTGTCCGCCAAGGGTTTTCGCATCACGGAAAGCGGCGCCGTCGAGATGGACGACGACACCCGTAAAGCGGTCATCACCGCGCACCAGCAACGGAAGGCCCAGACGATCCAGCACCCGTTCTTGAATCAGGAAGTGCCCTGGGGACTGGTGCCGCTGCTGGAAGCCCGCCTGCTCGCCCGGACCCTGCGAGGCGACCTTGACGCCTTCCCGCCGTTCCATCCCAAGGGGTAGATCGTGGTCGTCCTCGTCACCTACGATATTCAGACGCTGGATAAAGAGGGTCGGCGGCGCCTCCGGCGTATCGCCAAAGCCTGTGTCAGCTGTGGTCAGCGGGTCCAGTTTTCGGTGTTCGAGTGCAACCTGACGCCTGCCTTGTGGACAGAGCTTCGCGGAAAGCTGCTCTCCATCTACAATCCAAGAGAAGACAGCCTCCGCTTCTACTTTCTCGGGGAAGACGATGTCCGATTGGCAGAGCACCATGGCATCAAACCCAGCCTCGACTTCGAGGCGCCCATGGTCCTATGAACCAGCAGCGCGAACCCCAAGCTCACGCCGATTCCCCGGAACCTTCGCGCTAATTCACAGGTGTTTGAAAATCAGGCAATTAGTAGTGCTTCCCGGCGAACCCTCCCCCAGGGTGGCAACCGTGCTCAACCACTTCGCGTTCATCAACTTGCAACATACGTTTTACCAGCATTTACAGCTGGGTGAGTCGCGCGGGCCTCGAAACCCGCGCGTGGATTGAAACGA
>JBBQHW010000065.1:0-14944 GCA_038324335.1 Holophagales bacterium
GTCGTAGGCGTCCATGATCTCCACGATGTGCGCCGTGCCGTTGCGGCGCATCATGCACTGGGTGCCGTCGTTCTCGCGGATCTCCTTGTGGTACTTGATGCCGGTCTTGGCGATGGTCTCGGGATCCGCCGGATGGTTCAGATCGCCCGCCACCTTGGGCCCCCGGATGACCAGGGCGCGGATGCGCTTGTTCCGGAACACCGTGCCGATGCCCCCGCGGCCCGCCTGCTTGAAGCGCACACACTTGCGGCGCCGGTCATAGAAGGAGAAGTTCAGCATGCCGATGAGGCTGTGCTCCGCGGCGGCGCCCGTGGACACCACGGAGATGTTCGGCAGGTCCGCCTCGTTCTCCGCGTACATGTGGGTAAGAATCTCCGCGAGCACGTGGCTGTCCACGGGATCCGTGGGGGCCTCCTCGATGCGGATGATGCCCTTCTGGCCATCGATGAAGAGGATGATGTCCTTGTCCGACTTGCCCTGAATTTCCAGCGCGTCGAAGCCTGAGAACTTGAGCAGGGGCCCGTAGTGGCCGCCCACGTTGGAATCGATGGGAATGTCGGTCTGGGGCGAGAGGCTCACCACCAGGGATTTGCCGGTGCCCGCGTACTGGGTGATGCCGCACACGGGGCCGGGGCTGATGACGATCTCGTTCTCCGGGTCGTTCCAGCGGGTGGTGGGCTGCACCGCGTTCCAGAGGTGGTAGAGGCCGAAGCCGCGGCCGCCGATGAAGACGTCCTTCATCTGCTGGGTGACCGGCTTCTCGGCGATCTCGAGCGAGCCCACGTTCACGTAGAGCGTGCGGTTGGTGTAGCCCTTGTCCGGCTGGCTGGGCGTGTAGGCGATCTCCTTCAGCACCTTGTGGGCGGCCCTGATGGCCTCCAAGCCCTCCAGGTACTCGGTGCGCAGGGTGTAATCGACGTTCATGACCTTGCTGGGATCGAAGACGAGCTGGCTCATGGGGATTCCTTTCCAGGAAAGGGAGTCACCACGGAGTCACTGAGAACACGGAGATTTTCACGGAGAAAAAACCAATTCTGTCTTTCTGCATTCTCCGTGTTCATTGCTCGGTGTCCTCCGTGCCTCCGTGGTGAGTTTTTCGTTCTCAAACGATCCGGACGGCCGGCTCGGGGACATCCACGATGGAGAGGGCGCCGTGGGGGCAGACCTTGACGCAGATACCGCAGGACGTGCACTTGTGGGGCGTGAGCCACTCGGAGTTCCGCATGAAGGCCTCCTTCTCGCAGAAGCCGATGCACATGTAGCAGCCCACGCAGACGCTCTTGTTGATCATCACGACGCCCAGCTTGTTGCGCTTGAGGGCTTCGGAAGGGCAGACCATCACGCAGTCGCCGCACTGGTCGCAGAGGATGGCGTGGCCTCCGCCCTCCTCGTAGGCCTTGATCTGGAGTGCCGCCTGGGCGGGATCGTCCACCTTGAAGACCTTGATGGCGCACTCGAGCTCGCACTCGTGGTGGCAGTTCCGCCCTGCATCGCATTTCTGGAAATCGATCACCAGCTGTCTCATGGCGCGGGCGCCTCCGGATGGGGTTCAGGGAAAGCAAAGCCACACGGGGATGGCGCTGCCGTCCCTCTGCTGAGGCTAGTCCTGGGCTCTTCCGCCCGCAATGGCCGCCGGTCACAGTTCGGCGGCGAGACCCTCCTTGCGGAGGAGGTGGACGCTGGTGGCCTTGAAGGAGGCCACCACGGCGCGGCCCGGCTCAAGAGCGAGTTCTGACAGGGATTGGGCCGTGACGAAGGCCGATAGGAAGAAGCCGCAATCCAGCTCGATCCGGAAGAAGGGACCCAGCGGTATGACCTTGGTCACAGTCCCCGGGAAGGCATTTCGGACGCTGGTGTTGTTGTCGGTTTGTAAAGACAGGGCCACATGCTCCGGACGCACCCCCACGAGCACCGTCTGGCCCGGCTGAGCCTCGCCCAGCGCGAGCAGTTCGCGGTCGGCGATGCCGCCCCGGAGGCGCAGGGAAATCAAGCCATCCCGGCTGGTCACCACCTGGCCCTTGAGCAGTGTCTCCATGCCCACGAAGGCGGCAACAAAAGGATCCTCCGGGTGATTCATGACCTCGCGCAGCCCGCCCAGTTGGACGATGTGGCCCGCCTTCATCACGGCCAGGCGGTGGGCCAGTCGCGCGGCTTCGCCCTGGTCGTGGGTGGAGAGCACGGCCGTGGTGCCGGTCTCCGCCAGGATTCGTCCCAGGTCGTCGACGAGGCCCGTCCTGGCCTGGGCATCCAGCGACGAGAAGGGCTCGTCCAGGAAGAGGATTTCCGGGCGCAGGACGAAGGCCCGGGCCAGGGCCGTGCGCTGGGCTTCGCCGCCGGAGAGGTGGCGGGCCGAGCGATCTAGCAGGCCGGCGAGACCCAGCCGACTGGCCCAGGCCTCCACCTGGGGCCGTCGCTCGGCCGCGGGGATCCCGCGCAGCTTCAGGCCGGAGGCGATGTTCTGGGCCACTGTGGCGTCGAAGAGCAGCGGATCCTGGAACACCATGGTCATGCGGCGCCGGAAGCCTTCCCGGTCGGCCCGGGAGGTGAGCGGCGCGTCCCTGAAGCGCAGCTCACCCGCGCTGGGCGAGAGGAGGCCGGCCAGGGTCAGCATGAGGGTGCTCTTGCCCGCACCGTTGGGGCCCATGAGGGCGAGCACTTCGCCGGTGCGGAGATCCAGGGAGGGCACCTCCAGCACCTGGGCGCCTCCGCGGTGCACCTGGAGATTCCGCGCCTGGAGGAGCGTGGCCCGGGTCATCGGCGCCGGCTGCGCTGCTGGAGGTGGGTGAGGATGGCGTTCACCGAGAAGGCCAGGATTAGCAGGATGAAGCTGAGGGCGAAGGCCACCTCGAAATTCCCGCGGCTGGTCTCCATCACCGTGGCCGTGGTGAGCACGCGGGTGCTGCCCTTGAGGTTGCCGCCCACCATGATGGAGGCGCCCACCTCGGAGATGACCCCCCCGAAGCCCGCCATGACGGCCGCCAGCAGGGGCAGGCGGGCCTCCCGCAGCAGCAGCCACACCAACTGGGGGCGGGTGGCGCCCAGGGCCAGGATCTGCAGGCGCAGGCCCGGCGGCAGGTGCTGCAGGGCCGCCAGGCCCAGGCCCGCGATGATGGGCGTGGCGATGACCGCCTGGGCCAGGATGATGGCCACGGGCGTGTAAAGGATCCCCAGGAAGCCGAAGGGCCCGTTCCGCCACAGCAGCACCGTGACGAAGAGGCCCACCACCACGGGCGGCAGGCCCATGCCCGTGTTCATGAGCGCGATGACCAGGCGCTTGCCCGGGAACTCGTTGAGGGCCACCGCCACGGCCAGGCCCAGCCCCATCACCACGCTGAGCAGGGTGGCGATCCCGGACACTTTCAAGGAGAGCACGGTGATCCCGAGGACTTCGGGATCCAGCCTGAGCAGCAACTCCAGCGCCTTCCGCAGGCCCTCCCAAATCAGGTCCACGACACTCCTTCTATTCTGCTTCGAGGAACGGGAACTTGATGTCCACCGGCGGCGTGAAGCTCTCCTTGATGGTGCGCGGCGAGGTCCAGCGGATCAGGTTCAGGAAGCTGCCGGCCTTGTCGTTGGTGCCCGACGAGCGCGCTCCGCCGAAGGGCTGGTGGCCCACTACGGCGCCCGTGGGCTTGTCGTTGATGTAGAAGTTTCCGGCCGAGTTCGCCAGCACTTCAGTCAAGTGGTTGATGACGTAGCGATCCTTGGCGAAGATGGCGCCGGTGAGGGCGTAGGGCGAGGTCTCGTCCAGGATCTTCAGGGTCTCGTCCAGCTTGGCGTCGTCGTAGACGTAGATGGTGACTACCGGCGCGAAGATCTCCTCCTCCATGGTCACGAACTTGGGGTCCGTGGTGAGGATCACCGTGGGTTCGATGAAATAGCCCTTGGACTTGTCGCCCTGGCCGCCCGCGATGATCTGGGCATCCTTGGCATTCCGGGCCAGCTCGATGTACTTCATGGTGTTGTCGAAGGCGGCCTCGTCGATGACCGCGTTGAAGAAGTTCCGGAAGTCCCGCGGGTCGCCCATCTTCACTTCGGCCAGCAGGGCCAGGACCTGGCCCTTCACTTCGGCCCAGCGGGAAGCGGGGATGTAGACCCGGGAACAGGCGGAGCACTTCTGGCCCTGGTACTCGAAGCCGGCGCGGACGATGGCGGCTGAAACCTCCGCCGCGTCGCCGGACGCGTGCATGAAGATGAAATCCTTGCCGCCGGTCTCGCCCACGATGCGCGGGTAGCAGCGATAGCGCCCCAGGTTGTCGGCGATGGTCTTCCACATGCTGTTGAAGACGCCTGTGGAACCGGTGAAGTGCAGGCCCGCGAAGTTGCGATCCTCCAGCGCGATCCTGCCGATCATGGAGCCCCGGCCGGGGATGAAGTTGATGACGCCGTCCGGCAGGCCAGCCTCCTTGAAGAGCTGCATGAGGTAGTAGTTCGACAGGATGGAGGTGGAGGCCGGCTTCCACACCACCGTGTTGCCCATGATCGCCGGGGCCGTGGCCAGGTTGGCGCCGATGGCCGTGAAGTTGAAGGGGGTCACCGCGAACACGAAGCCTTCCAGCGCCCGGTAGTGGACGCGGTTCCACACGTGGGGATCCGAGATGGGCTGGTGCTTGTAGATGTCCTCCATGAACTTCGCGTTGAAGCGGAAGAAGTCGGCGGTTTCGCAGGTGCTGTCGATCTCCGCCTGGAAGGCGCTCTTGGACTGGTTGAGCATGGTGGCGGCGTTGAGGATGTAGCGGTACTTGGATGAAATGAGGCTGGCCATCTTGTGGAAGATGGCGGCGCGGTCCTCCCAGGGTGTGGCCTCCCAGGCCTGCTTGGCGGCCATGGCCGCGGCGATGGCCTGGTGCACCTCGGCCTCGCCGGCCTCGTGGTAGCGGGCCAGCACGTGCTGGTGGTCGTGGGGACAGACCGCCTGCTGCGTCTTTCCGGTGCGGACTTCCCGGCCGCCGATGATGAGGGGAATGTCGAGTACCTGGCTGTACTGCCGTTCCAACTCGGCCTTCAGCAGCGCCCTCTCCTTGGAGCCGGGGGCGTACGGAAGGATGGGCTCGTTGTGGGATTCGGGCAGGCTGAAGATGGCGTTCGACATGGGCTCTATCTCCTTCCGGCGTCCACGGGCGGGGCGTCGGCATCAGGAAAGAATAACGGCGAGCCATAAGTGGCGATTCCGAATTCTTTGATGCGCTGCTGCACGGCTTTCGACACCAGGAAGTCAGCAAAGGCGCGGGCCCCGGCAGCGTTCACCCTGGGGAACCGCGCCGAGTTTACTTCGATGACGTGGTAGACATTCCGGAGGGAAGGATCGCCTTCATGCAGGACAGCCAGACCGAGCTTTTTTCGCAGGGAAAGGTACGTGCCCCGATCTGACAATGTGTAAGCCCTCTTTTCGGCCGCCACGGCCAGGGTCTGGCCCATGCCCTGGCCGGTCTGCTGGTACCAGGGCCCCTGAGGGGATATCGCCGCGGCCTTCCAGAGCTGCAACTCCATGGCGTGGGTGCCGGAGTTGTCGCCGCGGGACATGAACAGGGCCCTCGCGCCCGCGATCCGCTGGAGGCTTTCCCGGGTGGTGTGGTTGGCGATGCCCGCAGGGTCCGCGGGTGGTCCCACCAGGACGAAGTCGTTGTGCATGATGAGGCGGCGCTTCACGCCAGCACCCTCTGCAACCAGAGCGAGCTCGGCCTCGGGCGAGTGCACGAGCAGCACGTCCCCCTCGCCGCGCCTGCCCATGGCGAGGGCCTGGCCCGAGCCCACGGCGATGGTCTTCACCGCGTAGCCGGTCTGCTTCTCGAAGAGGGGGACCAGCTCGTCCAGCAGACCGGAATCCTGGGTGCTGGTAGTGGTGGCGAGGATGAGGGCCTTTGCGGTGGGTGGTGCGGCCGGCAGGCAGGCGGCAGCCAGGGTGGTAGCCAGCGACAGGCCCCAGCGCAGGCACGCGGCACTATTCATGGCGCTCTCCGTTGCGATGGCCGATGGCGATGTTCTCGCGGAAGGCGATGTGGATGCGGATGGTGGCAAGTTCGGCCATGGCGGGATCCCGGGATCTGCTCATTTCAGCATGGAGGCGATGCCCGCAGGCAACTCTGCTAGAACAGAGGCATGAAACCCACGACGGCGGAAGGCTCGGCGCGACCCACCCTCCGGGCCCTCCTGTTCCCGGCGACACCCCGCCGCTTCCCCCGGGCGCGCCCGGTGCAGCTGCTTCTGCGGAGCGTCCACATCGCGGCCATGGCCATGATCCTGGGGGGCCTGCCCTTCGGGGCCGACTTCAGGACCCTGCGAATTTCGATCCTCATCACCTTGGCCAGTGGCGTGGCGCTCTTCGCCATCGACCTCGCCAAGGATGCCGCCTTTCTCATCCAGGGCAGCGGCGTGGCCCTGCTGCTGAAGCTGGGGCTGCTTGGTGCAGGCCTGCTGCAGCCCGCGGGCCGCCTGCCCTGGTACCTGGCCGCCACCTTGGTCGCCGCCATCGGTTCCCACATGCCAGGGGCTTGGCGCCATTTCTCCTTCCTCACCTGGCAGGTCGCGAGGTACCCCGACTGATGCTTACTCCCGCCGCAGCCCTCAACCTCATCCTGGCGCGCGTCGCGCCCCGCCCCGCGGAACCGCGGCGTCTGGAGGAGGTGCTCGGCCTGGCCGTGGCGGAGGACCTGACCGCCACGGCCCAGGTGCCGCCCTTCACCAATTCCGCCATGGATGGCTATGCGGTGCGGGCCGGCGATCTGGCCCAGGCCTCCCCCGACCACCCGGTCCGTCTGCAGGTGATCGGTGATCTCGCGGCCGGGGGTGTGTCGCGCGAGGCCGTGGGCAGCGGCGAGGCCCTGCGTATCATGACCGGCGCGGCCCTGCCCGATGGCGCCGATACCGTGGTGCCCGTGGAGGACACCAGTCGCGGCGGGGATTGGGTGGAGCTCCGCAAGCACTTCCGGACCGGCCTCCACATCCGCCTGGCGGGGGAGGATCTGCAGGTGGGTCAGCGGCTCGTGCAGGCTGGCCAGGGACTGCGGCCAGGCGACCTCGGCGTGCTGGCGGCGGCAGGGTACGCCCTGGTGCCCATCCATCCGCGCGTTCAGGTGGCGGTGCTTTCCACCGGCGACGAGCTGGTGGATGTGGCCGAAGAACCCGGCCCCGGCCGCATCCGCGATGCCAACATCCACACAGTCTGCGCCCAGGTGTCAGCCTGCGGGGCGGTCCCCATGCCCTATCCCCGGGTGCCCGATGAGCGCGCCACGCTGCGGGGCATCCTCCGGCAGGCACTGGCGGCCGACGTTGTCCTCACCACCGGCGGCATCTCCGTGGGCGACTTCGACCTCATGAAGGACATGCTGGAAGAACTTGGCGCCGAGCGGATCTTCTGGAAGGTGGCGCAGAAGCCCGGCGGACCGCTGGGTTTCTGGCTGCTGGGGGACAAGCCCATCTTCGGCCTTCCCGGCAATCCCGTGGCCGCCATGCTCATGGTCGAGGAGTTCGTACGGCCCGCGCTGCGGAAGCTCATGGGCTTCACGAAGCTGCACCGGCCCCTGGCCGAGGCGAAGCTGGAAGACGGCTGGACCGGCCGGGCCGTGGATGGGCGCACCACCTTCCTGCGCGTGGTCGCGCGCCGTGAGGCGGGGCAGCTCGTGGCCCGCCTCACGGGGCCCCAGGGCTCCGCCATCCTGTCCTCCATGCTCTCGGCCAACGCCCTCGCCGTGCTACCCGCCGGCGTGGACCGCGTGGAGCCGGGTGGCACCGTGCTTCTGCACCTCACGGAGGAGGCAGAGGATCACTGATGCCGATTCCAATTGAAGCGTGGAAGATTCCACCACGGAGGCACGGAGCATGGGCACACAGGAGGCGCCAGGTCCGGATTCCCCAATAGGGATCCGGGTCTGGCGCCTCCTGTGGCTTCCGGCTTCGCCGGAAGCGGCCTTCGGCCTGCCCATGACAGAGCTACGCGGAGGGCTCCGTGCCCCCTCCATGGTCTCTGTGTCTCCGTGGTGAATCTCTAGGGATCGAACACGAGGAAGCATCGGTTCAGGGTGAGACCACCACTTGCAAGGTCCTGGTCGCGCTGCCGTAGGCGCCTTCAGCCTCCAGAATGTAGGTCGTGGTCACCGTGGGATGGACGCTGACGCTGGTGCCGGCCACCCAGCCGACCTCTGGCGTGATGAACCATCGCGTGGCATTGGCGCCAGCCCAGCTGAGCACGGCGCTGGCGCCGCTGGTGATGCTGGTGGGCGTGGCGGTGAAGCTGGAGAAGGCCGGGGCCGTGCCCGTGGGATCGGCGGTGTAGACCGTGCCCATCTGGACCACTTCCAGATCCGAGCCCTTGATGCCCGACAGGGTGGCCAGCTGGTTGTTGTCCCAGCGGTCGTCGGGGGCGCCGGAGATGAACCAGTTGCTGCCATTGTCGGCCAGGATCAAGCCGTAGCGCTTCATGGCGGTGAGCACCACCCGGGCCTGCAGGGGATAGCCGCTGATGTCCTTGCCCGCCTTCAGGCGTACGCGCAGGCCCATGGGCGGCGCGCTGGTGCTGGTGTTGCTGGAGGCCCAGTGGGTGGCCGGCAGCACGTAGGCCTTGCGCGAGTTCTGGACGGTGAAGCGCAGGGCGTGGGGAATGGCACCCGCGGCCACCTCGTCATAGCGGGCCAGCCCGGGGAAGATGGGCAGGCCCGCGGCGTCAGCGCTGGTCCAACCGTAGGGCCGCAGCGCGTTGCTCTTCAGGTCCCAGATGGCCGCCGAATCCGCGGTCCAGCTGCCGCCGGCCTGCAGGTGGGCGTTGTAGAGCTCGTAGAGCACGCAGGCATCGCGGTCCATGACCAGCACGTGGCGGTCGCCGGTGGACGCGTTGCCGCCCTCCACGGGAGCACTGGCCGGAATGGGCATGGGGCCTGGGTCGCTTTCGCCGCCGTAGGCCGTGAAGGTCACGGGGACCTTGGGCTGCACACTGGAGGCCACCACGGAGTAGGGGATGCCGATGGGGCTGCCGGCGTAGAGCCCAGCGCCGAAATCCGGGTGCAGGCCGGTGCCCGCACCGATGGAGGCGATGATGGCAGCACTGTTGGGGTCGACCGGATCGGCAGACACGTCGCGGTTCCAGGCGTTGTCGATGGGGAAGGCCGTGAACCCCTGGAGGCTGGCGCCACTGCCCAGGGCCGCGCCGTTGCAGGCGCCTGCGGGGGGGTGCACGGATACGGTGACCGGCGCCTGCGCCGACTTGCTGGGATCCGCCGCGCTGACGGCCTTCACGTGGAAGCTGCCCGCCGAGCCCGGCCCTGTGTAGAGGCCTGCGGCACTGATGCTGCCGCCGGAAGACTCGATCACGGTCCAGGTGACCGCCTGGTTCGTGCTCCCCGTCACGGTGGCCGTGAAGGCCTGGCTGCCACCGGTCCAGACACTGGCCCCCGGGGGGGTGATGGCCACGCTGATGACCTGGGGCGCAGCGGGGGTCGACTTGCCGCCGCCGCAGGCGATGACCCCGCCGAGGAGCATCCCCAGGATCAGGCTCTTTCCACGCATGGGCCCTCCAGTAGAAGCTGGCAGAAACCTTGAGTGTTTCCGGGCCTTGCGGAATGTCAATTGTCCAAAGGGTCTAGTCCCAGCGCCGTGGCACACTTATCTGACCTTGAGGTATCCATGAGCGCCGAGCCCACCTTCCGCGAGAAATACTCCTTCCCCGCGAGCTACTGGAACGCGAACCTCACGGAGCTGTTCGAGCGGGCGGCTTACTACTCCATGGCCAGCTTCATCGTCATCTACCTGGGCCGGCTCGGGCTCGGCGACTACTGGCCCAGCACCCTGAACGGCCTGCTCTGGTTCCTGGTCTACTTCCTACCCATCCTCAGTGGCACCATCGCGGACCAGATCGGCTTCCGCCGCAGCCTGCTCATGGCCTGCGTGCTGCTGGTGGGCGGCTACTTCCTCATGGGTTATCCGGTCTGGTTCGGTGGGCAGACGCTGGCGCTCCAGGCGGGGAAGGAAGTCACGGCCGGGCTCGGCGTCATGCTGCCCGTGGCGGCGGCCATCCTGCTGATCGGGATCGGCGGCTCCTTCGTGAAGCCCTGCATCGCGGGCACCGTGCAGCGCACGCACCTGGGCAAGGCCACCCTGGCCTTCGCCATCTTCTACATGGTGATCAACGTCGGCAGCGTGTTCGGCCGCCTCACGGCCTTCTTCGTGCGGACCAAGCTGGGCAAGCTCGACACCATCTTCATCGTGTCCATGGTGGCCGCCGTGCTGGCCTTCCTGGTGGTGCTGTTGCGCTACCGCGATCCGGAAAGCGCCGTGGATCCGGGCAAGCCCAGGCGCACCATCCCGGAAGTGTTCTTCGGCATGTTCAAGGTGCTGGGCAATGGCCGCTTCGCCCTGTTCCTGGTGGTGAGCAGCGGCTTCTACTTCATCTACAACCAGGTCTACAACGTGCTGCCCCTCTACGTGAAGAAGACCGTGGAGCTGAGCCCGGCCATGGACCTCTACACCATGGCCAACCCCATCACCATCGTGCTGTTCCAGTTGCTCATCACGAAGCTGTTCGGAAAGCTGCCGCCCATCAAGTCGATCATCGTGGGCACGGTGATCATCGGCCTCGCCATGCTCATCAACGTGGCTCCGCTCTACATGGCGGGCGGCGTGACCATGCGGGTCTGGCTGCCCCTGGGTAGCCTCTTCGTGGTGATGACCGTGGCCCTCATCGCCTTCGGCGAGCTGTTCGCCGCGGCCCGCCTCTACGAGTACATCGGCTCCCTGGCGCCCAAGGGCCAGGAGGGCCTCTTCCTGGGCTACGCCAACCTGCCCATGGCCCTCGGCAGCCTGGTGGGCGGCCCCGCCGGTGCCTTGCTGTTTAACAAGGTGATGTGCGCCGGGGCCGTGAAACTCCCCAGCGGCCTGCTGCAACTGAACCCCAACGCCGCCGCCACCGGCTGGGTCATCCTCACCCTCTTCGGCCTCGGCAGCGCGCTCAGTCTGTGGGTCTACAACCGCTGGCTGCAGAGGCAGCCTGCCTAGTCAGCCCTTCTTCAGCACGGCGGCAAGGGTCGCCTGCAGTTCCTGGTAGCCATAGGGTTTGGGCAAGATGGTCACGCCGGGAATGGCCTGGGCCACCTCGATGGCCCGCTGATCCATACGTCCCGTGGAGAGCAGGACGGGTACATCAGGCAGGGCTGCCCGCAAGCGCGGGAGCGTGCGGGCCCCGCCCCAGCCGGGCATGTTCATGTCGAGGATGACCAGATCGGGCCTGAGCTTTCGCGCAATGTGCTCCATGGCCTCTTCGCCGCTCGCCGCGTGGGTGGTCTGATGGCCCATGACCTCTAGCTGCGCGGCCACCGAGGACTGGATGAGTTCGTCGTCGTCGACCAGGAGAATGTGAAAAGATGCGGTCGATGGGGTGGAAGCCACGGTCGTCTCCACGGGGGGCGCCGGGCTGGCTGCGGCCAAGGGAAAGCGCGCCTCGATGGTGGTGCCCTCGCCCAGCTTGCTCGTGATGGTCAGATCGCCGTGGTGGGCCTTCACGGTGCTGTAGGCCAGTGACAGTCCCAGTCCCGTGCCCTTCCCCTGGGGCTTGGTGGTAAAGAAGGGATCGAGGGCGTGTTCCAAGGTCGCGGTATCCATCCCCGTCCCCGTGTCCTGGATGGCCGCCAGCACCCGGCCGTCCAGCAGGCTGCGGGTCCTCAGGGTGAGCGTACCGCCCTCGGGCATGGCATCGACCGCATTCACGCACAGGTTCATCACCATGAGGCTGAGGGCATCCCGATCCCCGAGGATGGTCCCCACGCCAGCATCCAGATCCAACTGGAGGGCGATGCTGGCCGGGATGGTGCGTTCCACCAATCGCGCCTCCTCCGTCACAACCTCATTGAGGGACAGGGGGCGTTCGCCCGCCACGTCCTTTCTGGAAAAATCCAGGAGGGTCTTCACCATGTTCCGGCCCCGCAGACAGGCCTTGGTGATGGTCGCAAAGGTTGAGTTGAGCCGCGACCCTTCCGGCTCCAGGTCCTGGTGGGCGGTCGCGAGCCCGAGGATGGCGCCCAGTACATTGTTCATATCGTGGGCCAAGCCGCCGGCCAGGTTGCCCAGGCTTTCCATCTTCTGCGCGAGGCGCAGCGCCTCCTGGGTCTGGAGTTCCTCGGTGATGTCCCGGAAGACAGCCAGGCTGCCGATAATCTGGCCAGCCCCATCATGCTGGGGCGTGGCGGTGACCTGCAGGGTGCGGCGGCCGCCGCCCGACCGACGGATGTGGACCTGATAAGCATCCGTCTGTCCCTTTACCCGATGCTGGGTCTGGTTGGCGATCAGCCGCATCTCATCGTCGTCCATGAACTCCCGGAGATTTCGTCCCACCAGCTGATTCGGCCCCACACCGAAGATGTGCTCAGCTTCTGGGTTCACCGTCACGAAGGTTTCGTGAAGGTCGGTGGCGCCCACGCCCTCGCCCAGGATCTCCACCAGCTCGCGGTGGTGGGCCTCGCTTTCCCGCAGGGCAGTTTCCGCCTTGACCCGCTCTGTGAGGTCCCGGACGAAGGCGATGACCTTATCCTGGCTTGGGACGAACGTGGTGGAGAGCTCAGTGGGGAAGGTACTCCCGTCCTTGCGGCGGTGCCGCGTGAGGAAGCGATCGGATCCCTCGCGCTTGATTTGCTCCGTGTGCTGGAGGGTTTCCCCCGCCGACTCCAGGCCTTCCAGATCCGCGATCTTGAGCTGACGGATCTCGTCCAGGGAATAGCCGGACATTTCCAGGTAGGCCCCGTTGGCTTCCAGGATCCTGGTGCTTCCATCCACCATCAGGATGCCATCCAGGTTCGTTTTCAACAGGGCCCGATACTCCTCGGCCTGGGCGATGACCTTGACTTCCTGCGATTCGAAATGGAGGACATTGCGGAGGATCAGGGCGAACACCGGGGCCAGGGAGCTGAGCAGGCGGAGCAGGTCATCCGTCCGCTGGAGGTCCAGGTGGTCCAGTGCGAGGAGGGAACCCACGCGTTGGCCACCCACCCGAAGGGGCGTGAGGCTCAGCGACGACACGCCCAGGCTGGTCATGGCATCGATGACCGAGGGGGGCGCTGTCGGTTGGAAGTAGAGGGTGGCCGTGGCTATATCGGCCTGGGAACTGATCAGGTGATTCAGGCCCGGCAGCAGGGCGGTGCTGCGCGCCCGGGCGGGCTCCATGGCCACGATTCGTAGGGGACTCTCCAGCAGGTCGGCCTCGTGCTGCAGCATGATCACCGACCGCACACCCATGAGCTCCCGGAGCTGCCGGGTGAGGTACTGCCCCATCTCGCCGGGACTTTCTGAGAACTTCAGGATCTCCTCGAGAAAGTCCACGATCATGAACTGGACGGCGGCTTCGTCGCTTCGGCGCTGGCGATCAGGCATGGCGGTCCGCGGACGCAGCGGCCCGCTTCAGGCTGGCGAGCAGGGGCTCCAGCGACACGGGCCGGATCTCCACGGGCAAGCCGAGGAAATCGCTGGCCTCGCGCAGGGATTCGTGAGGCACGGGAATCAAGCCGGTATCGAGGTAGATCATGCGCGTATGCATCTCCTGCATGAAGGTCTTGGCGCATGGGCCCAGCAAGCCCAACTGGCTTACGAAGACCTGTTTCCAGGCCAGGGCCCATTCTGGCATGAGGAAGAAGGCGCCCTCCTTCCGCAGCTTCCGATAGGTTTCACGCCCGAGGACAATCTCGCAGCAGTTGATGCCTTCGGTACGGGCGGTGCCGGGTTCGGCTTCGAACGCCTCCATGTGGCCGCAGCAGTCCCCGTAGGCCAGCACCACATCCTCGTTCGGATGCTGCTCCCGCGAGGTTTCGAGGGCGTTCTTGAGACGACCTTCCAGTTTCGCGGGTACCAGGTGAAGCATGGAGTTGAGGAATTCCACGGGCAGATCAAGTTGGCCAGAAGCATGCAAGGCCTCGATCTCCTTCCGGAAGATCGAACAGGCGATGCAGCGCTTTCCCTCGTCCTGGCTCATGCCTCGACGCTCCCGGCCCGGCACACGGCCTCGGTGATGGCGCTGATGCATTCAGAAGGCGTGTCGATCTGGATGTCGGCGCTGCAGGTCGAGAGGATGAACTGGCGGTCGTCGCCTTTCTGGGCGAAGGCCAAGTCGCAGAGGTTCTGGACCTGCTCGGGCCGCAGGTCGATGAGGCCGGGGCCGTTGAGGTTGCCCATGAGGACGGGGCCCGGGCCCAGGGCCCGGCGGGCGGCACCCAGGTCCTCGCCGACATCGATCACGTAGGCCACCACATTGGGCAGGCCCTGGAACCGGGGCAGCCATTCCAGCAGGGGACAGCCGCCATGGTGGAAGATGAGCGGCCCGGGGAGTTCGGCCAGGGACTGCTTCAAGTTGGGAAGCGTCAGGGTGTCCGCCACCTCGTCGGTGACGATGAAGCCATTGGCCAGGTTGCAAGTCAGGGCAAGGGCCGTAGCCCCATCGCTGAGCATGGCCTTGCCCAGGTCCACGAAAAAGGGCGTCAGGCGGTCGAGCAGGGCCTGGGCCACGGCCGGCTGAAAGAGCAGGGCATCGAGCCAGGCTTCCAGGCCGATGACGAGGGGCGGGATGTCCGCAGGGCTCACCAGTACGCCGAAGATCGGCACCTCGCCTTCGTAGGTCTTGGAGAGGATTCGGATGGTTTCCCGCAGGTAGACCAGGCGCGGATGGCTGTCCACGTCCGGCAGGGGCATTTTCAGCATGTCCTCGGCGGATTCGGCCACGAATCCGGCCACGTTGGGGGCCTGGTTCGGACGGGCGCGCCAGGGGCTGCCGAAGGCCTCGCCCATGGCCGGCACGAAGAAGGGGCTGATCAGCAGGTCGGGGCTGAAGGTTTCGCGGACGGCCATCTGGCCTTCGGCGTAGAGGGCGGCCCGGTTGTAATGCTCATCGAGGCTTGCACCGGTGAGCCGGGCGCCGTACAGGCTCGCATTGATGAAGAAGGGGGGCCGATCGGTGGGCTGATCCTGAAGGGTGGCGAGG
>JBBQHW010000066.1:0-14401 GCA_038324335.1 Holophagales bacterium
GGGCTATGGGCTATGGGCTGTGGGAGAGGATTCCTGCTGCGGCCCGTGGGGCCGCGCCAGGTGTTTGCCCTTGGGGCTTCCAGTACGGGGCGGATACTCGGGCGGTCTGGGGCTGTTTTCCTACAGCCTATGGCCTACAGCCTAGATCTCACGGCCCACCAGCTACAGCCCACGCCACCCCTTCCACCCCTTGGGTTTCGGCCGATCCCAATTCTCGGGATGTTCCACCTGCCAGGCGCACCACTGGGCCGGGCGGTCCAACTCGGCCACCCGCTCGCGCAGGTAGGCCGCCCAGAGGTCCGGCCGCAACCGCTGGGTGCGGGCCATGGCCTCCCGGAGGCGCCAGAGGCGGATGGCGCCATGGTCACCGCCCTGGAGGACGGCCGGAGCATCCTGGCCTTCGAAGGTGGCCGGGCGCGTGAAGTGGGGATGGTCCAGCAGACCCGTGGCGAAGCTGTCCTGTTCGGCGGAAGCCTCGTTGCCGAGCACCCCCGGCAGCCAGCGGCAGACGGCGTCGATGAGGAAGAGGGCCGGCAGCTCCCCGCCGCTGAGCACGGCCTCGCCGAGGCTGAACTCCTCGTCCACGAACCGTTCCACGGCCCGCTGATCCAGTCCCTCGTAGCGGGTGCAGACCAGGATCAGCTGGTCGAGGCGGGCCAGCTCCAGCACCTTTGCGTGGGTGAGGGGCGGTGCGGCGGGACTGAAGTGGATGACGCGGCCCGTGCCGGTCCGTGGCACCGAGGCGAGCGTGTCCCGCAGCACGTCCGGGCGCAGCACCATGCCGGGTCCGCCGCCGAAAGGGGCATCATCCACATGGCCGAAGGCGTTGCCCGCGAAGGGTCGAAAATTGTGCGTCTGGAGGGTGTGCCCCAGTTCCCGGAAGGCGCGCCCCGTGATGCCGAGGTGGGCGGCCGCGAAGAATTCCGGGAACAGTGTCAGGGCCTCGATGCGCATCAATGGACCATGGCGTGGAAGGCCTTGCTGAAGGCGCGGAGGATGATGCCGAAGCTGGAGGCGAAGTAGAACGTGTTGGCAAAGGTGGCGGCGGTGCCGATCCAGGCCCAGGCGGGCCGCTCTTCCAGCAGGGCCGCACCCAGCAGGCAGAGGATGGCGGCAGGCAACTGGTTGCCGAAGGGCAGCGGGACCGGGAGGGCCAGCAGGAAACCGGTCCAGGCGATGCCGGCGCCCATCCAGCGAGGGTTGAGGGGCCGCTGCTCCGCCCCACGCCAGCGGAAGCGGTTGAGCTGGACCTCGAACTTGGCGAGGGCCTCCTTGATGCGGCCTTTGTGGATGGGCTGGGCCTGCACGCGCTTGGGCACCCAGGGGTGCGGGCGGCCCCAGGCCAGCTGGGCGCCCAGGGCCATGAGCCCCGCCCCGCCCACGGGGGCCAGGCCCAGGTTCAGGCCGGGAATGAGATTCGGCAGAGACAGCAGCAGCACCAGCAGGCCATAGGTCTGCTCGCCGGCGGCATCCAGCAACTCCCCGAGCGTGATCTCACCCTCCGTGTCCAGCAGGGCATGGAGCGTCTCGAAAAAGGGTTTCGGCGTGGATTGCACCCGATCAGCATGACCGAAGTCATCTGGATCCCGAACCTCGAGTCTGACCTTCCCGCACCAGCTGACCACAAGCGCCCGACACGTCCTGGCCCCGGCTGCGGCGGACGCTCACGGGCAGGCCCGCTTCCGCCAGCAGGCGGCAGAGCGCGCTCACGCGAGATTCGTCCGGGGGCTCAAAGCCGGAGCCGTCACGCGGCCCGTCCTGGGCCGCACCCTGCGGGCCGTCGCTTCGCGCCGGTGGGGCTCCGCCTCCTGCTGCGCCCTCATGCGGATTGAAGGGAATCAGGTTCACCTTGGCCGGGAAGCGCCGGGCGAAGGCCACCAGGCGCCGGGCATCATCCAGGCCGTCGGTGACGCCCTTCAGCAGCACGTATTCGAGGGTGATGCGCTCGCCGGACTGCAGCGGAAAGCGCTCCAGGGCGCCGGCCAGGGCCTCCAGGTTCCAGACGCGATTCACGGGCATGATCTGCGAGCGGCGCTCGTTGGTGGTGCCGTTGAGGCTCAGGGCCAGCCTGGGCCGGCGGGCGTAGCTGCCCAGGCGGTCGATGCCGGTCACCAGCCCCGAGGTGGACACGGTGATGCGGCGGGGCGGGATGGCGAGGCCTTCGGCGTCCGTGAGGGTCGCGAAGGCGGCCATGAGGTGCTCGAAGTTGTGCAGGGGTTCGCCCATGCCCATGAAGACAAGATTTACCGGCCGTCCCTGCGGATGGGCGTGGTGGTTCAACATGGCCACCACCTGGCCCACGATCTCGGCGGCGCTGAGGTTGCGGATGATGCCCATTTGGCCCGTGGCGCAGAAGGTGCAGCCCATGGCGCAGCCCACCTGGCTCGACAGACAGAGGGTCACTCGTTCGAGGTGTTCGTCAGAAGCTTCGAAGCCTAGGGCAGGCTGAGCCTGCCCTAGGCGCGGGGGTTCCGGGGGTGTAGGTCGCAGACCGGACCCCCGGACGGTGTAGCCTAGGGCAGGCTGAGCCTGCCCTAGGCGCGGGGGTTCCGGGGGTGTAGGTCGCAGACCGGACCCCCGGACGACATAAGGCATGTGGACGCCTTCGACCTGTTTCCCATCTGCCAGTTCGAAGACGTGCTTGGTGGAGCCGTCCGAGGAGGTTTCACTCTGGACGATGGCGGGCCAGGCGAGGTCCACTTCGGCCTCCAACCGCGCGCGCAGGGCCTTGGACAGGGTCGAGAACTGCTCCCAGCGGGTCCAGCGTTGGCGCAGCAGCCCCGAGAAGAGCTGCCCCCCGCGCCAGGCGGGTTCCCCGAGCGAGGTGAGGAGCGCGCCCAGGTCCTCGCGCCCCAGCCCTGCGGCATTGGGGCGTGGCGCCTTTCCCGCTTCGGGGGCGGGCAGATCCCAGGGCAGGGCCAAGTTAGTCCATCCGGATCTTGAAGGACTTCATCAGCCGCATGTCGTCTTCGGAAAAAGGCAGTGGGGACTCCGCCTCCTCGGTGCGATCGGAAAGCACCCGGTGGCCGGCACTCATGGGGGAGGCCTCCAGGATGAGCATGAGGCCGTAGCCCTTGGCCTGGATCTGGAAGGCCAGGTCGCGGCAGTGCTCGTCCTCGGCCAAGGCCTTCACCAGGGAATCGCCCAGATCGCTCACCAGGTGGTGCAGATGTTCTGGCAAGTCCATGGACCCTCCTGCCTCCAGGATACCAGTGTGGGTAGGGAGGTCAGTCCAGGCCGAACCAGGTCCGGACCTGCCGGGACCACTGGGTGCGTCGGTTCTCCTTCGGGATGGCCGCCTCGGCGCCCTCCTGGTCCCGCCGTTCCATGAGATCCACCAGGCGCTCCAGCACTTCCGGTTCCCGTTTCAGGGAGGCCTCGAAGCCCTCCTTGGGCAGGATGATGATCTGGGCCTCCGTGAGCGCCACCACCGTGGCGCTGCGGGGGGCGCCGGTCAGCAGGCTGGCCTCGCCGAACCACTGCCCCGGGCCCAGTTCTGCCAGGGGCTTCCAGAAGAGCCCGGTGTAGGGCTCCAGCCGTTCCTCGGCGCGGACCACTTGCAGGGTGCCGCGGTGGACAGCGAAGAGGGAATTGCCCGGGTCACCTTCCCGGATGACGCCCTCGCCCGGCGCCAGATGACGGAATTGCAGGAAGGGGCGGAGGTCCTCCGCCCAATGGACCGGCAGGCCCAGCTCCTGGACGATCTCGCCCATGAGCGAAAGCCCCGGCGTCGTCTCTGAATGGGTCACCAGCGGCGTGGGCCCGTGGGGGCCCATGAGGCGGAAGCCCTCCCGGGGAAGCACCGTGCAGGCCAGCCGCGTGGCGTGGAAGGTGCCCTGGCGGCCATGCCGGAAGCCCAGGGCCCAGAAGCGCATCTCCAGCACCGCACCACCCAGGTCCGAACTGTGGACCACCACCTCCGGGCGATGGTGCGGATGATGGGGCAGACCAGCCAGGGCCCGGGTGAGCTTTTCGATGCCCAGGTGCAGGTCCGGCCGAGGCTCGACGGTCACCTTGGCCGTGCGACGGTGCAGGCCCGAGGGCACGTAGAGGTTGGTCACCACGGCTTGGGCGATGAGGCGGTTGGGCAGGATGTCCATGTCGCCGTTTTCGGTGCGGATCTGCACCGTGCGCCAGGTCATGGTCTCCACCTGGCCGATGAGCGTCTCGCGCCCGGGGCCGCCCCGCAGGTTGCCGGTGATCTCCACCCAGTCGCCTTCCAGGAAGGCCGGATCCAGGTGCAGGGAGATGCCCGCAAAGAGGTTGCCCAGCACTTCCTGCAGGCTGAGGCCCACCACGGCCGCGGCGATGGCGCCGGTACCCAGCAGCTGGCCCAGGCTCACCTGCAGCACTTCGCGCAGGATGCCCCCGGCCACCACCAGGTAGAGCACGAAGACCAGGAGATCCCGTGCGAAGCCAGGGGTGGCGCTTTTCCGGTGGCTCAGCAAGGGGTCCAGCAACAGGAAGGAGATCAGCCGGATACCACCATAGGCCAGCACCGACCAGAGGATCACGTCAGCTGCCAGATGCACGGCGGGACGGGACGTGATGCGGCGGAAGACAAAGGCTGAAGCCAACAGCAGCAGGGCGATCAAGACCCAGGCCACCAGGCGGCGCGGCGCACTGACCTTCTCTCTCAAGTCCCGGAACATGGGGGAAGAATACCCCGTTCAGCCGCGAAAACGTGCCACGGTCCCCTCGGGATCGCCTTCCCAGAAGGGCCGGATGGCCGCGATGCCGGCGAGGCGGGGGTGGTTGAGGGTGGGGGCGTTCGACGGGTCCACGCCGCCCAGGGCCAGCAGCCTTGGGCCTTCGCTCGGCAGTCCATCGAGGAAGTGGTGCAGCCGGTCGACCCCCCAGGGCGCACCCTTGCCGGGGCTGGAGAAGACCGGGGCGATCAGGAGCTGTCGGGCGCTGCTGCGGCCCCCCCACTGGGCGACCGCATGGAGGGGACGCGACAGAGGCACCAGGCCCGGCTCCACGTCGGGGTGGGCTTCCGGTGCGTGGAGCCCGCAGCCGGCCGCGCAGGCCACATCGAGGCGGCCCGTCACCCAGAGGGTGACCTCGGGGGCCGTGTCCTGGCACCAGCGGGCAGCGTTGAGGAGCTCCCGGGCGGGCAGTTGCTTTTCCCGGAGGAGGAAGGCGTCCACCCCGGAACGCAGGACCTTCTCCCAGCGCCCACGGTCGAAGCCGAGCCCTGGGGTGATGGCCAGGAGGATCATCCGAACAGACTGCGCAAGGCGACGGGGTTGAGCTTGTCGACGGCCAGGATGGCCACGTTCTCGGCCACGTGCGCGGGCTGTCCCATGCCGCAGAGGGCCACGGTGACGCCCGGGCAGGAGTGGGTGAACTGCAGGGCGGCCTGGGCGGGCGTGTGCAGGCCCAACGCCTCCGCGAACCCGTCCGGCAACTGGCCCAGGATGCGCCCCTGCATGATGGAGGCCGACGTCTGCACCGAGAGTCCGCTGGCCTGGGCGGCCTCCAGGGGGGTCATGGCCGTGCCGTCGAGCAGCTGCGTGGGAGCCAGGAAGGCCTCGGGCATGGCCAGGTTGAGGGGCAGCTGGATCCAGCGGAAATGGTGGTCCCGGCCCCCGGCCGAGATGGCTGCCTCCAGCAACCTGGCCAGGCTCAGGTGCCCCGCCTGCCCTGGGGGCACGCGGAAGCCGTTCCAGGTGGCCACGCCGTAGGTGCGGATCTTCCCGGCCGCCACGAAGCCCTCACAGGCCTCGAAAGCCCGACCGATCATGGCGTAGAACGGCTCCACCCCCAGGTGGGCCAACTGCTGCTCAGGATTGTGCAGGTGGAACAGGTCGAGGGTATCGAGTCCCAAGGCACCCAGGCTGATGTTCAGCTGGTGGGCCAGGTACTTCGGCGTCAGGGCGTGGCAGCCGTCCACCAGGTCTTCCACGGACAGGATGCCGGGCGCTTCCAGCACCCGGTGGAACCAGGCCCGGGCGCCCTCATCGGAGGTCTCTTCGGGCGTGGGGATGTAGCCGGCCTTGGTGGAGATGAAGAAATCATCCCGGGCAAGCCCCCGGAAGGCCGCGCCCAGGGCCCGTTCCGAACGCCCTCCGCGGTAGTTCGCAGCCGTGTCGAAGACGTTCCCCCCGGCCGAAAAGAAGGCCCGCGCTGCCGCGGCGTAGGCGGCATCAGCGGCATCCGTCGCCTGGCCCAAGTAGGTGCCGAGGCCGAGACTGCTTAGTTCCATGACGCCTCCCGAAACCAGAGTACAGGCTGTCGGGGCGGGTTCATCCCGCCCCGACAGCGGGGGTCCGGGGGAACTTCGCGAGCGAAGCGAGCAGGCGGTCCCCCCGGGCAGCCCTAACTATCCAATTCTTCCTTCACACCGCTGGTGCCCATGGTGACCAGGCGGTCGGCGGCGCGACGGGCCCACTCCGAGCCAGGGTAGCTTTCCACCAGCTTCTGGTAGTAGCTCTTGGCCTCGGTGCGGAAGCCCTTGATGCGTTCGTTGCTGAAGACGGTGAAATCCTTCAGGTACTGGGCGATCTCCTCCTTGGAGAGGGTTTTGAGGTTCTCTTTCTGCAGCTTGATCGCGTAGTCCTTCTCGAACTGGGTCACCTCCTCGCCAGAAAGAAAGCGCTGGCGCAGCGCCTCGGCCAGGTAGTAGTAGGCGCGCTCGCGATCCACGTAGTCGGGATAGGTCTCGAGCAGCGTTTTCAGCCGGTGCTCGGCCCCGGGGTAGTAGTAGGTGTTCACGTAGAACACCCCCACGATCAGCTCGTGCTCCGCGATGCGGCGCCAGCACTGGAGGATCTTGGCCCGGGTTTCCCCGGCATAGGAACTGCCCGGGGATTCGGCGAGCAGCTGCTGAAAGCCCTCCAGGGCCTTCCGGGTCTCCGTCTGATCACGCTCCGCGCTCTCGATGGAAGAGAAGTGGCACAGCCCGCGGTGGTACATCGCGTAGTCCCGCAGTTCGTGGCGGGGGAAATAGTTCAGGAAGCTGGTGTACTCGACCTCGGCCTCGGGGTAGCTGGGGCTGGGCTGGAAGAAGAAACTGTCGCCGAGCATCAGCTTGGCCTTGGGGAACTCCGCGGAGCCCGGCAGGTATTGCTCCAGATGGCGCAAGGTCACGCGGGCCTCGTTGAATTTCCCCTGTTTCATCTGCTTGTCGGCCGTGATCATGAGCTGGGCCGCGGTGACGCTGGTGTCCACGGCTTTGGGTTTCTTGCAGCCCAGTCCCAGGCCCGCCAGGGCGGCGACGAGGGAGAGAGCGGTGAGGATGCGCTTCATGCGGGCTCCGGAGACGGCACTGTAGACATGGCGGGACAATGGGAAGGGTTCCTGGGGGAAGGGTTCCTGGGGGAAGGGTTCCAGGACAGGTACAGTCGCTCAAGCCAGGGTTCGGCCAGGGCCTGGGCCTGGGCCCGCAGGCGGTCATGGAAGATCTCGTGGCGGAAGCCAGGCAGCCGATGGCGTTCCAGCAGCCCGGGCTGGACGGCGGACCAGAGTTCCTCGGAACCGTCCGGATCCACCACCGTGTCGTCGCCGGCCTCCAGCAAGAGCATGGGACGGTCCAGTTCGTGGCCCAGGGACAGGATTTCCGTGCGGCCTTCGTCCAGCGCGGCGCCGAAGGACGCCGTGGCCCAGCGATGGCAGAGGGGATCCGCCTCGTAGCGCTGGACCAGGACCGGGTCCGAGCAGACCTCGCTCTTGTCCCCATGCATCTGGATGGGACGGTGGGGAACGAACCAGCGCAGGAAGCGCGACAGGATCACCAGCAGCCGGGAATTGGAACGCAAGGTGACGGCTGGGCTCGACAGGATGAGGCCATCCAGGGTGTCCACATGCCAGAGCAGGGTCAGCAGGGCCACCAGGCCGCCGAAACTGTGGCCCAGCACCACCTGGGGACAGACGGGCAGGGGGGGCATGGGCACGCCGTCCACCACCCGGGCCGTGGCGCCGGTGCGCTCGGCGTCGTGGCGCCGTTCCTGCCGGAGAAAGAGCGCGAAGTCATCCACGAAGGCCCGGATGCCCACCGCATCGCCGCGGAGGCCGCCCGAGCGGCCGAAGCCCCGGTGATCCATGCTGGAGACGGCCCAGCCCAGATCGTGGAGCCACTTGGCGGTATGCCGGTAGCGCTCGCCGTGTTCGCCATAGCCATGGGAGATCACCACCCGGCCCCTGGGGCTGGGGTGTTCCCAGCGGGCCCAGGCCAGCGGCACCCCCCCATGGCCGGTCAGGACCCCCCGGAGGGTGGGCTCCAGGTCGGCGGGGATCACGGGGATGAATTCGGGCATCCACCCAGAATAGCGTGGGCCTGGAATCGCGCGGATTGCTTTAAACTCGAAGGTTCCCCTGGGCCTGGAAGCTGGTCGCGGGAAACTGGAGAAGCCTGGTATGGATTTCGAGACCCTGGTGCGAGCCAAGAATGAGCTGGAGCCCCGCGTCCAGCAGCTGGTCGCCCACCTGGATCCCGAGCGCAAGGCCTTGGAATTGGAGCAGATCGAGGAACGGACCACGGCACCTGGCTTCTGGGACAACCCAGATGCGGCGAAGCCCCTCCTGCAGAAGCGGGGCTCGATCACCAACGACATAGCCCTGGCCAAGCGCCTGTCCGGGGGCATCGAAGACCTCGAGACCGGCCTGGAACTGGCCAAGGAAGATGGCGACATGCTGGCGGAGGTCGAGGCCATCGAAGGCGGGCTCCGGAAGGCCGTGGAGGACGCGGAACTCCGCATGATGCTGAGCGGCGACCTGGACAACAACCACGCCATCGTGGCCATCGCCCCCGGCGCCGGCGGCACGGAAAGCCAGGATTGGGCGGCCATGCTGCTGCGCATGTACCTGCGCTTCTGCGAAACCAAGGGCTGGGCCACGGAGATGATCGACTACCAGGATGGCGAGGAGGCAGGCATCAAGGGCGCCACCTTCATCGTGGATGCGCCGTTTTCCTACGGCTACCTCCGGGCCGAGGCGGGGGTCCACCGCCTGGTGCGCATCAGCCCCTTCGATTCCGCCAAGCGCCGCCATACCAGCTTCGCGGCCGTGTATGTGAGCCCCGAACTGGACGACACCATCAACGTGGACATCCCGGAGAAGGACCTCAAGATCGACGTGTTCCGGGCCAGCGGCGCCGGTGGCCAGCACGTGAACCGCACCGAATCCGCCGTGCGCTTCACCCACCTGCCCACGGGCATCGTGGTGAGCTGCCAGAACGAGCGCAGCCAGATCAAGAACCGGGCGACGGCCCTGAAGGTGCTGCAAGGCCGCCTCTACGAAGTGGAACAGCGGAAGTTCCTGGACAAGGTGGCCGCCGCCAGCGGCGACAAGGCCGACGTGGCCTGGGGCAGCCAGATCCGCAGCTACGTGCTCCAGCCCTACCAGATGGTGAAGGATCACCGCACCGGCGCCGAGACCAGCCAGACCCAGAAGGTGCTGGACGGCGACATCGACGTGTTCATCCGCACCCAGTTGCTGGCGAAGAGTCTCAAGGCCGAGGGCTAGTCACTTCAGCACCCGGAACAGGTTGCTGAAGTCGTCCCGCCAGAGCAGCGAGGCGGCCGGCAGGGGCGACACGTCCCTGTTCTTCTGGAAGACGGGGCGATCGAAGAAGGCCGCCTCCCGGGTGATCAGCACCCAGATGGAACCATAGGCACCGGTTTCCTCGTTCGACTCCGTATCCACCACGCAAGCGGTCTGGCCGAAGGCGTCCACCGCCGCCCGCACCACGGGCTGAAGCCGGAGGTATTTGTTCGAGACATGCACGGCCAGAACGCCGCCGGGGGCGAGGTGCCGGAAGTAGAGGGCGAAGGCCTCGCGGGTCAGCAGGTGCACGGGGATGGCGTCGCCCGAGAAGGCGTCGATGGCCAGCAGGTCGTAGCCCTGGGGCGACTCCACCTCCAGGCTGAGCCGGGCATCGCCCAGCACCACCTCCGTCGCGGCCCGCCCTTGGCCCAGGAAGGTGAAGTAGCGGCGGGCGAAGGGCTCGACCAGGGGATTGATTTCGTAGAAGCGGAGCCGGTCGCCGGGGCGGCCATAGGCGGCAAGGCTCCCAGAGCCCAGGCCCACCACGCCCAGTTTCCGGGGCCCTGCCGGCAGGCTGGCGATGGCCAGGCCTACGCCGGAATCCCGGCTGTAGTAGGTGGCGGGGTTGTTCGCCTGGGCGGGATCGAGGAACTGGCCCCCGTGGGTGATGGTGCCGTGGGCCAGGGTGCGCCAGGTTCCTTCAGGATTGTCGTAAACCGAGAGGGTGCCGTAGAAATTCCGGCCCCGGGTCACGGTGATGCGGCTGGCATCCCGGTTCAAACCGGAGGCAACGAGGCCGAGACCGGCCGCCAGGAGGCACAGGGCACCCGCCGCGAAGAGGCGCCACCCGCGGTAGGAGCTGCTGTCCCAGGCCAGGGCGAGCCCTGCCACGAGGGCCGCCGCCACCAGTCCGATGGGCAGTTCCAGGTAGGTGGTGAAGAAGCGCGGCGCCAGCAAGGCCACGAAGCAGCCACCCAGGGCGCCACCCAGGCTGATCCGCAGGTAGAAGCCGGTCAGGAACTGGGGGTGGGGGCGCCGCCGCGCCAGCTCCCCATGGGCCATCATGCAGATGACGAAGAGGCCGGCATTGAAGAGGAGCACCTGGCCCCGGATGGAGCCCAGCCAGCCCGCGGCGGCGTTCAGCGCCTTGAAGTGATAGTCGACCCAGCGGAAGTTCGGATTCAGTGACAGCGTCATGACCGTCAGCAGGACGGGCACCAGGCCCAGGAAGAGTCCGCGCCGGTACCACCGGGTGCCTTCGAAGCAGAGGATGAAGCTGAGGAGGTACAGGACCAGCGGCAGCACCCACAGGAAGGGGATGGGGGCCACGTTGGTGCTCAGGTGGGTGGTGACGGCCATGAGCAGCATGGAGGGTACGGCGGCGAAAACGATCCAGAGCACCTTCATTCCGGCTGGTGGCGCCAGCTCGGGTTCCTGCGCGATCGGTACCAAGGGCCGCTCCTGGGCGTTCCGCCGGGCCATGCTGAAGACCAGCACTGCAAAGGCGACGAAGCCCGCGGACCAGAGCCAGGACTGGGCCTTCAGCGGTACGAAGGGTTCCACCACCAGCGGGTAGGACAGCAGGGCCAGCATGGAAGCCAGGTTCGAAAGGGCGAAGAGGCGGTAGGGCACGTGGCCCCGTCGGGCCACCCAGGCCTGGACCAGGGGCCCGGTGGTGGAGAGCAGCAGGTAAGGCAGGCCCACGGTCAACACCAGCAGGGCCAGGAGGCGGGCCAGGGGCTCGGCGCCATCGGCGGGGCGGAGCAGCGGATGGAGCCGCAGGGGCAGGGTGAGCACAGCCAATAGCAGCAGGCCGCCGTGCAGGCGCACCTGCCCCCGGTGGGATAGGTGGCGCACCACCAGGTGCGCATAGAGGTAACCCAGCAGCAACAGCATCTGGAAGAACAGCAGGCAGGTGGTCCAGACGCCGGCACTGCCGCCAAACCACGGCAGCACCAGCTTCCCCACCACCGGCTGCACCTGGAAGAGCAAGAACGCGCTCAGGAAGATCGTGGCCGCGGGCAGGCGAAGGGAGGCTTCAGCGGCGGTCTCGCTGGGCGTTTCCATGATGGCTCCGGGGATGCCTCCCACTGTGCCACGGCTGGTTCCGCCCTGCAGCCCCGGAGGGCGTGATGGTTACTCGTTGCCCTTGGCGAGTTCGATCTGCTCGTCCTTCGGCAACCGGAAAACCCACCGGCCCGTGACGCGGTCCCAGAGATCCAAGCAGCAGAGCCAATTCAGGAGGCCAGCTACCATCACGTAGGTGGCGCCGTACTCCTGGGTGAGTGTGCGCACGGGCTCCGTGCCCGCGCCGCCGAAGGCCCAGGCGAAGGCCCCGTAAACCGGCCCGATGCCCGCCGTGCCGAGGGCCCCGAGGGTGGGCAGCCAGGACCCCTGCACAGGCACGAAGATGCCGCCCCTGATGCCATCCACCGCGCCGAACTGCATCTGGAGCGCGCCCAGGACGCAGAACACCACCCACACGCCGAAGAAGGCCTTGGCTCGGCCCTTCTCCCCGATGGCCCAGTAGCCGGCGCCAGGTACCAGCAACTGGAGCAGCAGAGGCTTCCACGCAGCCTTCAGGGCCTTCTGCTTCCGCAGCGGCATGGGGAGTCGGAGGAGGGGCTTTTCATCGGGCATGGCTCCAGGTTAACTCAGGCCAGCAGGGAAGCGTGCTGCATCCAACCGGGGGCCCCAGCGGGACAGAGTCCTTGCTCTGGCCCAGGTGGTGAACCCACCATGGGAAGCTCCAGCCGGGGCCTCCCCGCAAACGCTTTCCCATAGGGCCACACGGTCCACTTCTGAATCGGGAGCAGCCCAGGTGAATCGAGCCTTCGTCAAGGATCCGGACGAGACAGGAGCCCCCGAGCCCCTGCCCGAGCGCAATCAGAGCCCGCACCCGAACTACGTGACGCCGGCCGGGTTGCGCCAGCTCCAGGCCCACCAGGCTGAGCTGGAGGCCCGGCGGCAGCGGCTGCGGGGCGAAGGCAAGCAGGCCAGCCCCCAGGATCTGGCCCTGGTCCAACGTGACCTGCGCTACGTTGAGGAGCGCCTGGGGCGGGCCGTCCTCGTGGCCCCGGGAGCGGGTTCGCCGGACCGGGTGCATTTCGGCGCCACCGTGGAGGTGTGCGACGAGTCTGGCAACCGTGAGACCTTCACCATCGTGGGTGAGGACGAGGCCGATCCGGCCCTGGGCAAGCTCAGCTGGGTCTCACCCCTGGCCAAGGCTCTCCTGAACGCCGAGCTGGGAGAACTGGTGAAGTGGCGCCGGCCCGCCGGCCCCCAGGAACTGGAGATCGTCGCCATCCGTCCGGGTGAGCCGGGGCTTGAATCCTAGGGCCCCTGCGTAAACTGCACGCTGCTCACGGTCATTTCGACCTTCACTTTGCGAATGCCGTCATGGCCCGGATTGGTCTCCGTGGTGAGCTTCGTGATGGTCAGGCCTTTGAGGCCGAGGGTCCCCCAGGGAGTCAGGTTCGGCTTGAGGTAGGTGATGGAGCCGTTTCGGGTCTGGTTCGGGCTGGTGGCGAGCCAATCCTGGAATGGCATGGCATGGGTCTGGGCGATGTAGAAAACCAGGTTGGAGGTGGCCACGCCACCCGGGGCCGCCAGGCTCTTGATCTCCGGTGGGAGGGACTTCGCCCCCACAGCCTGGGACTTCAGGGGCGCGGCCAGGACAGGGATGCCGCCTCTGGGCCCGACGCTGATGGCCTCGATCTTGGATACGCGCGAGGCGTCCAGCAGGGGATTGCCCTGGAAATTGAGTCGGAAATTCGACGCGCTGAGGTGCGTTTGGTACTGATTCACAGTCGGGGTCGAGGGCGACGCCGTACGCTGGACCGGATGCATGCCCGGCGCCGAGAAGGACACCGAGAATTTGAGCTGCTCATGGCTGCCTGCATCCAGCAGGGGGAAATCGATCTGCCTCGGAGCGACACCGACCGCCTCCTGGACTGCGACCACCTGTCTTGTCCCACTGGCCATCGAGATACTCAGGAGTCGGACCGTCTTGAGTGGCTTCTGCCCCTGCAGGGCCGGGGCCAACCAGCTGGTGTAGAAATGGGGAGACATCAGCGGCGGGGCAAGGTTCAGCTTCACGTCGAAGCCCGCGGCGGTCTGCGTCTGCACCATGGTCGCAATCGGTCCCGCACTTTCGCCATCCAGGGACAGGTAGGTTTCAGCCATCCCCCCCTGGGCCGCCTGTTGGTTCGCGCCCAGTCCCTGGGCCACACCTTCAGACATGGAAGCGCCGACCAGAACTGTCAGCAGTCCAGCCATCATCCGAATGCCTTGCATGGTCCACCTCCAGCGCAGACTATGCCAAAGGAACTTTGGCAACGCAATGAGGAGCTAAGGAAATCACGGCATTGATCGTAACCATTAATCCCAATGAAAAGCGGGGGCCGAAGCCCCCGCTTTTCAGTTCACCAGCGCCTGGAATCAGTCGGCGGCGAAGGAGAGCAGCGCGATATTGCGCGCGCGCTTGATGGCTTCGACAAGGGAGCGCTGGTGGACGGCAGAAGACGACCGGTCCCGAAGGGACGTGAAGGCTCCTGTGGAGCCTTCACGAGGGAGCCTTTCGTGCGAAAAAAGGGGGGCCAGTTGGCCCCCCTTTTGAAAGTTCACCAGCGCCTGGAATCAGTCGGCGGCGAAGGAGAGCAGCGCGATGTTGCGCGCGCGCTTGATGGCTTCCACCAGGGAGCGCTGGTGGACGGCAGAAGACGACCGGTCCCGAAGGGACGAGAAGGCTCCGGTGGATCCTTCTCGAGGGAGGCTTTCGTGCGGAAAAAGGGGGGCCATTAGGCCCCCCTTTTGAAAGTCCACCAGCGACTAAAATCAGTCGGCGGCGAAAGAGAGGAGCGCGATATTGCGCGCGCGCTTGATGGCTTCGACAAGGGAGCGCTGGTGGACGGCA